>DBFNYT010000034.1:0-4695 GCA_048425625.1 Collinsella sp. | reverse complement strand
ATCGGTTAAACGTAGTAGATAGGCCCATTTCGTGGCGAACGAATCAGACTGAGGTGCAAAATAGCCCCCGCTCCAGAAAAATCGTCGGCAAGGTAGCAAAAGGCCCCGCGGGCAGGAGGCTGCTCGCGGGGCAAAGAAGAGGGGCTTGTTGGCGGCGGGCCAAGGCGCTCGGCGGGGAGTTTGCCGCGACCCGCTCTTAAGGCATTACAGCTCGACGAGCTGGCCGGTCTCGGCGGCCTCCTTGATGGCGTTGAGAAGCGTGAGCGTCTTGACGTTATCGGCGGGGGTCACGACGGGCTCGACCTCGCGGCGGACGACCTTCACAAAGTGCTTGAGCTGCATCTTGTGCGGCAGCGCCGGGTCCACAGCCGGGATCTCCATCTGCAGCGGCTTGTGCCAGTTAGAGGCGCCGTCGTAGGAGAACTGGTGCAGGCGGGGCAGCGACAGGGCGCCCTTAGTGCCGCCGATAAAGTAGGCGTCGGCGTCGAAGGGGCGGTACTGCGGATCCTCGCGAGCGGTTGCCTCCCAGTTCCAGGGGCTGGCGGTGGCGTCGGAGATGGTCATGCTCGCAAGTGCGCCATCGGCAAAACGGACGTTGACCACGGCGGAGTCCTCGGTCTCAAAACCGCGGGCGGCGCTGGACTGCATACCCTGGACGGCAACGGGCTCGCCCAGCAGATAGCGGAGTAGATCGACGTCGTGAACCAGGTTGACCAGGATCGGGCCGGCGCCCTTCTTGCGGCGCCACTCGACATCGAAATACTCGTCGTTCTTATAGATCATGTAGTGGAAGCTCGAAACAGTAAGCTTGCCCAGCTCGCCGGACTCGATGATCTCCTTGGCCTTGTTGACGAAGGGGTTGTGGCGACGGTGCTGGCCCACGAGCACGGGCACGCCGGCGGTCTCGGCCTCGGCGGCGAAGGCCTGGGCATCCTCAAGATCGTTGGAGATCGGCTTTTCGACCAGCGGCACGATGTTGCGCTTTACGGCCTCGCGAGCAACGCCCAAGTGCAGGTCGTTGGGGGTGGCGATAATGACGGCCTCGGGCTTGACCTCGTCCATCATCTGGGCGGGATCGGTGTAAAACGGCACGCCGGCGGCCTCGGCCGTGGCGCGGGCGCCCTCAAAGGCGTCGGCGATGGCGACGAGCTCGGCCTCGGGCTCCTCGGTGACAAGGCGGATGTGGTTGCGGCCCATGGCGCCGGCGCCGATAACGGCAATGCGGACGGGGTTGAGCTCAGACATTTCGACTCCTTAATACTGTTGGCGATGGAATGTGACAAAGGGACAGTCCCTTTGTCACATTGGCAATTACTAAGCGGACTTCTTCTTGCTGTCGGAGACCATCATGTAGACGGTGAGCACGACGGCGATGGCGGCGATCACGATGGCGCCGTAGAAGGACTGCTGGTAGGCGGCGCTGCCAGCCTCGGCGTGATACAGCACGGCGGTGATGGGCTGGCTGATCCAGGTGGAAGCGGCATAGCCCAAAAACATGATGCCGTAGTTGACGCCGATGTTGCTGGTACCGAAGGCGCCACCGGTGAGCGGCGGGTAGATGACGAGCAGGGCGCCAAAGCTAAAGCCGAGCAGGGCGAGCGCCACAAAGAACATGCTCTGCGTAAAGCTCATCGACATGATGACGAGCGCGACGATGGTCACGACAAGGCTGATGAGCAGCGACTTGTAGGCACCGAGCTTGTCGATGATCTGACCAAAGGACAGACGGCCGACCAGGTTGGCGCAGGTGTTGACGGAGACGACCACACCGCCGAGGGCGACGGCAGCGGCGCTCGTGGGGTCGGCGAAGAGCTGGACGGCGGCGATGGAGGCAACCTTGCCCACGAGCAGGGTGCCCGCGGTGGCGGCAAAGGCGAAGGTGACGATGAGGACCCAGAAGCGCGGGGTCTTGACCATCTCGCCCGGGGTGAGGTCGCCGAAGGTGCCGGCATGCGCGCCGCCCTTGGGGGCCTCGAAGCCCTCGGGCAGCCAGCCGGCCTCGGGGGCCTTCAGGAACAGGGCGGAGGCGGCGATCGTCACAAAGAAGATGACGCCGAGTGCCTTGAGGGCGCCAAAGATGCCCAGGCTCGGGATGAGCAGCGAGGCGAGCACCGGGGACAGCACGGCGGGGCCGGCGGTCGAAGCGGCCAGGGTGATGCCGGAGGCGAGGCCCTTCTTGTCAATGAACCACTTTTGGCCGGTGGTGAGCGCCGGGTTGTAGCCCAGACCGTTGCCGATGGCGGCGACGAGCGAGAACCACAGGTAGAACTGCCACGGCTCGGTGACGGTGCCGGACATGAACCAGCCCAGGCCGTAGCACACGGCGGCAGCGATCACGACGTTGCGCGGACCGATCTTGTCGGAGATGCGGCCGGCGAAGATGCCCGTCACGGCCATGATGGTCTGGAAGACCGGGAACGCCCAGGTAAGGGCGCTGGACCACTCGGGGTAGACGGCGAGCAGGTTCTTGCTCACGACGGAATACAGCGCGATGGAGCTGATGAAGAACATGGTGACGCACGCGGCGGAAAGCACGACGGCGCGACCCTTGTTGGAGTTGGTGGAAGCCATTGGACTCTTTCTAATCGATACGGGGGAGGAGCGGGCGTGTCCGCGGGACCTCCCTGCCAGGTTGGTTTACTGGTCGGTCGGCTTGGCGACACCGGACTCATCGGACCAAAGCTCGACACCCTTGTTCTTGAGGTAGTTGTCGGCATAGGCGCGACGGCCGCCGGGCTTGGCGGTGAGGTCGCCCATCATATTGGAGAAGCCACCATCGACCTTGATGGCGTCGCCGGTGGTAAAGTCCGAGCGCTTGGACGCCAGGAACATGACGGCGTTGGCGATATCACTGACCTCGCCGATGCGACGCGTGGCGATCAGGCGGCTGCGGCTCTTTTCGACCTCGGGGTCGGCGTAGAAGTTGGCCGACATCGGGGTCTTAACGAAGCAGGGCTCGACGCAGTTGGAGCGGACGCCGTAGGGGCCCCACTCGGCGGCGAGCATCTTGGACATCATGTTGACGCCGGCCTTGGTGGAGCTGTACACGCCCGAGAACGTCTCGGGGGAGTGGCTGGCGACGGTCGAGATGTGCACCAGGCGGCCCTGGTCGGCCTTGATCATCTCGCGACCAAAGCGCTGCGAGGTGATGAAGTAGCCGGTGAGATTGACGTTGAGCACCTGCTCCCAGTCGCTTAGCGGCAGGTCCTCCATGGCGGCGAAGCGCAGGATGCCGGCGGTGTTGACGAGGACGTCGACGCGGCCGAAGTTGGCGATGGTGGCGTCGACGGCAGCCTGAACCTCGGTTTCATCGGTAGCGTTCATCTTGTAGCCCTCGGCGTGGATGCCAAACTCGGCGGCGAGGTCGGCGGCTGCGGCCTTGACCTTCTCCTCGTCCAGGTCGAGCAGGACGACGTTGGCGCCGTTGCGGGCGAACTCGCGGCAAATCTCGACGCCCATACCGCCGAGTGCGCCGGTTACGGCGCAGACATCGCCCTCGAGCTTAAGCCAATTGCTCATAGGAACTTCCCTTCTTGTGCCTCCCGGTGGGTCGCTCCCATTAACCGACCCACGTGGTTTTCGCTGGTTATCGTATGCTTTGCATTTGCGCAGGTGAATTGCATATTTGTTAGAATAGCGTTAACCGTAGGTTTACACTGTGCGATGCAGTTTATTCTCAATTGAGCGCGTGACCTGCGAAAACAACCCCCTGTGGCCCCATGCGGCCACGGGCGCGAAAACGGGAGATTGACGTGTACGATCGACGACTCGAGGCCATATCGGCCGCCGCGGAGCTGGGAAGCTTCTCGCGTGCGGCGGCAAAATTGCGCGTGTCGACCCCGGCGCTCGTCAAGCAGGTGTCGGGCTTTGAGGCCGAGTTTGGCATCACGCTGTTCGAGCGCTCGCACTCGGGCGTCAAGGTGACGCCGGCGGGCGCTCTGCTGGTGGACGATGCACGCTCGATCATGCGCCAGTCCGAGGATGCCCTGCGCCGTGCCCGACGCGCAGCGGGCGATGGCGGCGCGGTGCGCCTGGGCGTATCGATGATGTGCCCAGGCCGTCAGACGCTTTCGATGTGGACGGGCGTGCACGAGTTGGAGCCGTCGTTGCGCTTTGAGATCGTGCCGGTGAGCGACCTGTACGACGAGCGCGAGACCGTTATGCGCAGCTTGGGCCGCGAGGTCGATGTGGTGCAGTCGAGCTTTTCGACCCCGCGCTGGGGCGATGCGTGCCAAAAGCTCCTCATCGTCAACGTGCCGTTTTATATCGATGTGCCTCGCACGAGCCCGCTTGCGCGTAAGAGCCGCATCACAGTTGCCGACTTGGAGGGCATGCGCCTGCGCGTGCTGCGCCACGGCAACGATGCCATGGACAGCCTGCGCATCGACCTGTTGGCCGACGGCGGCGTGGACGTGATCGACGTGGATAGCTTCGACTTCGCACTCTTTAACGAGGCCGAGGAGAAAGGCGACGCGGTACTCACCTGCGGCGCGTGGTCGGGCGTGCATCCGGCCTTTGTGGGCGTGCCGTTCCTGTGCGGCCGCGAGGTGCCGGTCTATCTGCACCACCCGCTCGAGCCCACCCTCCAAGTACAAAAATTCGTCAACGCCATGGCCCAACTCCTCAAGTAGTTAATTTGTGTGACAAAGGGACAGTCCCTTTGTCACACAAAACGAGGCCCTGGCCAAACGGCCA
>DBFNYT010000033.1:0-5902 GCA_048425625.1 Collinsella sp. | reverse complement strand
CGATGCTGTCGTTGAGGTGCTCGGTAAAGACGACGGCGCAATCCTGGCTGGTGCAGTCGTACGGATCATGGCCCGCGCCGGTAAGCGCGTTCATGGCCAGCGCGACATCCTCGACCGTGCGGCCAAAGGGGCCCACCTGGTCGAGCGACGAGCCAAAGGCAACCACGCCGTAACGGCTCACGGCACCGTACGTGGGCTTAAAGCCCACCACGCCGCACAGCGACGCCGGCTGGCGAATGGAGCCGCCGGTGTCCGAGCCCAGCGAGAGCGCGACCTCGCCCGCGGCGACGGCGGCAGCGGAGCCGCCCGAGGAGCCGCCGGGCACGCGCTCGGTATCCCAGGGGTTGTTGGTGCGGTGGAACGCCGAGCTCTCGGTGGAACTGCCAAAGGCAAACTCGTCCATGTTGGCCTTGCCCATGGGCAGGCAGCCGGCGTCGAGCATGCGCTGGACGCAGGTAGCGGTGTAGACGCTCTGGTAGTCCCCGAGCACGCGGGAAGCGCAGGTGGTGCGCGTGCCCACGAGGTTCATGTTGTCCTTGATGGCCAGCGGCACGCCCGCGAGCGGGGGCAGCGGCTTGCCTGCGGCACGGTCGGCATCCACGCGCGCAGCGGCCTCGAGCGCGAGCTCGGGCGCCACCTGCAGGAATGCCTGGACCCCGCCCTCACGCGCCTCGATGGCGGCAAGGGAGGCCTGGGCCACCTCGGTAGCGGTAAAGTCGCCGGCGGAAACGCCCGCGGCGATCTGGGCGGCGGTAAGGGAATCGAAGCTTAGCGCCATTACTCGCTCTCCCCCTCTCCCAAAATGGACGGCACGCGGAAGTAACGCTCGCGCGCGCTTCCGGCGTTTTCGAGCGCAACGTCGAGCGGCAGGTCACGCTCGGGCTCGCGCAGGTCGTCGCCCATCACGTTGGACAGGCTTCCGATGGGATGGAACGTGGGCTCCACGTCGGGCAAGTCATATTGCAAGACGGGCTCGAGCATCTGGACGGCGTCGTTCATGTAGGACGTCATCTGGGTGAGCTCGTCATCGGTCAGTGCGATCTTTGCGTACTCGGCGATGCCGCGCACGTCTTTCTCGCTGAGTGCCATAGGCGCTCCCTTCCGCATAACAGATAAACCGCTCTAGTATACAAGGCAACGCCGCTTGGAGCAGGTGCTTTACCCAAATGCAGCGAAAACGTAACGAGGGAGGCGGTTGGCAGGCGGCGGGCTGGCGGTTCTGCAGCGAAACCGCACCGTCCAAAGCGAAAACCGTACTGCCCGCAGCGAAAACCGTCGCGTCCACAACGAAAACCGTCCCGCCCACAACAAAAACCGTCCCAACATTCGACGTTTTTCGGCAAAATCGCGATTTTCATCGAATGTTGGGACGGTTTGGAAGCCCCCGACCACCACAAAGGTGCCTGTCCCCATTGTGGTGGTTCCGAACAATGGCTATGCCGAGGCCTTGGTCTTGCGGCGCTTGCGGATCGTGTGGATCACGATGTCCAGTAGCAACAGCAGGATGGCAATAACCACGATGAGCACGGCGAACTCGCGCTTGCCCCAGTGGCGGCCGGCGAGCGACTTTTGCTTGTCGACGTCCTTCTTGTTGTACTTGGTGCGCACGCAATGCACCAGCAGGCGGTGGTCGTTCACACCGTAGGGCGTGCAGGTGACGAGCGTCAGCTTGTCGGCGCCGGGCTCAATGGTCAGCGACTCCATCTCCTCGGGCAGCACAACCTCGGAGTCCACCATCTTGTAGGCAAGCGTCTTGTTCATGGTGTGCAACAGCACTAGGTCGCCGGGCTCCAGCGAGCGGATGTCGTCGAACATGCTCAGGTTGCGCATACCCGAGTGCGCGGTAAGCACGCAATGCGTCGAGGTACCGCCCACCGGCAGGCTCGTGCCCTCCAGGTGGCCGACGCCCGCCATAAGGACTTCCTCGCTCGTGCCGTGGTAGATGGGCATGCTCACGTCGATGGAGGGAATCTCGACCCAGCTCATCATGGGGTCGCGGTCAAAGATGAGCTGCTGATCGTAGGGCTCAATCTGGTCGGTGGGAAGCTCGGTGGCCTCGCCCGCCAGCTGCTCGTTAAAGGAGCGCGCCTGTAGCAAGATGCGCTCGCGCTCCTCTTCGGAAAGCGCGTCCACGGTGCTGGACACGGTGCTGATCTGGTTGAACACGCCCGAGGCCTCGAGCCGGTCCAAGATCCACGGCCACGTCATAAGGCCCACGCCAATAAGGATGATGACGATAGTGATGAGCCGGTCAGCCCAGCGCGGCAGCCGCTTGCGACGACGCTTAGGCTTTGGTCGAGGTTTGGGCTGGGGGCTTGAGCCACCGTTTGCCGCGGTGTTATTGCTCTTCATATGTTTGGCGCCCTGCACCATCGCCGGTCACTCCTCTACAACTCAAGTTGTCTGAACAAATAATAGCCGATTAGCGAGCTCATGCGCTGCGCAACGCAGCCTGGCAGCATTGCGCAGTGCAAGTATGGGCCCGCATTTGAGTTTTCAAAATATCCCGAATCGGCTGGGCGATTCGGGATACAATGGCAATAGAAAACGACGCATCCCGCGTAAGTGTTCGAAAGCGCGGGCGGCCTAGTTTTCTGGTTTTGTTAAATGCCCGGGCCTCTAACCCCGGGCATTCTTATTTGCGCTTGTTGCAGCGCAAATGCCTTCTACCGTCCGCACCGCGCGTGCGCCTACGGACCTTAAACCGAACCTCATACGAGTCAAGAAACGCGATGACGAACGAGCCTACCGCCGCGAGGGCGGCAAGCGCGTTAAGGAATTTCAGCATTTGGGGACCTCCGATCGAGTCGTCGGCCGCCCGCGCACGGAATGCGTCGCAAGGGTATTTTACTGCGAGCACTCGCACTTACAGCTGGTAAACGCAATATTTGCAAACATTTGTTCGCTAATCATACGCTCGATCATACGAGCGACGGCGCCCCGGCTGCGCTGTTCAAAAAGAACGGGGCAAACTCCAGCGCGGAGTCTGCCCCGAAAAGAGAATGGCAAAGCAAGAACGTCGATGGACGAGAAAAGTGTCCGCAAGTCTCATGGCCATCACTTCCCACCTGCCAAAGGGATGGGTGAGCGAGCGTTACTCCTGCTCGGACTCCTCAGTCTGCTTACGGCTGCGGATGAGGTGCGCCACGCCGATACACAGCACCGCGCCACCAGCAATCCAGGTGAACGTCACGCCGTTGAGACCGGTCAGCGGGAGGCCGGTGCCCTTCTGGTCGACGATGGTGAAGCTGAGCTTACCGGTAGATACGGCGGCAGAATCGGCCTTTATAACACCGTCAGCAGCAGTAACGTTGGCAGAACCCTTGTCCGGTTTCACTTCGGAGCCATCCTGCTTAAGCGTGCCGCGGGCAATAGTAAACGTGACACCATTGGAGGCAGAGTTATTGTAACCAGGCGCCGGAGTTACCTCTTTAAGGATGTAGGTGCCCTCATCGAGACCGACAACGTTGATCTTACCTTCGTTGTTGGTGGTCAGTATTGCGGCATCTTTATCTGTCGTCGTGGTACCGTCGGCCTTGATAAATTTGTCGGAGTCTTTCTCCTGCAGCGTGAACTGAACGTCCTTGAGCCCCTTAGTATCGTCATCGGAGCCCACCTTGGTGACATCGATGCCGTAGGTGTAGTCGTAGGCAGGGTGTTCAACCGTGGTTCCCGTACCCTCGGTACCCTCGGAATGCGGGTTGTTGGAATAGGTCAGTTTGACCTTGTTCTCTTGTGCTTTACCGAGCATGCCCGCCGAAATCTTCGTAGGATCAAGCTTGGCCTTGTAATTCACATAGACCTTCGAATCGCCGTTAACGGTAATGGCATTGTTGCTGGAATCCTTGGCTTCTTTCAGATTATCGAAAGAGACGGACAGGGTATTCTTGCCGTCATCCGTATTGTAGGACACTGTATAGGAATCGGGACTAACGATGCTCTCGCCAATTATAACCTCGACAACGGGCTTGTTGTCATTGCCAAGCTCTGGAACCATCGTGAGAGGAAGCTCGTCCGTGAAGGCGTAGAAGTACTTATTGTACGTGTTGATGTTGCTCGCGACAGTACCGGCAAGCTGATACTCAACCAGCTGACCAGCAGCGGAGTCAGCTGCCTTGTTTGCAGCTTGGAAAACAGTTTTGTTGTCGTCCGTAACCCACTTGTCGTCCTTGTCGTCCTTGATGGCCTTGGTGACATTGGGGACGTCCTTCTTGGGCTCCGCATTTACATTGGCGCCGCCGACGATGGTAAAGATCGGCGAGGTGAACGCGTCTTCATTACCGTTGGTCTTATTAGCGTCCTTAGTCGAACCGACCTGAGCGGTCACAAAGAGCCAGTAACCAGCGGGCAGATTGTTGAATTTACCATCGGTCGAAGTCTTCCAGCCAGTGCTCTCGTTAGTTGTGGCAACTTCCTCCAAGGCTTTGGCGATTTTGTCGAGTGTGCTACCGGCATCGACCTTTACTCCCTCGCCAACGTTATCGCCAGCTTTTTTCGTAATGTAATCTGCCCAATCCTGCGCAGTAGCAGTATCGACAGGCTTATCGATCGCATCAGCAAATACGCCCTTTACAGCCCTTTCGGCATCAGATGACGCCCACGTGATATCAGAAAGCGTCTTGGGACCATTCCAAGCGTTGTCCTTATTTTCCTGCGTGACCGTTGCCTTGAAAATCTGGATACCCTTGAAAGTCGTATCCGTGTAGGTATCCTCCCTAATAGTAACGTCGCCTTTCTCCGTAGCCACAGGCGTACCCTCAGCAAACGCCATGGTCACCGGGGCCATGACGCCGCCGAAGCTCAGCGCTGCTGTGAGGCCGGCGGTTACTGCCAGGCGTGCGATGTTCTTGTTCATGCTCATCTTCTTTTCCTCCGTTTTCCGTTTGATTCTCATTCGATCGGTCATCGTCTGTCTGTGTCTTAGCATCTGCTTCGCTACGTCTCGCCCCGCTCTCTGTGGGGCTGCCAGCTACTCTTTATGGCTGCCACCTCCCCGCTTGACCAGGAGCGCGACCACGATGAGCGCGGCTCCGGCGACCGCGACGGCGGCCGCGGCGCACATTGCCATATCGCCAGTCGAGGGCATAAAGCCTCCGGTGGTAATGCTAGGGGGTGTGCCGGTGGGCGTGTTGATGAGCGACGCCTCCAGGCTGCCCGTCGACCCGTCCGCGCTGTCGGCGCGCAGGGGCGACTCGGCCGTGATGGTGAGTTTGGGCTTGGCGGCGGCCACCTGGTCGACGTCCAGGCCCTCGGCCTTGACCGTCACGGAGCGCGTGCCCTCAAAGGCGGTGTAGCCCTTGGGCGCCTTGAGCTCGCGGACCTCCAGCTTGCCCGAGTCCACGCCCGAGACGGTCACGCGGCCGTCCTCGCCCGTGGTGACGGTGGCCTTGTCCTCCGCATCCCACGTGCCGTCGGCCGCTAGCGTGCGGCCGCGGTCGTCGGCGATACTCAGGACCGCCCCGGCAAGCGGCTTGTCGCCGTCGCTGCCGCGCTTGGTGAGCGCGAGATCCCAGGTGTAGGCGCACGCGTCGTCGCTCGGCGTGCGGGTGAATCCGGCGTCGCCGGACTGGTCGGCGAAGGGAGAGCGCGGGTAGCGCAGGTAGACCTCGTTGGGGTTGCCCTTCGCGATGCCGTGGTTGCATGCGCTGTTGAGCGGCGCGTTGTACACGGCGACCACGCGGGCGCCCGCGGTGAAGGCGTCGGCCCCGCCGAGCGCGGCGATCAGGTCGCCGGTGCGCACGGTGAAGGTGTTGCCGTCGGCCGCTACCTTGGTGGCGCACTGGGCCGTGATATCGGTCCAGCCCTTCGCGGACTCGGTGCCGACGCGGCCGTCCTTACCGGTCGAGACGGCGTCGAAGCCGCCGTCCGCGCCCGCCGCCACGTACACGCGCATGCTCGCGGC
>DBFNYT010000032.1:0-6230 GCA_048425625.1 Collinsella sp. | reverse complement strand
GAATGCGATTGGTACGAGGGCTGCGAGCCTTTGGTTGAGCGCTGGTCCCAGGGCGCCGTCGTGCGCCTGGGCAGTGTGCACTGGATTGGCAACCCAGGCGATATCATGGCCGGTGCCGCGGGTACGGCGGGAACGGAGGACGTCGCTCGTCCCGATACGCCCGATTCGCGCTGCGGCTGGATCGACGATGACACCGACCTGCATGTTTGGGATAACTTAGGCGTGCGCGGCGTGTGGGAGCGCTATGTCGATGACTGGTGCCGCGCCTGCGAGAGCCCGCTCAACTTTGATGTGATGGCTCACCCCGACCTGGTCATGCGCTTTTCGAAGGAAGGCTTTGCGCCCGACTTTGACCCCGCACCGTTTTGGCAGCAGATGGCCGAGTGCGCGCACGATACGGGCCGCCGCGTTGAGGTCTCGACCGCCGCACCGCGCAAGGGCCTCGACGACTACTATCCCGCGACCGGATTGCTGCGTTGCTTTGCCCACGCCGAGGTGCCGATCACTTTTGGCTCGGACGCACACCGCGCCTGCGACATCTGCTGGAACATCCGTGAGGCCCAGGCACACGCCTACGACTGTGGCTACCGAACCTTCGACGTCCCCCACGCCACCGGCGAATGGGAATCCACACCCCTCGCCTAACTAGTCGTTTAAGAACGTCCCCAATGACTAGTGGCGGCGGGCGTTGAGTTCGCCAGCCAGCTCGTCGAGGGTGATGCCGTAGCGCTCAAGCGTCACGAGCAGGTGGTAGACCAGGTCGCCGGCCTCGTAGCGGATGTGGTCGTGATCGTTATCCTTGCAGGCCATGATCACCTCGCTCGACTCCTCGGCAAGCTTCTTGAGCAGCTCATCCTCGACGTCGGTCAGCAGACGCGCGGTATAGCTCTCCTGCGGCGATGCATCACGACGACCGTGAATCACCTCGGCCAGACCTGTCAACGTCTCTCCGATATTTCCATCCTGAACGTTTGCGGTGCGCACACCCATAGTTCAATCCTTTCTGGTTGGCCAAGCGCCTAGTCGAGCGCCCGTCCTACGCGAGTTTCTTAAAGAAGCAGGTACGGTTGCCGGTGTGGCAGGCCGGACCCGGCGAGTCGACCTTGACCAGCAGCGTATCGCTATCGCAGTCGGCCCAGAGCTCCTTGACCTCCTGCATGTTGCCGCTCGTCGCGCCCTTATTCCAGAGCTCCTGACGGCTGCGGCTCCAAAACCACGTGGTACCGGTCTTGAGCGTCAGCCCCACCGACTCCTCGTTCATCCAAGCAACCATAAGCACCTCGCCGGTGTCATACTGCTGAACCACACAAGGAATCAGCCCCTTGGCGTCGTATGTAAGCTTTGAAGGATCGGTTATCTCTTCCATTTCTCTTCCCAAATTCAAACTTCGCAGGTCGGTGAGGGTTGTCCAGGTGCCCGAGATTCCGAGCGACAAGCCCGACGACGCGTACTTAAGTACGCGAGGAGGGTTGGAGCCGGAAGGTCGGGTGCCTGGGCAAGCCGCAGCATTAGAAGTCCAGCCTCACAGGAATACCTTGAGAGGCCATATACTCTTTGACTTCGCGAATGCCGAAGGTTCCAAAGTGAAAGACACTTGCCGCCAGCACGGCATCAGCCTCGCCCTCAATCACACCCTCGGCAAAATGCTCGAGCGTGCCCACACCGCCGCTCGCGATCACCGGAATCGGCACCGCGCGCGCCACGGCGCGGGTGAGCGCCAGGTCAAATCCGGCCTTGGTGCCGTCGCGGTCCATACTGGTGAGCAAGATCTCGCCGGCGCCGCGACGGGCCGCCTCCTCGGCCCACGCCACCGCGTCGATACCCGTGGCGTTGCGGCCGCCTGCGGTAAAGACCTCCCACTTGTCGGCACCCGGCTCACCGGGCAAACCGACGCGCTTGGCATCGATCGCCACGACCACGGCCTGACTGCCAAAAGCCGCGGCAGCCTGGCTAATCAGCGACGGGTCACGCACGGCGGCAGAGTTGAGCGACACCTTGTCGGCACCGGCTGCAACCATGGTGCGCATGCCCGCCAGGTCGCGAAAACCGCCGCCCACGGTATAGGGAATGGCTAGCTCCTCGGCCGCATGCGCCGCCATCTCGATGGTCGTCGCACGGTTGTCGCTCGTGGCGGTAATGTCCAAGAAGACGACCTCGTCCGCACCCTCGCGGTCGTAGGCGCGCGCCAGCTCCACCGGATCGCCCGCATCGCGCAAGCTCACAAAGTTGACGCCCTTGACCACACGGCCGTCCTTGACGTCCAGACAGGGAATCACACGTTTGGTAAGCATGGGCTACTCCTCCCCTCGGGCGGCGGTCAGCGCCTGTACCAGCGTAAAGTTGCCCTCGTAGAGCGCGCGACCGGTAATGGCACCTTCAATCGCGCCCTCACCCACTGCGGCCAGCGCGCGGATGTCGTCGAGCGTCGAGATGCCACCCGATGCCACGACGGGAAAGCCCGCGACCTCGGCCACATGGCGATACGCCGCCACATCGATGCCCGTCTGCATGCCATCGCGCGCAATGTCGGTATACACCAGATGCTTAAAACCCAGCTCGGAAAGCTGCGCCACGGCATCGTCGAGTGACACGCCCGCGCCATCACGCCAGCCGTTCACCTTGACCTGGCCGTCGCGTGCGGCAATATCTGCCACCAACAGCTCGCCAAAGCCTTGGGCCGCCACCTCGGCAAAACCCGGCTCGGTCACGAGCACCGTGCCTAGTGCGATGCGGCGCGCACCGTAGCCGGCCAACTCGTCGATGCGCGCGAGCGAGCGGACGCCGCCGCCCACGTCCACGGACAGACCGTTGACGCCGCAGATGGCCTTAATCGCCGCCGAGTTGGCAGCGCATGTGTCCTCGTCCTCGCCAAAGGCAGCGGACAGGTCGACGACATGCACCCAGCTTGCGCCCTGCTCGGCAAACGAGCGAGCAACGGCCACGGGGTCGTCGGAATATACCTTGCAGCGGCTGCGGTCGCCACGCTCCAGGCGCACGACCTTGCCGCCGATCAGATCGATTGCGGGAAACAGGATCATCGGCCAGCCTCCTCGACGATGTTGACGAAGTTCTTAAGGATGCGCTGACCCAGCGCAGAGGATTTCTCGGGGTGGAACTGACAGCCCCACACGTTGCCGTGACGCACGATGCACGGGAAGCTCCGCGTATAGTGCGTGCGCGCCAGCACATCGGCGGCATCGGCGTCGTCGGCCACTGCGTAGCTGTGGGTAAAGTACATGTTGGCACCCTCGGCAAAACCGGCAAGCAGCGGATCGGCCGCACCGGCGGGCGTCAGGTGCACCTGGTCCCAGCCCACGTGCGGCACCTTCAGACGGCTCGACTCCAAGCGCGTGCACGAACCGCGCATGATACCCAGGCCATCGACCCAGGGACCGCCAACCTGCTCGGAGGTGTTGCCGTCGGCAACCGCGCCCTCGTCCGCAGGCACGCCCTCGTTGCCGCGCTCAAAAAATAGCTGAAGGCCCAGGCAGATGCCAAGCAGCGGAGTTCCGGCGGCGACGGCATCGAGCACCGCGTCCGCCTCGCCGCTCTGGCGCATAAAGGCGATCGCGTCACAGAACGCGCCCACGCCCGGGATAACCAGGCCGTCGGCGTTGCGGATCTGCTCTGGATCGTCCGACGTGCAGGCGGCGGCACCGGCGCGTGCAAGCCCGCGCACGACGCTCGACAAGTTGCCCTTGTGGTAGTCGACCACCACGATCTTCGGTTCGCCCACGCGATCCTCCTTTTCCCATCATCCAAAACCACCACAAAGGAGACAGGCACCTCTGTGGTGGTTTGTGCGATCCGTCAGCTACAGCGAGCCCTTGGTGCTGGGGATGCCCTGCACGCGGGAATCGAGCTCGCAGGCATGGCGCATCGTGCGGCCCACGGCCTTAAAGGCGGCCTCGATAATGTGATGCGAGTTGCCGCCCGCCAGCTCGCGCACGTGCAGCGTGAGCTTGGCGTCGCGCGCAAAGGCGTAGAAGAACTCGACGGCCAGCTCGGTATCGAAGCTGCCCACGCGCCCGGTCGGCACGGGCAGCTCGCAGTAGGCCTGCCCGCGGCCCGAAATATCAACAGCAGCCATCACAAGTGTCTCGTCCATGGCGATCGCCGCGTCGGCAAAGCGCGTAATGCCCGCCTTGTCGCCCAGCGCCTGGCAGAACGCCTCGCCCAGCACAATGCCCACATCCTCGACGGTGTGGTGCGCGTCGACTTCCACGTCGCCTACCGCGTGCACCGTCAGATCGAACAGACCATGGCGGCCAAAAGCGTTGAGCATGTGGTCGAAAAACGGTACGCCGGTCGAGATATCGCACGCACCGGTTCCGTCCAGGTCGAGCTTTACGACGATGTCGGTCTCGCCCGTCTTGCGGGTCACCTCGGCATAACGGCCCATCTACATCTCCTCCTTCACCAGCGCGGCAAACGCGGCCAGCACCTCGTCATTTTCCTGCGGGGTGCCCACAGTAATGCGCAGGCAGTCCGCGAGCCCCGGCGCGTAGCTAAAGTCGCGCACCAAAAGTGAATACTCGTCGCGCAGGCGCTCGCGCACGCGCGTGGCATGCGGCGTGCGCACGAGCACAAAGTTCGCCGCGCTCGGCCACGCCTCCACGGGCAGACCCTCGGCAGCCATTGCGTGCAGGGCACACAGTTCGCGCTCGCGCTCGGATGCAACCTGTGCCACCACGGGTGCGTACGCATCGCGGGCACGCACGCAGGCAAGCGCGGCGGCCTGGCTCAGCACGTTAACCGAGTAGATCTGGCGAATTGCCGCAAACACATCGATGGCCTCGGGCGCCGCGATCACATAGCCCAGACGCGTGCCGGCGGCGCCGAACGCCTTGGACAGCGTATGCAGAATCACCAGGTTGGGATGCTCGGCGATAAGCCCCTGCGCCGTAGTAGCCGCGCCAAACGAATCGTCGGCAAACTCAACGTAGGCCTCGTCGACCATGACCATGCCGGGGCACGCATCGCACAGGGCCGCGACAAAGTCGAGCGGCGTCACATCGCCCGTGGGGTTATTGGGCGAGGTCACGATCGCCAGATTGCACTCGGGCGCCGCTGCGAGCACTGCCGCTTGGTCGAGCTCAAAGGTCGCCGGGTCGCGCCACACATCGCGCACCTCGGTCTGGCACAGCGACGCAAAGAAGGCGTACTCGCTAAAGCACGGCGGGCAGTTGAGCAGGGTCCGTCCCGCGCCGCCAAACGCCAGCAGGTAGTTATAGAGCAGCTCGTCGCCGCCGTTTCCCACGCAAATATTCTCGCGCGCCACACCATGCCAGGCAGCAAGCTCATCGCGCAGGTCGTTGGACATGGGATCGGGATAGCGGTTGAGCGGTGTGGCAGCCAGGACCGCATCAACCGCCTCGCGCACGCCAGCCGGCACGGGATAGGTGTTCTCGTTGGCCGAAAGGTTGATGCGCGTGGGCGTAAAATTGGGGTCGTAGGGCTCAATGCCGGCCAAGTAGGGCTGGACGAGCTCCTTCATACGGGGCGTCAGCTCGGCCATATTAGGCCTCCTTGCCGGTCGGGCCAACGCCATCCGCGCTCATAGCCGCCAGGTCAACGCCCTCGGCAACCGTCGCCACGGCGTCGCCCGGCCAGGCAACCTTGGTCAGGTCGGCCGCGGCGAGCAACTCGGCGCTCACGGCATCCTCGCCCTGCTCCAACACGCGACGGCGCAGTGCGGCAGAAAGCGCGTGTGCCCACAGACCCTCGGCCTCGGCCAGACGCTGCGTAGCGGGAGCGTCGGAGAGCAAGCCCTCGGGCGTATAGCAAATGACACTCGAGCGCTTGACGAACTCCTCCACCGAAAGCGGGTTGGAGAACATGGCGGTGCCGCCGGTCGGCAGCGTGTGGTTGGGGCCGGCAACGTAATCGCCGAGCGGCTCGGAACTCCAAGCGCCCACAAAGATGGCGCCGGCGTTGCGGATACCGCCGAGCAGGCCCATCGCATCCTTGCAGTGCAGCTCCAGGTGCTCGGGCGCCACGGTGTTCACCGCCTCGACGGCGGCAGCCATGTCGGCTGCCACCACGATGGTGCCCTCATTGTCGAGCGAGGCACGCGTGATCTCGGCACGCGGGGACTGCGCCACCAGGATGTCGATACCCGCCTCGACCTCGCGCGCAAACTGCTCGTCGCAGGTCACCAGATAGCAGGCGGCCAGCGGATCGTGCTCGGCCTGGGCCATCAGGTCGGCCGCGACCACCATGGGCTTGGC
>DBFNYT010000031.1:0-5331 GCA_048425625.1 Collinsella sp. | reverse complement strand
TCCATTTGTCAATTCCTTCAAGCGAATGTGTCGGGAATGTTTCAATGCATGAATATGCAAGCCATTTATGTGTTCATGCATCTTTTGGTGCTAAAGTTTCAACCCACCTCATAACGACTGCTGAGAAATGCGCATCGGTGCATAAATCGCAGACAAGGAGTCTGATATGTCTTTGAAGGTTGGAATCGTCGGCGCGGCTGGATATGCCGGAGCCGAGCTCATTCGCCTCGTGCTCGGCCATCCCGAGTTTGAACTTGTTGCCATTACGTCCAACGCCGATGCCGGCCAGCCGCTGTCCGCGGTGTATCCGAGCTTTGCTGGCGTGAGCGATCTGGTTTTCACCACGCATGACGCCCCCGAGCTCAAGAGCTGCGATGCGGTTTTTCTTGCCGTGCCGCACACGGCTGCCATGGCACAGGTGCCCGCGCTGCTTGCATCGGGCGTCTCCTGCTTTGATCTTTCGGCCGACTACCGCCTGAACGACGCGTCCGTCTTTGAGACGTGGTATGCCGCCGAGCATACGAGCCCCGAGCTGCTCAAGACCCGTGCCTTTGGCCTGCCCGAGCTATTCTGCCGGGACTTGGAGACCGTCGCATCCGACCATGCCGACGGCAAACCCGTGCTGGTCGCCTGCGCCGGTTGCTATCCCACCGCAACGAGCCTTGCCGCCGCGCCCGCCGTGCGCGCTGGCTGGGTTGCCCAGAGCGGCCCCGTGATCGTTGATGCCATCAGCGGTGTGACGGGTGCCGGCAAGTCCTACAACGCTCGTACGCATTTTTGCAGCGCTGACGAGAACTTGGAGGCCTACGGCGTGGGCAAGCATCGCCACACGCCCGAGATTGAGCAAATCCTTGGCCTGACCGATCGCGTCGTCTTCACCCCGCATCTGGCACCGCTCAAGCGCGGCCTGCTCTCCACGGTGACGCTGCCGCTCACGCCGCAGGCCATCGACTCCCTGGCTCTTGAGGATGTCGTCGACTATTACAAGCAGTTTTACGCTGGACGCACCTTTGTGCGCGTGCTCGATGCCGGCCAGCAGCCCAAGACGGCTTCGGTCGTCGGCACCAACGCCGCCCAGATTGGCCTTGCGTTCAACAAGCGCGCGGGCGTGCTGGTGGCGACGGGCGCCATCGACAATCTGTGCAAGGGCGCTGCGGGCCAAGCGGTCCAGTGCGCCAATATCGTCTTTGGCTTTGACGAGCGACGAGGCTTGCCCACAGTGGCGTGCCCGGTGTAGCACATTCGATTGCTAACGATTTGGTAGTCGGACATCGAGTGGAGCGCCACTCTTAAGCTGGTCTCATGATCACGACTGGCATGGCGCACCAACCGATGTCCGTTTTTTGTTTGACATAAGGAGTCATAAAGACGATGAATACCGAGCTGTTTGATATCAAGATTCGCGCCGTCGAGGGTGGCGTTACGGCTGCGGCTGGTTTTAAGGCTGCAGGCATCCACGCTGGGTTCCGCAAGAACCCCGAGCGTCTGGATTATGCGCTCGTCGTGCCCGATAAACCCTGTCCCGGCGCTGGAGTGTTTACCACCAATCGCTTTTGCGCGGCGCCCGTGCAGGTGAGCCGCGCCAACCTGGGCGGTGCCGACAAGGGCTACGGTATCATCGCCGGCGTTTCGGTCAACTCTGGCAATGCCAACGCCGCCACGGGCGAGACCGGCCTTGCATGCGCGCGCGAGACGTGCAGCATCGCATCGCAGGTCATCGGCTGCGAGCCCCAGCAGATCCTGGTTGCCTCCACGGGTGTGATTGGCCAGATTCTGCCGATCGACACGTTTGAGACCGCCGTTCCGTCCGCATACGAGGCACTCTCTGCCCATGGCGGTGCCGATGCAGCCCGTGCCATTATGACGACCGACACGCACTCCAAGGAGTACGCCGTGTCCTACGTCAGTGAGGCTGCGGGTCATGCGGGCAATGTCTATACGGTAGGCGGAATGTGCAAGGGCTCGGGCATGATCATGCCCAACATGGCCACCATGATCGCAGTTATCACCACCGATGCCCCCGTCGAGCCTGTGGCACTTCATGCCCTGCTGCTCTCGACCGTCAAGCAGACCTTTAACAAGGTAACGGTCGACTCCGATACCTCGACCAACGATACCTGCATTATGCTTGCTTCTGGCGCTGCTGCCGCGGATGCCGAGGCCATCGTCGAGGGCACTGATGCCTTTGACGAGTTGGCATTTGCCGTGCACGAGGTGTGCGAGAGCCTGGCGCGCAATATCGCCGCAGATGGCGAGGGCGCATCCAAGCTCGTGACGGTTAATGTTATCGGCGCCGCTAACGACGAGGAGGCCGATATCGCCGCCCGTGCCGTTGCCAACTCGCCGCTCGTTAAGACCTGCATCGCCGGCCACGACTGCAACTGGGGCCGTGTTGCTATGGCGCTTGGCAAGTGCGGCGTGAAGTTTAATCAGGAAGACGTTTCCATCGACATGATGGGTATGCCTGTCTGTCGCGATGGTCTGACTGTTCCCTTTGACGAGGACGAGGCTCTACGACGTTTCGAGGCGCCCGAGATCGTGATCTCGGCCGACCTGGGCGCAGGCGACGCGGCAACGACCGTGTGGACCTGCGACCTCACGCATGAATACATCTCCATCAACGGCGATTACCGTTCCTAGATTCCAGGCACGCTGCGCATCTTGCCGCGATTGCGGACAGCGGAGCACGGCGCGATAACGATACGAAAGACGAGGCAGATTATGAAATTCGCACGCGATTGTCGTTCGAGCGAATCCAACGAAGCAACCGCGCAGCTGCTGTTCGAAGCGCTGCCGTGGATTAAGAACCTGACCGGCAAGACGGTTGTTATCAAATATGGCGGAGCCGCCATGGTTGATGAGCAGCTGCGCCGCGACGTGATGAGCGACATCGTTTTGCTCAAGATCATCGGTATGCGCCCCGTCATCGTGCACGGCGGCGGCAAGGCTATCAACGAGGCGCTGAGCCATTACGATATTCCCGTCGAGTTTAAGAACGGCCAGCGCGTGACCACGCCGGCGACTATGGATATCGTGCGCGAGGTGCTGGGCGGCAAGGTTAACCAGGAGCTGGTTGCTGCCATCAACCACCACGGCAACCTGGCCGTGGGCGTGTCGGGCAGCGATGCCGGCACGCTCATCGCCGAGCCGCTCGACCCCGAGCTCGGTCGCGTGGGCAAAGTGACGCACGTCAACACCGACTATATCGAGCGCTTACTCGATAGCGAGTACATCCCCGTCATCGCTACCGTCGCGGCGGGGGAGGACGGCGGTTTCTTCAACATCAACGCCGACACCGCCGCCGGTGCCGTTGCCGCGGCGCTCCACGCGCATAAGGCGATCTTTTTGACCGATGTCGATGGCCTGTACAAGGACTTTAGCGACAAGGACTCGCTTATCTCCAACCTAACGCTCGACGAGGTTAACGAAATGCTCTACGGCGGCGAGGTCGATAAGGGCATGATTCCCAAGCTGCGCGCGGCCGTCGATGCGCTTACCGGCGGCGTATTTCGTGCCCACATCATTAACGGTACTACGCCGCATTCGCTGCTCCTGGAGCTGCTGACCGATGCCGGCGTCGGCACCGTGATCCATTCCACCGAGACGGCTTACGAGTTCGATACGCATCCGCATCCGCTTTCGACGTTTGCTGCGCGTCTGACCGAGAACCTCGACGAGGTCGAGAAGCTTCAGACGGTCTAGCTGACCCGCAGCCGCCCCATTCCTGCACCCATAGCCCCGCGCCGTCTGGCGCCCAACGAAAGGCATCCCATGTCACTTGCAGCTCAGCAATCGCTTGAATCCCATTACGTTATGCATACCTTTGGCCGCTCTCCGGTCGAGTTTGTCGAGGGTCACGGCATGAAGCTCACCGGCGACGATGGCCGTGAGTACCTCGACTTTCTTGCCGGCATCGGCGTGTGCAGCCTAGGTCATGGCGACCCGGCTGTGCTCTCGGCGCTCGAGGCACAGACCAAAAAGCTCATGCATGTCTCCAATTACTTCTACATCGAGCAGCGCGGACAGGTCGCGGCGCTGCTGTCCAAGCTTGCTAACGACGACGTAGATGGTGCGCGCGTGCTTGCCGATGCCGTTGTCGCCGGCGATGAGACCACGGCAGCTGCTCTTGGTGCCCCGGCTGCGGATGAGCAGGTTTGGGAGACCTTCTTTGCCAACTCTGGCGCCGAGGCCAACGAGGGCTCGATGAAGCTCGCGCGCCTGTACGCCAAGCGTGCCGGTAATGGCGGCAACACCATCGTGTGCATGCGCGGCGGGTTCCACGGCCGTACGCTCGAGACCATTGCCGCCACCATGCAGGATTGGCTGCAGGACAGCTTCCGCCCACTGCCGGGTGGCTTTGTGGCCTGCACGCCCAACGATGTCGATGAACTGCGTGCGATCTTTAAGCAGCTGGGCAGTGAAATTTGCGCCGTGATGCTCGAGCCGATCCAAGGTGAGAGTGGCGTGCACCCCATGACCGAGGAGTTTATGGCGGCGGCGCGCGACCTGGCACACGAAGTGGGCGCCGTGCTTATCGCCGACGAGGTCCAGTGCGGCATCTTCCGCTCCGGCAAGCCGTTTGCATTCCAAACCTATGGCGTGGAGCCTGACATCATGAGCCTTGCCAAGGGCATTGCCGACGGCGTGCCCATGGGTGCCGTGGTGGCAAAGAAGGAAATCGCCGACGTCTTTAAGCCCGGCGATCATGGTTCGACCTTTGGCGGTAGCTGCCTGGCCATCACGGCGTGTGCCGCGACGCTCTCCGCGCTCGTGCGCGGCGATTATGCCGAGCATGCTGCTAAGGTGGGTGCCTATATGGAGCAGGCGCTGGCTAAGCTTCCGCATGTGGTAGAGGTGCGTGGCCGTGGCCTGATGCTCGGCTGCGATTTGGATGATGCCGCGGGCGACGCGCATGATATTGTTGCCCGCGCGCTGACCGCCGGTGCCGTGATTAACGCTACGGGTGCTCATACGCTGCGTTTCTTGCCGCCGCTCGTCTGCGAGGAAGCCGACGTGGACAGTCTGATCGAGATCCTGTCGGGTGTCTTGGGCTAACGCGGCGCAATAACTCAATTTGGACCGGGTTCCGGACTGCGGGCGTGCCCTATGTGGCATGATTCAGCGGTCTGGAGCCCGTTTTGCCTTAGATTTGCTAAGGCAGGGAGACCTGCTGGTCAAATAACATCAAATATGAGTAGTGTTACCGATTTGGTAGCAGCAATTTTGGACTAATAAGGCCAGATGGCAAGTCGAAATGGTCGCGCGCGCAGACGTGGTGTAAGAGTGTCCTGAGGTCCGTCGCTGCAAGTCCCGATGTTACTCCTTCTTGAG
>DBFNYT010000030.1:0-10342 GCA_048425625.1 Collinsella sp. | reverse complement strand
AAAGGGGACAGGCACCTTTGCGGTGGTTCCCACAAACATCTCGATCCGTAACAGTTAGAGTCCATTTTTCGGCCCACCTGTTACAGATTGAGACATTCAAATTCCGCTGAGAAGATAATCTCGGTCTGTAACAGTAACTCGGCGAAATCGACCCTAGATGTTACAGATCGAGACAAACGACCGATATCGACCTAAATAATCTCAATCTGTAACATCTAGCCCGTTTTCGGCCTTACAACTGTTACAGATCGAGACAAAGCAACGAAACAAGCCGCCGCAAGGGGAACTTCTGTGGTGGCTTGGGGTCGCGCTACTCACCGAGCATCTCTTGGAGCTTGGCTGCCACGGCGTGACCCAGGCTCTCGTGGCTTTCGGGCATCATATGCAGATAGTCGATATCGCCCGGCTCGGCAAAGTCGGCGGCATTCAAAAAGTCGCAGCCAAACTGCTCAGCCACATGTGCGTAGTACTCGCCAAAATGCTCCGAGGCCTCGACGGAACGCTCGTCAAAATCGGTCATATATACATCGGCGATTTGCGGCTTGATCTTGATAGGCGCCATCAGCAGAATGCGCGGACAAGGCGCAGCGTCGGTCCACGGAAACGCGCGGACGGCGCGAATCAGCGCCATGGCGCCACGGGCGATATCGGAAGCTGTCACGTTAAAGACCGTCTTACAGTCGTTGGTGCCCAGCATGATCACAATGGCGTCCAGCGGCTTATGGGCCTCGAGCAGCATCGGAAGTGCGCGGATGCCGTTAAGATTGGTGTCCAGATGGCACATGTCGTCGCGTACCGTCGTGCGGCCGTTGAGGCCTTCTTCAATTACATGCCAGCCCTCGCCTAAGTCACGTTGGGCCACGCCGCACCAGCGCACATCCTGCGCATAGCGCACCGCGGTGCCGTCGCGCATGCCCGCCGGATCGTAACCATAGGTGTTGCTGTCGCCAAAGCATAGAACGTTTTTCATCGTAAGCCCCTCGCTCAGTAAAAAGCCGACGGAAGCAGCCTCTCCCGCCGGCTCGACCCATCTGTCAGCACGTACCAATTACAGGTACTTGCGCCAATCGTCCTCGTCCTCATCATCCTCGGTAGCAGCCTGGGTCTGCTCGGCGGCGCGAGCTGCCGCAGCGCGAGCGGCAACCTGGGCATAGGACTCCTCGTTGCGCTCGGGGAAGTTTGCCAGCACGTGCTCGAACTTGGCAAAATCCTCATCCCAGCGCGTAGAAGGCACGGCAAAGAAGACTTGCTTGACCTTAAAGTCGCCCGACGCGAGCTCCTTGCGGAAGAGCTCGGCCACGGCCTCGGCGTCAAAGCCGTTGTTGTCGCAGCCCCAAGCGCCCAGTACGAGCTTCTCGCGACCCAGCTCGTCGCAGATGGCAAGCACAAAGCGAATGCGGTCGCGCAGGGCGTCCAGCAGAGCATCGTCGCTCACGCGATACTCCTGGCGGGCGCGCTTAACGTTGGGCGCGGCGGCCACGATCACGTCGGCGTATGCATGCACGTGGTTGCGGTCGAAGCGCACCGCAGGCACCACCAGCGCACGGTTGCGGTAAAGCTCGCAGTTGATGTTGCGGCGACGGTTCTCGCCGTACCATTTGCGCTGCTTATCGAGAACGTTGTACAGATACGAATCGGCGCACAGCGTGGCCTCCTGGCCCAGATAGCCCTGGATGTAGCCACCGCCCGGGTTGGTGAACGAGGCAAAGGCGAGCACGGCCATGTCGCAGAACTGCGCATAGCCACGACCGTTGTCCAGGATGGCCTGCGTGGCGGAGGCATCGAGCACGGTGACCTCAGGCAGAACCGGAGCGGGCTCCTCAGCAGGCGCGGACTCAGCTTCGGCGATTTCCTCGGCAGGCTCAGGCGCTGCCTCGGTCTCGGGCGCCGTCTCGGTCTCGGCAGCCTCCGCGCCCTCGACGTCCTCGGCAACCTGTTCTTCGGCGGCCACAGCACTCTGAACCTTGGCCTTCATCGCCGCGACAAAACCGGCAGGCATACCATCGAACTCGCACACGCCGGCAAGCGAACGCTCGATATCCTTGGCGCACGCTTCGGACACAGTTGCCACGTGACGCTCGGCGGCCTTGGCACGGGCCTCGCGCTTGGGATTGGGCTGACCCGCTCGGTTGGACCTGCGGTTACGGTTCCTGTTGTCGACGTCTGCCATAAGTGGTCACCTTTCTCGGTCTCTGCCGCTATCGGCTTTTCCCATCCATGATACCCCGCCGCGTACAAAAAAGACGGCCCCGAAGGACCGCCTTTCGCATCGATTTGCACGTACGGCAAGCACCGCCGCAATTCGCCACTAGTCGCGACGGCCGAGGATGTTCAGAATGCGCAGGAACACGTTGATAATATCCACGAACAGATTGGACGCCATGAGCACGGCGTTGGGCAGCGTAGGCGGCACCGTCGTGGCAACATAGGTGTCGTAGCCAATAAAGCCGGCGAACACCACGATCACGATCAGATCGGTGATGGTCTGTGAGACGCCCATGAACATCAGCACGATCTCAACCAGAATAGTAGCGAGCAGAATGCCAAAACCGATGCCATATACGCGCTGGAAAAACTTGGGGAACGTCACGCCCAAGGCGCCAAAGACAAAGGTGATGGCGGCCGTGGCGATAAAGGCAGTGTTGATGGTGGGCAGGTCGTAGTTGGCAAGGCCAAACGACGCGGTCAGGCCAAAGGTGCTCGCAAAGATTACGTAGCCCACAAGGGACAGGCCCACGGACTGCTTGCTGGCGGCGGCCGACATCATGACCATGCCGACGATGGTCAAAATAAACGAGCCAAAAACCAGCGGTAGGGCAGCCCCGCTCATCATCATGCGCGCAAACGACATGGTGCTCGTAAAGTAAGCACCGACGCCCATGGCACAAAAGCCCAAGAAGATGAGGGCAGACATGGCAAGATTATACGCACGCGGCGACATCTCCTTGGCACGGCTTGCGCCGGTTTCGATGGGGCCGTTCTGATAGCCCTGAATATCGTTCATAATTTCGTCCTTTCAAAAGCGCCGCGACAGCGCAGTAGCTGACAAGATTCCTGTCATTGTACCCGAATGCCGTACGTCCTTACCTACGGCGCTCGCCCTCGAGCGTGCGATCAAAGGCCCAGACCCACCAACGCATCACGTGTGCCTGCGAGCCGTCCGCCCGCTCGCGCGTCTGGTCCTCCAGATACAACTCGGTCGCGTGCCCGCCAAAACGCACCTTATAGGTTGCCGTACGGATGCCGTGGACCATCAGGCCAAACCCGGTGGTCGAGATAATTTCGTCAATCGTAAAGCAACGACCGTCGACCCAGCAGACGGTGACCGGCACGACCTGTCCGCCCGCGAGGATGCGAGCCACGACGTCCACATACTGCTTGTGCACGCGCCGAGTTTTGCCATCTGTCTGTCGATATTCCATGCCTCCTATTATCGAACGCATGTTTGCATATTGTAAAGCGAACAGACTGTGGTTTTGGGATGTTGGGGCACGCACACGTGTCCTCATGGTGTGTTAGCAAAAAGAACACCCGCGGTCAACAGGGCTAATATTCAATATTAGTGCCAAAAAATTCACTTCTCCCATCAGAACTCGGTAAAGAAACCCGCAGGAGGTGATACGATTTATCATGTTTTTGTAACGTGCCTGCAAACTTCGAGAAAGCCCATATATGGACGTAACGTTCTCAACCTTCCTCGGCCAAATTGTGTCGAACCCAGTCCTTGCCGTCACCGTGATCCTCGCGCTCGGCGCCATCTTCGTCAATGGATGGACCGACGCGCCCAACGCCATCGCGACCTGCGTCACTACGCGTTGCATGCCCGCCCGCGCCGCCATTCTCATGAGCGCCGCATTCAACTTCCTCGGTGTGCTCATCATGACGCACTTTAATGCGAGCGTCGCCAATACCATCTCGCATATCGTCGACTTTGGCGGAAACAGCACCATGGCGCTCGCCTGCCTGTGCGCGGCCCTGTTCTCCATCGTCGTCTACGGCGCCACAGCGTCGCGTTTTGGCATCCCCACCTCGCAAAGCCACAGCCTTATCGCCGGCCTGACCGGTGCCGCTATCGCCCTCGGCGGCGCGAGCAGCGTCAACGTCCACGAGTGGATGAAGGTCATCTACGGCCTGGCGCTCTCCATCGGCCTGGGCTTTGTCATGGGCTGGGTCCTGTGCAAACTCGTCTCGATTCTTTTCGCCGCCGCCAACAGGCGACGTGCCAATGTCTTCTTTAAATACGCTCAGATCGCGAGCGCTGCGGCCATGAGCTTTATGCACGGCGCGCAGGATGGACAGAAGTTCATCGGCGTGCTCTTTTTAGGCGTGGCCTTCGCAAACGGCCAGACCAGCGTCGGCGATGCCGGCATCCCCATCTGGATTATGCTGCTGTGCTCGGCCACTATGGGTATCGGTACCAGCGTGGGCGGTGAGCGCATCATCAAGTCCGTCGGCCAGAGCATGGTTAAGCTCGAGAAGTATCAGGGCTTCTCCGCCGACCTCGCGGGCGCCGCGAACCTGCTGCTTGCCACCCTTACCGGCATCCCCGTGTCCTCCACACACATCAAGACCTGCGCCATCATGGGCGTCGGTGCCGTCAAGCGCCTCTCGGCCATCAACTTCGGAGTCGTCAAGGACATGATGTTCACCTGGTTCTTCACCTTCCCCGCCTGCGGACTCATCAGCTTTGTCATGGCCAAGCTGTTCATGATGTTCCTCTAATCAAACCGAACGTCCATCCGGACCGCAACACTTCGCCCACCCGTCTTCGCCTCGAAAGGACCCACCCATGGCAAAGAAACCCGATTCGTTCTACTTTGACAACTACGTCGCTTGCGCCGACCTCGCCGTCCAGGCCGCAGAGCTGCTCACCAAGATTTTTGAGAACTTCGATCCCGCGCAGATTCACGACATGCTCAATAAGATGCATGCGATTGAGCATGCGGCAGACAAGAAGCACCACGAGCTCGAAGACGCCCTGCTCACCGCCTTTATCACCCCGCTCGAGCGCGAGGATCTGGATCTGATGAGCTGCGCGCTCGACACCGTGCTCGACCGTATTGAGGGCGTCGTGCAGCGCGTCTACTTCACCAACATTCAGAGCATCCATCCCGACGCCATCGTCATCGCCCACAAGGTGACTGACGCCTGCCGCGCCATGAAAGACCTGATGGTCGAGCTTCCCAACTACCGCAAGTCCAAAACGCTGCGCGAGCTGGTCATCCAGATCAACACCATCGAGTCCGAGGCCGACGAGCTCTACATCAACGCCATGCGCAACCTGCACGTTAACGGCAAGGATCCGCTCGAGGTCATCGCTTGGCGTGACGTCTACGCCTTCCTGGAGTACTGCGCCGACTGCTGCGAGAATGTGGCCGATGTTGTGGATTCGATTGTCATGAAGAACAGTTAATTGGGGGTACGTATCCCACCGGTCGCGGGCCCGACCACTAATACCTTTTTCACTCCGGCTGCAAGCAGAGTCGTTCAAAAGGTATTAGTGGTCGGGCCCGCTCCCTTACGTACCACCATTGGGAACTTTGGCTGAGGGGTTGAGCGTGGTGGGGCCTTTGCTGTGATGGCCCTTGATTACTCGGGGTTTTACTTTGGTATTCGATGAGCGATTGGCTGATTGCTGCTTTGGGTACTGTTTGGGTTACTTTGGGTTTGTTTGATTTTTAATTGTTGGAGGGCTTGTATGTCTTATTTGGATCTGGCTCGGGGTCGGTATTCTTGTCGTGAGTTTGAAGATCGGGCTGTGGAGCAGGCTGTGGTGGATGCTATTGTTGAGGCAGGGCGTATTGCTCCTTCTGCTTGTAATAATCATCCAACCCGCATGATGGTGTTGGATACGCCTGAACTTCTGGAGAAGGCTGCTGCTTGTCAGCCTCGGTTTGCTCGTGATGGGTCTATCTTTGGCGCTCCGCTCATCTTCCTTATTTGTAGCGTTACCGAAGACGCTTGGGTGCGCCCGTATGACCAGATGAATTCCAGTGAAATCGATACGTCCATAGTGTGCGATCAGATGATGATGGAGGCCACCGAGCAGGGCCTGGGAACGTGTTGGGTATGCCATTTTAAGCCCGAGGTGGCACAGGAGCAGTTCAACCTGCCCGAGGGCGTCTATCCCTATCACATGCTCGTCTGCGGATATCCTGCCGACCACATCGCCGATTCCGAGCATCGCGAGGCCCGTACCATTCCCCTCTCCGACTTCCTCCTCAAGTAGATTTTGGGACATGCCCTAAAACCTATCCTTGACCGCTCACCGGTTCGCCGAGTTCTGCGCCACTATGTGCAGGGCTCGGTTTTTTATGTTGCGCGCCCCGGTACAGTCATAAAAAAGGACCCGCAAGCTGCGGGTCCTTTCTAGGCACTAAATTGTAGGCCGAATGTTAGTCCAGGTCGTCGGCAGCGAAGTTGTCGATCGGGGCGAAGGGATCGGCCACGGGGACAACCGGGTCAGCGACGGGCAGCGGCTCGGCGGGAACAGTCACCGCAGGAGAAGCGGCAGAACCGACCGGCGTGGAGGCCATGAGGTCGGCCGGGAAGGAGTTCTGGGCATCGTCCATGAAGTGCTGGATGAGCTTGAGATACTCGGCCTTGAACTCCTCACGAGAAGCCTTGAGACGATCGATCTCCTCGAGCTCAGCCTGCTTTTCGGTCAGAGCCTGGCGGATAACCTCGCGGGCCTTGGCGTCAGCCTCGTTGCGAATACGCTCAGCGTTCTCATTGGCATCGTTGACGATGGTCTCAGCGGTCTGCTGGGCAGCGATCAGGGCAGCGGAAATCTGGCGCTCCTGAGCGGAGAAGTCAGGGGCGGGAGCAGCCACGGGGGCGGCAGGAACGGCCTGGGCGGGGGCATCCTGAGCCTGGGCAAGCTGAGCCTGCGCATCGGCAAGCTGCTGCTCGGTAGCAGTCAGACGACCCTTAAGGTCGACGATCTTAGCGAGCATAGCGTCAACCTCAGAGGACAGCGTCTCCAAGAAGACGTCGACCTCAGCAGGATCGTAGCCACGCTTGGCCTCAGAGAAAGTCTGAGCCTGGATGTCTGCAGGGGTAATAGCCATAACAAGTCTCCTTTTTCATCGCCTCGGCGCTACACGCCCGACGTAAGTTACTAAGACAGTTCTACACGAGTATACCTATAAGAAGCTGCAGAACCAGCCTCTGCACCAACTGCAACGCAATAATCGCAACGACCGGCGAAAAATCGATACCGCCCATCGGCGGGATGAAACGACGGAACAGGTTGAGCCACGGACCGCACACGCTATCAAGCACCGCGGCAATATCCTGAAGCAAACCACCCTGCTTCATGGGAATCCACGTCATAAAGCAGTAGACGACAATGAGCGTGGAATAGAAGTTGAACAGCGTATTGACCAGCTGGACGATAGTGTAGATGTTGATGGGAATCTCCTCGTCTTGTCTTTACTTAAGGTAGCCGTCGGCACGAAGCTTCTTGAGATCGGAATCTTTGACCTCGCAACCGGCGGGCAGCACCATGAACACGCGGTCGCCCACCTCCTTGACCGTGGCACCCAGACCGCAGGCAAAGCCGTAAGAGAAGTCCAAGACGCGCTTGGCAACTTCGGTGCGTACGCCCACAAAAATCAGTGCGACAGGCTGCTTGGTGCGAACGCGGCGCACCACGGTCTCCACGTCGTCATAGCTCTCGGGGCGCAGGACATAGGCCGGCAGCTGCGGTGTGGCGTTGATGATATTGCTCGCATAGGCCGAGGCATCGCTCGGTGCAGGCGCGGGCGCAGCGGCGGCACGGGCGCGGGTGTTCTCGGCGTAGCTAGACGGCGTGTCATAGGCACCAGGACGATAACCGCTCGCAACACTGTCCTGCGAGCGCGAAGGCGGGTTATACGTTGTGGCATGGCGAGAGTCATCGCCGACCAGCTGACCGGAGCGCGTATACACGGCAACCGACTCAGCTTCACCGCGGCGCGTCTGACCAAGCAGGCCGTTGCTCGGCTCGTCTTGGGTGTAGAAGCCCTCGCCCGAAGCACCGCTGTAGCCGTTGCCCTGATAACTATCGTCATAGCCGTCATCGTAGCCGTAGTCGTCGTCCTGGCCATAACCCTGGTCGTAACCCTGCTGGCCGCCCAGGTGCATCTTATTTTTAATCTCGTCAAGGAAGCCCATGGTTGTGTCCTCTCGCGGTTTAGTGCAGGCGCCCCGATAATCAGTGCGCACTTCAGAGCCTTATTTTACTGCAAACTCCGGGCTAAATACTACCCTGCCCAGGCGAACGAGCGTAGAGCCCTCCTCAAGGGCAGGCTCAAAGTCCTCGCTCATGCCGCAGGAAAGCTCAGGCAGGTTCAAATCGGGATGCGCCGCCTCCAGCTCATCCCTCAGCTCACGAAGCCCCGCAAAGGTGCGGCGTGCCACATCCTTATTCCCCCGGGGCGCCATAGTCATAAGCCCCTGCACGCAAATTCCCTCAAGTTCCGCAAGCTCACCCGCGGCGGCGCGAATCTCATCGGGCGAAAAGCCTCCCTTCGACTCCTCACCACTCACATTGACCTCAATGAGCACACGCTGGGGGCCGGCGAGCTCGCCTGCCTCAATCTTGCGGACAGCACGGCTCGAGATCGCCTGCGCCAGATGCAGCGAACCCACCGAGTGAATCAGCTCGGCTGAGCCCAGCACCGCATTGATCTTATTGGTCTGCAGGTTGCCGATCATATCGAAGCGCACCTCGGGCAGCTCCGGATGCTCCGCCAGACCCGTGAGCTTGCGAACCAGCTCCTGCGGGCGGTTCTCGGCAAAATGGCGATACCCCGCCTGGATGGCGGCAACGGTCTCATCGACACCAACGGTCTTGGACACGGCAATGAGGCTCGCGGCGTCGTGGGGACGGCCCGCGCGATCGAGCGCCGCATAAAAACGTTCCAGAATCTGCTCGCGGCGAGCGCGCATCAAGTCCAAATAGTTATCCATTGCCAATCGCCTCCGCTGACAGCCAAACAAGTAGTCCCATGCTAACGCAAGAGCGCGGCCCCGCATGTGCAAGGCCGCGCTCACTTAGGTATTTACAATCTTTCGACGAACGGGGTTACTTACTCCTCGTCGTCCTCGCCATCGTCCTCATCCTCAAGATGATCGAGCAGGTAGCGAAGACCCTCGCTGACCTCGTTAACGGGCACCTTGGCAACGTAGCGTGCATCGACGGCGGGCCTCATGATAACACCCTCGCCCGAAGGCACGCGCATGCTCTCGAGCTCATCCTCATCAGTGCAGGCGATATCACCGGCAGTCATACGCTGTCCGGTCAACAGGAAGGTCAGACGGCAGGCGGCATCGATGGAAATCGAGGCGATGCGATCGAGATAGCGCGATACCATGATGGCGCGGCGCAGGTCGTCATAGTTGCTGTCGTCGTCCATAAAGTCGCCCGTATCCATACGGTTAAAGGTGCGGAAGAACTTCTCGTAGGCGGCGTGCACTGGCTCGTCCTCGACGGCCAAGTTGCAGATGATGGACATGTCGTTGGTGACGAGCGCAGAAAGCGAAGAGCCCAGCACCTGGTAGACGGCCTCAGCCTCGGCCTCGACCGTGCCGACAAGCTCCTTGGGCAGCGAGATGTCGGCCTTGATCATATGACGCGTGGCACGGCAAATCTGGCGAACCTTATCGGTCATGCGCTGCAGGTTAAAGTCGACGTAGATGATCGTCTGCAGCAAGCGGAAGTCGGAGGCGACCGGTGACTGCGTGGCAATCAGGTTGTAGCAGACGGCCTCCAGGTTGGCGCAGCGTGCGTCAATCGAAAGCGTGCGCTTCTTGGTCTTGGTGGCGAGCTTGCGGTCGTCGGTAACATAGGCCCTCACGGCATCGTGGAGGGCCAGATCAACGGCCTCGTAGATGCTCAGCATCTCGTGGCGGGCCTCGATGAGCTGACGGGAAAACAGTTTGCGCATGGTTCACTCCAATCAGTTGGGTGCGGTCATGCCGCCCGCACAGTGAATACGCACCGGACCAGGTCCGATCGGCTTGGGACTAGTCGCACCGATCAGCCAAAGCGGCCGGTGATATAGTCTTCCGTCCGCGAGTCCACCGGGCTGGTGAAGATCGCGTCGGTTTGACCATACTCGATGAGCGTAGCGGGCTCGCCGGCAACTTCCTGCAAGAAGAATGCGGTGTAGTCGCTAATGCGAGCTGCCTGCTGCATTGAATGCGTGACGATGATGATCGTCATCTCGGGCGCCAGCTCGGCCATCAAATCCTCGACCTTAGAGACGGACGTGGGGTCGATGGCGGAGCAGGGCTCGTCCATCAGAAGGACATCGGGTTGCACCGCAAGCACGCGCGCGATGCACAGACGCTGCTG
>DBFNYT010000029.1:0-3386 GCA_048425625.1 Collinsella sp. | reverse complement strand
GCCACCGTCTCCGGCGCGGCGCCCTCGCCGTTTTCGTCGGGCGTATAGAACGCACCGTGACCCAGCGAATCGCCTCTCGAGCGCCCCTTCGAGCCCACAGTCTTTTCGGCCTCGGTAATAAAGCTCGAGATGTCGTTAATGGCCTTGCGGACCGTCTTGGGCACAATGCCATGCTCTTCGTTATATGCCATCTGAATCTCGCGACGGCGCTGCGTCTCCTCGATGGCTTCTTTCATCGAATCGGTCACAACGTCTGCATACATGATGACCTCGCCGTCGGCATTACGGGCCGCACGGCCAATCGTCTGAATCAACGAACGGCGGTTGCGCAAGAAACCTTCCTTGTCAGCGTCGAGAATTGCCACCAGCGAGACCTCGGGAAGGTCAAGACCCTCGCGAAGCAGGTTAATGCCAACGAGAACATCGATCTTTCCCTCGCGCAGCGTTCGCAAGATCTCGACACGGTCCATCGTCGCCGTATCGGAATGCATGTAGTTGACCTTAATGCCGGCATCAAGCAGATGGTCGGTCAGGTCCTCGGCCATGCGCTTGGTGAGCGTGGTCACCAGCACGCGCTCCTTGCGGGCAACGCGCTCGCGAATCTCGTCCTCAAGATCGTCAATCTGCCCACGAACCGGACGCACATCGATCTTGGGGTCGAGCAGACCGGTCGGACGAATAATCTGCTCAACGTCGTTCTGGCTAACCCGCAGCTCATAGTCGCCCGGCGTGGCCGAAACGTAGATGAACTGGGGAATCCTCGCCTCAAACTCATCGAAACGAAGCGGGCGGTTATCGAGTGCCGAAGGCAGACGAAAACCATGCTCAACCAGCGTCACCTTACGCGAGCGGTCGCCTTCGTGCATGCCGCGGATCTGCGGCACCGTTACATGGCTCTCGTCGATGATGCAGAGCATATCCTTAGGAAAGTAATCGATCAGGGTAAACGGCGGCTCGCCCGGTTTTCGGCCGTCCAGATGACGCGAGTAGTTCTCGATACCGTTACAGAAACCCATGGTCTCGAGCATCTCGAGATCATAGTCGGTGCGCTGCTGCAGACGCTGCGCCTCGAGCAGCTTATCAGTCGCCTTGAGCTCGGCCACACGCTTCTCGCACTCTTCGCTGATTGATTTCAGAGCCGCTTTGACCTTAGGCTTCTCAGTCACGTAGTGCGAGGCCGGCCACACGGGAATGGCCTCGTACTCACGCAGCATCTCGCCGGTGACCTCGTCGATCTCGGCAATCAGCTCGACCTCGTCGCCAAAGAACTCAAACCGCAACGGATGCTCGGCATAGGGCGGATACACGTCGACGACATCGCCGCGCACGCGGAAGGTGCCACGTGCCAAATCATAGTCATTGCGATCGTACTGGATATCGATAAGCGCATGGATAAAGTCATCACGCTCGAGCGGCACCTTCTTGTCGACGTTCGGAGCTAGGCCCGCATAGTCCTCGGGGGAGCCAATGCCATAGATACACGAGACCGATGCGACGACGATCACATCGCGTCGAGATAGCAGCGATGCCGTCGCCTGATGGCGCAGCATCTCGACCTCTTCGTTAATCGAGGAGTCTTTCTCGATATACGTATCACTCTGCGGTACATATGCCTCGGGCTGATAGTAATCGTAGTACGACACAAAATAGACCACGGCGTTGTTAGGGAAGAATTCCTTGAGCTCGCTCGCGAGCTGAGCGGCAAGCGTTTTATTGGGAGCCATGACCAGCGTCGGCTTCCCCAGGGCCTCAATAGTCTTAGCCATCGTGAAGGTCTTGCCCGAACCAGTCACGCCCAGCAAAACCTGATAGCGATCTCCGTCCCTCACACCCTGCACAAGCGACTCAATGGCCTTAGGCTGGGAACCGGCGGGCTCGTATGGAGACACGACCTTAAACGGCACCTCAGAGCCCTCAACGCCAAAACGTTTGAGCTCTCCTCCAACACGCTCAACTTCAAATTCCGCCATGGATACTCCTAACTCATATATCTGCAGTATACGCAGGCGGCAGGCATAGTCCTATACGAACCGATCGGGATAGAGGGTCTTGTAGCGGACCCAGGCATTATTGACACGAATCAGATACGCCTGCGTCTCGGGAAAGGTGATCGCATTATGAAGCGACGTGCTCTGCTGCGCCCATCCGTCGACATTGCCCATGCCGGCGTTATAGGCGGCAATGGCGCTGTCAGTCGACCCGTTAAAATACGTTAGAAGATACGAAAGGTACGCACAGCCAAACTCGATGTTCGTAGCGGGATCGTTAAGGTTGTCGGCTGAATACTCGCTACCATCGACAAGACCCTTGGCAATCATATCCTGGGCAGTCTCGGGCATCAGCTGCATCAATCCCTGAGCGCCTTGATTCGACTCAGCCTTGGGATCCCAATTCGATTCCGACTTTATGACAGCACACACCAGATACGGATCAAGATTGTGCGAAATGCTCGATTGCTTTACGTACGCCTCGTAGTCAATCGGATACAAAGGCTTAAAGAAGGCGGCAGGGGCATACGAGTAGACGAGCGAAATAAGGCCGAAGACGAGCATAACGACAAGTGGCGCCACGCGATACCACGTAAAGAAACGTGTCTTAGGCATCGGTCTCCTCCCTATCCACTACATCCCCGAAGCCATGGCGCGCAAGCCATGCGTCCAGTTGTTCAAAGAGTGAATTGTCGCCTGCCGTATTATCGATTACCGTCGTAGCGAGATTGCAAAGCGAAGCCTCATCAGGTTGGCATGCAGAGCGAGCATCAAAATCAAGGGACTCCATACCACGATGAATAGCACGCTCACGACGAACTGCTAAAGGAGCGCTGATAACCAGAATTTCATCAGCCAGGCCAAAAGCATCCTCAAAACCAGTCGGGGCAGAAACCTCGACAACCGCAAAGGGATAACGGGGGGACGAAACCGTGCAGCAAACCGGATCAAGAATCCTCAGTGACAGCTGTTCGATGAGAACCGGATGAACGATGCCATTGAGCCGCGCGACTGTATCAGGAGAGGCGAAAGCTCGAGCAGCGAGGACATTGCGGCGAATGCCGCCCTCCCCGTCCAGAATGTCCCAACCGAATTCTTCCGCGAGGGCATTGACGATATCGGAGCCTGGCACATACAGCGATTTGGCAAGCTCATCCAGATCGATAAGCATGGCGCCATGAGATTCGAGATAGCGGCAGGCAGTCGACTTACCCGAAGCAATATTGCCCAAGACAAAAACGGTAAACATCAAGTCCTCCCTAACGCCAATGGGAGTTATTATCGCGCAAATACAAAAGAAGGACTCAAAATACAGCCAAACAGTAAGAGAAGCTAAACGAAGGCGAGTTCGTGTATTACAACCCTCTATTAAACGCAAAAAAGGGGGAGGCCGCGAGG
>DBFNYT010000028.1:0-18228 GCA_048425625.1 Collinsella sp. | reverse complement strand
CATCTTGCCTTCGAGTTCGATCTGGTTCACGGTGCTGGGTGCCAGCAGGTGGCTTCCCTTGTGGACGGGGTCGCCGCAGACGGTGCCTTTGCCGTCGATGACCGACAGGCACATGAAGGGCCAGCGCTGGTCGATGGTTTTGCTGCCGTCGACGCGCACGCGATCGACGGTGTAGCAGGGGTTGGACTCGAGCTCGGTCACGCCGTCCACCTCGGGCGCGGTCACCGTGCCGTCGGTCGGAGCCTGAGCATCAAAGTCGATGCAGTCGAGGCTCTGCTCAATGTGCAGTGGGCGCAGCTTGCCGTCGGTGCCGGGACGGTCGTAGTCGTACAGGCGATACGTCACGTCGCTCGACTGCTGCGTCTCCAGAATCAGCGTGCCGGTCTTGATGGCGTGAACGGTGCCGGAGTCGATTTGGAAAAAGTCGCCCTTGTGGATCGGCAGCACGTTGAGCATGTCGTCCCAGCGACCCTCTTCGATCATCTGCGCGGCCTCGGCACGGTCATGTGCGCGCTGGCCGACGATGATCGTGGCGCCGGACTCGCAATCCAGCACGTACCAGCACTCGGTCTTGCCCAGGCTACCGTTCTCATGCTCGGCGGCGTACTCGTCGTTGGGGTGGATCTGGATCGACAGGTCGTCCTTGGCGTCCAGAATCTTAATGAGCAGCGGGAACTCCTTGCCCTCGCAGTTGCCAAAGAGCTCGCGATGCTCGGCCCACAGCCACGACAGCGTGTGGCCGGCGTACGGACCCTCGGCAATCTGGCAATCGCCGTTGGGGTGCGCCGAGATGGCCCAGCACTCACCGATGGGACCCTCGGGAATGTCATAGCCAAAGACGGTCTCCAGCTGGCGGCCGCCCCAAATCTTCTCGTGGAAGATCGGCGTGAGTTTAATCAAATCGGACATGTGCATACCCCCATCAGGTTGTGCAGGCACCTCGCGAAAAACGGCTCAAAGCGAGCGCCTGCCGGATTACAAACTTAAGCCAACGTTACGTTGTGCAGCTCAAAGCGGTCGCCCACGTTGCGCGAAATCGAGTACTCAAACGCGGCGCCGCTGTCCAAAAAGCCAATCTGGTTGAGCTCGAGCAGGGGAGAGCCGGGCTTGGTGTTCAGGCGCTTGGCCTCTTCCTCGGTTGCCGCCACGGCACGAATGGTGCGGTGGAAGCTCGAGATCTTAAGCCCGCATTGCTCGCGGATATAGCTGTAGACCGACGCGTACAGGTCCTTTTTCTTCAGGCCCGGGATCAGCTCGAGCGGCATATAGGTGTACTCGATAACGATGGGCAGGCCATCGACCTCGCGTACGCGCACGATGTGATAGGCAAAGTCGTCTTCGGCCATTCCCAGCTGGGAGGCAACCTCTGCCGGCGGATTGACGATCGAGAAATCGTAGACCACCGAGGCAACCTTCTCACCGCGATGCTCGTAGGTAAAGCCCTGCGCGCGGTCGTTTCTGCCTTGGAAAAACGCTTTGCCGGGAAGCCCCGCGGTGTCCTTGACGTAGGTGCCCGATCCGCGACGGCTCGTGACCAAGCCTTCCTCGGTAATTTGCTCAATTGCTCGTTTGACGGTGATCTTGGAAACGCCATACAGCTCGCAGAACTCAACGACAGTGGGTAGCTTGTCGCCGGGCTTAAGGGCGCCATCCTCGATACTGCGACGAATATCCGCAGCTATTGACTCATATTTGGGAATCATGGAACCCCCTTTCTAACATGAATGCCTGTAAAAGAAAGTATACCTACTATAAAAGCATCTATATGGCTTTAATCAAAGAAGTTCGAGAAAGAAAAACAAAAAAGACGCTTTATATAAAAAATTTGAGCGCTATAGTTATAGATAACAAGCGAGATGCATGAGCATCGCCTGTACCGCTTGGAGACGGATTTGTTTTGGTGGGTCGGATATCCGGATAACCGGTGCGCGCCCGCGCCGGATTACCCGCCAAAGCAAACCCGCCTCCAATCGGAGGCTCAAAGACACGAAAGCGAGGACTTCGATGGCACAGTATCAGCTGCCCAGCGACTTTTTCTTTGGCGCGGCCATGTCCGGTCCGCAGACCGAGGGCCAGTGGAACCAGGGCGGCAAGCTCGAGAACCTGTGGGACACCTGGTCCATGCAGGATCTGGGCTCGTTCTATAACCGCGTGGGTTCCTATGCCGGTAACGACTTTATGGCCAAGTACAAGGACGACCTTCGCATCATGAAGGACCTGGGCCTGGATACCTATCGCACCTCCATCCAGTGGAGCCGCCTGCTCGATGCCGACGGCAACCTCAACGAGGAGGGTGCTGCGTGGTACCACGAGCTGTTCCGCGCTTCCCGCGAGGCAGGCCTGGAGCCGTTCGTCAACCTTTACCACTTCGATATGCCCACCTACCTCTTTGACCGTGGCGGTTGGGAGAGCCGCGAGGTCGTCGAGGCCTACGCGCATTACGCCGACGTCGCCTTCCGCGAGTTCGGTCAAGAGATCAAGTACTGGTTTACCTTTAACGAGCCCATCGTCGAGCCCGAGCAGCGCTACCAGGAGGGCGTGTGGTTCCCGCAGCTCCACGACTTCAACCGTGCTCGCACCGTGCAGTACCACATTTCGCTGGCGCACGCGCTGGCTGTTGCCAACTATCGCAAGGCCTATGACAAGGGCGCCGTTCGCGCCGATGCCAAGATCGGCATGATCAACTGCTTCACCCCGGTCTACACCAAGGAGAACCCCAGCGAGGCAGACCTCGAGGCCGTGCGTATGACCAGCGGCATCAACAATCGCTGGTGGCTCGACCTTATCACCAAGGGCGAGCTTCCCGCCGACGTGCTCGACAGCCTGGCCGAGGACGGCGTCAAGCTTCCGTTCCGCGCCGGTGACCAGGAGATCCTCAAGCAGGGCGTCGTTGACTGGCTTGGCTGCAACTACTACCATCCCACGCGCGTCCAGGCGCCGGCGAGCAAGATCGACCAGTACGGTCTGCCGCACTTTGCCGACGAGTACGTGTGGCCCGATGCCGTCATGAACAAGAGCCGCGGCTGGGAGATTTACCCGAAGGGCCTCTACGACTTTGGCATGGACTGCGCCAAGAACTATCCCGATCTTGAGTGGTTCGTCTCCGAGAACGGCATCGGCATCATGGACGAGTACAAGAATCGTGACGCCGAGGGAACCATTCAGGACGACTATCGCGTCGACTTTGTGCGCCAGCACCTTGAGTGGGTCGCCAAGGCCATTGACGAAGGGGCCAAGTGCCGCGGCTACCACTACTGGGCCGTCATTGACAACTGGTCCTGGGCAAATGCCTTCAAGAACCGTTATGGCTTTGTCGAGGTCGACCTCATGGACGGCTATCAGCGCCGTCTTAAGAAATCGGCAGCTTGGCTCAAGCAGGTCGCCACGACCCACGTGGTGGATTAGCGATCGGGCGCTCAGCCCCAAAACGGGCGCTCAGCCCCTGCGCAAACGCGCAATAACATTGGCACATCTGGTGGCAGAGGGCGACAGACCACCGTGCACATAGGAAAAGGCCGGATTTGAAAGTTAGGAGCAATCATGGCCAGTGACAACGGAAAGAGCTTCCTCGACAAATTTGCCGAGGTCTCTGCGAAGGTGGGAAACCAGGTTCATCTGCGTTCCCTGCGCGATGCCTTCGCGACCATCACGCCGCTCTATATCCTTGCGGGTATCGCGGTTCTTATCAACAACGTCGTGTTCCCTCTGTTCCCGCTCGATGCGGCGGGCCTCGCCAACCTCCAGACCTGGGGCTCGGCAATCACCCTGGGCACCCTTAACGTGTCCGCCATTATCCTGGCCGGTCTGATTGGCTACAGCCTCGCCAAGAACGAGCGTTTCGATAACCCGCTTGCCTGCGTGGTTGTCGCTATCTCTGCCTTCGTCATCATGATGCCGCAGCAGATCACCGCAACCCTTGCCGCCACGAGCCCGCTTCTCACCGACAAGATCACCTCCGCCGAGGTCACCGGTGCCCTTTCGACCGCCAACACCGGTACCAACGGCCTGTTCTCGGCCATCATCATCGCCCTGCTCTCCACGACGCTCTTCATCAAGATCTCGGGCGTCGAGAAGCTCAAGGTCAAGCTGGGCGAGGGCGTACCTCCTGCGGTCTCCAACTCCTTCAACGTCATGATCCCAATGCTGCTCAACCTCTCGATCTTCGCTATCGCCTCGGCCCTGCTCGCCGTCTGCGCCGGCACCGACCTGTGCACCATCATCTCCACCTGCATCTCCAACCCGCTCAAGAGCATCATGAACGCCGGTCCGTGGGCTGTCATCCTCATCTACACCCTCGCCAACCTGCTGTTCTGCGTTGGTATTCACCAGTCCACCATCTCGGGCGCTACCGTCGAGCCGATCCTGACCATGCTCATCGTCGACAACATGGCTACCTTTGCCGCCGGCGGTACCATCCAGCCCGATCACTACATGAACATGCAGATCGTCAACAGCTTCGCCCTCATCGGCGGCTCGGGCTGCACCCTCATGCTGCTGCTCGACACCTTCCTGTTCTCCAAGAACAAGGCCTCCAAGACCGTTGCCAAGATGGCCATTCTGCCTGGCCTGTTCAACATCAACGAGCCGGTCATCTACGGTTACCCCATCGTGTACAACCTGCCGCTCATGATTCCGTTCGTGCTTCTTCCCGACCTGTTCATCGGTGTCACCTATGGCCTGACCTGCGCTGGCATCATCAGCCCCTGCATCGCTCAGGTGCCTTGGACCATGCCGCCCGTCATCAACGCCCTGCTTGCTACGGGCTTTGACTGGCGCGCCGGCGTGTGGCAGGCTCTGGAGCTGGTCATCGGCATGGCTGTCTACCTGCCCTTTATGAGGATCTCCGAGAAGGCCATCGCCAAGCAGGAGGCCCTCGCCGAGCAGAACGCCTAGCGTTTGTCCATTCCACCCTTGCGGGTACCGATGCTTGGTACCGGTACCCGTATCTCCTTTTTTGCCTAAACGTGCAAAACAGGGGAAAGATAACCACAAGGATTTATCCAGTTTGTCGTCTGCGCGCCGCGCAGTTATAAGGAGGAAACCATGAAGAAGATCATGCTTTGCTGCAATGCCGGCATGTCCACGAGTCTGCTGGTCCAGAAGATGCAGTCCGAGGTCGAGAGCCGTGGTCTGGACATCGAGGTCGAAGCCCGTCCTATGAATGAGGCCCACGATCACCTGGACGAGTGCGACATCCTGCTGCTCGGCCCGCAGATCGGCTACACCAAGGGCGACTTTGAGAAGGAGGCCGCCGGCCGTTTCCCGGTCGAGGTCATCAACATGGTCGACTATGGCCGCATGAACGCCGCCGGCATCATCGACCACTGCGTCAGCGTGATGGGCTAGGTGCAGCGCATGGAGGATATGAACGAACTGCAGATGACCTGCTTCGAGATCATCAGCTACGTCGGTACCGCCAAGAGCATGTACATCAACGCCGTGCAGAAGGCCAAGGAGGGCGATTTCGACGCCGCCGAGGAGCTCATTAAGCAGGGCGACGAGGCCTATAACGGCGGCCACGATGTTCACATGGGACTTCTTAAGAAGGAGGCCAATGGCGAGCGCAACGGCGAGGCCCCGCTGATTCTGCTGCACGCCGAGGACCAGATGGCCGGCACCGAGACCATGCGCGTCATGGCCACGGAGCTCATTGAGGTCCACAAACAGCTACAGGCACTCAAGGCCTAGCTGGCGTTTTCGCCGCGACGGATCGTGCGGTTCGCATACAATCCAGTCCCTTTTGCAGGCGCCGGGAGTCTCCCTCTCCCGGCGCTTTTTGTTTGGCGAGTTGCTGAGCGTCATTGCTCGTTGAGCGGGCGGACGTTTCCCCAGATATAACCTGCCAAAACAAACCTGTCCCTTTTTGGTAGGTTTTTGCCTTGGGAGCGGTACCATACAGGCAATGTTTAAACGAGAAAGGTGGGCTCCCATGGAACCTAAGCAGTACTACATCGGCATTGACGTCGGCGGCACTTCGGTTAAGGAGGGCCTGTTCGACGAGGACGGCAACCTGCTAGCCAAGGCCAGCGTGCCCACGCCTCCCATCGTTGACGCCGCGGGCTTTGCCGCGGTGACCGAGGCTATCGACCAGGTGGTCGCCAAGGCACGGATTCCGCGTGCCTTTGTGGCGGGCATTGGCCTGGCCGTTCCGTGCCCCATCCCGGCATCGGGCGATGCCAAGGTCAAGGCCAACATTGCCATTAACCTGCCCGAGCTGAGGATCGCCATTCAAAAGCACTGCCCCGACGCGGTCGTTAAGTACGAGAACGATGCCAACGCCGCTGCCATGGGCGAGGCCTGGCTCGGTTCTGCCAAGGGCGTGCAGAACGTGGTGATGGTCACCATCGGTACCGGCGTGGGCGGCGGCGTTATCGTTAACGGCGATGTGGTATCGGGCGTTGTGGGCGCCGGCGGCGAGATTGGCCACATGTGCCTGAACCCGGCCGAGGAGCGTACCTGCGGCTGCGGTGGCCATGGCCACCTGGAGCAGTATTCCAGTGCCACCGGCGTGGTGAGCAACTACCTTGCCGAGTGCAAGAAGGCGGGCGTCGAGCCCGTCGAGCTCACCGGCCCCTCAGATTCCAAGGACGTGTTCCAGGCCTGCCGCGAGGGTGACAAACTGGCGCTGGCAGCTGCCGATACCATGGCCGACTATCTCGGCCGCGCTCTGGCGCTTATCGCCAACGTGGTCGACCCCGAGATGTTCCTGATCGGCGGCGGCGCGTCCGCTTCGGCCGATGTCTACCTCGACGCCGTTCGCGAGCACTTCCAGCGCTACGCGCTTTCCGCCTCGCGTGAGACGCCCATTAAGGTCGCTTCGCTCGGCAACGACGCCGGCATCATCGGCGCCGCCTACGTAGCTCTGCGCGCCGCCGGTAAATAGCTGGTGCAAGGGGGTCAGGTTACTTTGCACCAACACGGTGTAAAAGGGACAGCCTTGGCCCCCGTGCCTGCCCCAAAATATGCCGTGGCCCTTCCGTCTGCGAAGGCTCGGCATCGGCGTGCTACCATAGCTACGTCCAAGTACACATATCAAGTGGAGGAAACCCATGGCAAACGTTCTTGTCTTTGGTCACCAGAACCCCGATAACGACGCCATCATGAGCACCGTCGTCCTGTCCCAGCTGCTCAACCAGGTTGAGTATGCCGGCAACACCTACGAGGCCTGCGCCCTTGGTCAGCTTCCGGCAGAGTCCGCCAAGCTGCTCGCCGACGCCGGCATCGCCGAGCCTCGTGTGATCGAGTCCGTCGAGGCCGGTCAGCTCGTCGTCCTCACCGACCACAACGAGTCCGCCCAGTCCGTCGCCGGCCTTAAGGACGCCACGGTCTTTGGCGTTGTCGACCATCACCGCATCGGTGACTTCGAGACCGCCGGCCCGCTGCACTACATCTGCCTGCCCTGGGGCTCCAGCTGCACCATCGTCACCAAGCTCGCCGGCGTGCTCGGCGTTGAGCTTTCCGACGTCCAGGCTAAGCTGCTGCTCTCGGCCATGATGACCGACACGCTCATGCTCAAGAGCCCCACCACCACCGATGTCGACCGCGCCGTCGCCGCCAAGCTCGGCGAGCAGGTGGGCGTCGACCCGGTCAAGTTTGGCATGGAGGTCTTCCTTACCCGTCCGTCCGGCTCCTTCACCGCAGCCGAGATGGTCGGCAACGACATCAAGATGTTTGAGCCCGCCGGCAAGAAGCTACTCATCGGCCAGTACGAGACCGTCGACAAGAGCCGCGCGCTCGGCATGATCGACGAGATTCGCGAGGCCATGCGCGCCTACGCCGCCGAGAAGGGTGCTGACGGCATTGTTCTGTGCATCACCGACATTATGGAGGAGGGCTCGCAGGTCCTGCTCGAGGGCGAGACCGAGGCCGCTCAGAAGGGCCTGGGCATTGCCGACGAGCACGACGGCGTCTGGATGCCGGGCGTCCTCTCCCGTAAGAAGCAGGTCGCTGCCCCCATTATGGCCGCCTGCTAGGTTTAGTTGACCAAATGCCACGACCGGATCGCGGACACCCCGCGCTCCGGTCGTTTTTTGTGCACGGCGCCGCGTCGTCTCTTGGACGGGCGTGCCCGTGCCGTTGAGCAAATAATGTTCAACCTGTGGTTCCGCTTTTCGGCCGTGCTTGTGCGCTTGTCGTGCAGGGTAGGCTAGATGCAAGCGTAATACGTTAGAGCGCGGCGCCGCCACTTGGGCGGGCCGTGCTTTTTTAAGACGGGAGCCTTCCCGTGAAAGGAGCCGCCCATGGCAGCACCCGAGCAGCTGTTCAACGTTCGTGAGCGCAAGCGTTTTGAGCGCCACGACATTTGGGAGCGCATCGCCGAGAACGGCACGATTTCCGCCGCCGTCATGGTCTTCGCCGCCATCGCCGCCGTCGTTTGCGCCAACACCGATGCCTATGAGGCCATCCATCACTTTTTGGAGACCCCGCTGTATGTGGGTCTGGGCAACCTTACGGCCGGTCTCACCGTTGAGCTTTTCGTCAACGACTTCCTCATGGCGTTTTTCTTTTTGCTGGTGGGCATTGAGCTTAAGTACGAGATGACGGTCGGCGAGCTCAAGAATCCGCGTCAGGCCATGCTTCCCATGCTGGCGGCCGTGGGCGGCGTCGTCGTTCCCGCCTGCATCTACCTGATCTTTAACCATGCCGGCGCCCACAACGGTTGGGCCATCCCCATGGCAACCGATATTGCCTTTGCGCTGGGCGTGCTGTCGCTTTTGGGCAATCGCGTGCCCAACGGCGTGCGCGTGTTCTTCTCGACGCTCGCCATCGCCGACGACCTCATCTCCATCGCCGCCATCGCCATCTTCTACGGTCAGAGCCCCAATCCGTTTTGGTTGGGCGCCGCCGCGCTTGTGACCTGCGCGCTCGTGTGGCTCAACAAGACGCAGCATTACCGCCTTGCCCCGTATTCGGTACTGGGTCTGCTGTTGTGGTTCTGCATGTTCAAGAGCGGCGTACATGCCACACTTGCTGGCGTCATCTTGGCCTTTACCATCCCGGCCAAGTGCGGCGTTAAGCTCGATAGCCTCACCGATTGGTTGGGCGAGTGCCTGCCGCTGCTCGATGACCGCTACGACGACGAGGCACACATCCTGGGCCAGCATGACTTTACCGTCTCGACCACCAAGGTCGAGCGCGTCATGCACCGCGTGACCCCGCCGCTCATCCGCATGGAGCGTCTGATCTCCACGCCGGTCAACTTTGTGATTCTGCCGATCTTTGCGTTCGTGAACGCACAGGTTCGCCTGGTGGGCGTGGACATGAGCACGCTGCTCACCGACCCGGTGACGCTCGGCGTGTACTTTGGCATGCTGCTGGGCAAGCCGATCGGCATCTTTGGCATGACGTTTGCCCTGGTTAAGTTTAGGGTCTGTGAGCTGCCGCACAATGTCAACTGGCACATGATTGCCGGTGTGGGCATTCTGGGCGGTATCGGCTTTACCATGTCGATTCTCATCAGCGGCCTCGCCTTCCCGACGGCCCAGTTTGAGGTTCTGGCTGCCAAGGCCGCCATCCTTGCCGGTTCGGTCACCGCTGCCGTGCTCGGCATGATTTACATGAGCGTGGTCTGCAAACACCCCGCGCCCAAGGAAGAGTAAGAGCACATACAAGTTTGAAAACGCCGCCTGTGAACACCATCACAAGCGGCGTTTTAGTCATTGGGGACGTTCTTAAATGACTAGGTTTATTCCACGGTGCCGTAGACGGCGCCCCAGCCGTGGGCGGCCAAGGCGGAGTTGAGCTGGTCGCAAAGTGACTGGCGGTCGTAATAGCCGGGCGGTAGCAGGTTGACGATTTCCATGAGGTCGGGCGCCAGGTCCAAGATCTCGGCCTGTACGATCAGATCTAGGCGGTCGATGGCGTGGCGATCGTAAAACAGTCCGTCGACCAGGCGCTGCAGGTCGCCGAATTCCTCGGCCTGGAACGATCCGTACTCCATAGTGCCTCCTTGGGCGCCCCACGCCGGCATGCGCGGCGATTCGTAATTTATTGCGATGTACTTAATCTATCACGGCTTCATAACGTTGCGGCGGTGGCGGTCTATACTTAGACGAACTGCAACGTCCCGCTTCGCGAAAGGTCGCACCCATGCAGACGATCTACCAGAAGATGGAAACCACCGAACTCGATGCCGCTATCGAGGCACTCAAAGCCGAGGTCGCCGAGGTCAAGGCCAAGGGCCTGGCGCTCGACATGGCCCGCGGCAAGCCGTCGCCCTCCCAGGTGGACATCTCTCGACCCATGCTCGATATCCTCAACGCCGACGCCGATCTGCACGATGGCAACGTCGACTGCTCCAACTACGGCTGCTTTGAGGGTATTCCCTCGGCACGCAAGTTGGCAGGGGAGTTCCTGGGCTGTCCCGCCGAGCAGACGCTCGTACTGGGTTCGTCGAGCCTGCTGATTGAGCACGACATCGCCGGCATGTTCTGGCGCTGTGGCTCGTGCGGCAGCGAGCCTTGGGAGGCTTACGAGGCCGCGCACGACGGCAAGAAGGTCAAGTTCCTGTGCCCCGTTCCCGGCTACGATCGCCACTTTGGCATCACCGCCGACTTGGGCATCGAGAACGTCCCCGTCGCGATGACCGACAACGGCCCCGACATGGACGAGATCGAGCGCCTCGTTGCCGCCGACGACTCCATTAAGGGCATCTGGTGCGTGCCCAAGTATTCCAACCCCACGGGCATCACCTTTAGCGAGGACACTGTGCGCCGCCTGGTCGAGATGCCCACGGCCGCGCCCGATTTCCGCATCTTCTGGGACAACGCTTACTGCGTGCACGATCTGTACGACGAGACCGACGAGCTCGCCAACATCTTCGATCTTGCCCGCGCGGCGGGCACCGAGGACCGCGTGGTGGCCTTTGCCTCGACGTCCAAGATCACCTTCCCGGGCGCCGGCATCGGCTTTATCGGTGCGAGCCCCGCGGTCATCGCCGAGTTCTCCAAGCGCCTGAAGGCCGGCCTCATCAGCGCCGACAAGCTCAACCAGCTGCGTCACGTGCGCTTCCTTCCCACCATCGAGGCGGTCAAGGAGCACATGAAAAAGCATGCCGAGTTCCTGCGTCCGCGCTTTGAGGCCGTCGAGCGCAAGCTCACCGAGGGCTTGGGCGACACGGGCTGTGCTACCTGGACGCACCCCCGCGGCGGCTACTTTGTAAGCTTCGATGGTCCCGAGGGCTCGGCCCAGAAGGTCGCCGCGCTTTGTGCCGACCTGGGCGTCAAGCTCACGCCGGCCGGTGCCACCTGGCCCTATGGCAAGGACCCGCGCGACACCAACATCCGCATCGCACCGAGCTATCCCACGGTCGAGGACCTGGAGGCCGCGCTCGATGTGCTGGTGCTGGCTGTGAAGCTCGTCGCTGCCGAGCTTGCGCGTGCCGAGCGCGCCTAACGCGCGGCTTCCCGTACTATCCGCACTTTCGATACGTAAAGGAGCGTATACATGGATTTGGGTATTTCCACCAACCCCACGCCAGAGCTCTACACCATTAAGGTAACCGGCGAGATCGATATCTCTAACGCCGACAGCCTGCGCAATGCTATCGACCTGGCGCTCGAGCAGCCCACCGAGGCCGTTGAGCTCGATTTTGCCCAGGTGAGCTACATCGACTCGACGGGCATTGGCGTGCTTGTGGGCGCCGCGCACCACGCGGTCGACCACGGCAAGCGCTTTAGCTGCACCAATGTGCAGCCCCCGGTGATGCGCGTGGTTCAGCTGTTGGGTGTCGACCAGGAGATTTCGATCACCGCTGCATAATCTTTGCCCCCAAAAGGGCATGCCGTTTGGCATATGTTTGTGATGCGCTCGGACGTTTTGGCGTCCGGGCGCTATACTTGACCGAATGAATAGACGAGTTCCGGCCGAATGGCGCGGTGCGGGCTCGACTCACATCGAGCCTTGGAGGTATGTGTGTTTGGTATTGGAGAGGGTGAGCTCGCGATCATCGTGGTCTTCGGCTTTTTGCTGTTTGGCCCGGATAAGCTCCCGCAGATGGGCCGCACGATCGGCCGTGCCATCCGTCAGTTCCGCGAGACGCAGGAAAAGATGACGGCCGTTGTTCAGTCCGAGATTATCGATCCGGTGAGCGAGGCCGCGTCGGCCCCGGTCAAGCCCAAGAAGGCTGCCGTCGATGACGATTCCGATGCGGACGAGGATGCCGCCGAGACGGCCGCGCCCGCCAAGAAGGAGACCTTTGCCGAGCGTCGCGCCCGCCTTGCCGCCGAGAAGGCTGCAAGCGAGGGTGCTGCTGAGGGCGAAGGCGCTGCTGAGGAGACCGAGGGTGCCGAGCCCGCCGAGGCCGAGCCTGCCGCTGCCACCGCTGCCACCGTCGAACCCGAGCCTGCTGCAGAGCCGGAGCCCGAGCCGGAGCCGGCAGAGCCCACGACGGCTGATCTCTATGCCCGTCGTCCCCGCAAGCGCAAGGCCGTCGTCGACCAGCTCGCTCGCGAGCTCGAGGCCGAGGACGAGGACGAGGACGAGGCCGCTGCCGCCGACACCCCGAAGGGAGGCGATGAGTAATGCCTATCGGACCTGCGCGCATGCCGCTCTTCGATCACCTGGGAGAGCTCCGTCGCCGTCTGACTATCGTGGTCGTGTCGGTGTTTGCCGCCGCTATCGTGCTGTACTTCGCCACGCCCGTGGTGCTCGATATCCTGGAAGATCCCATCCGCTCGTTTGTGCCGGACGGTAAGTTCTACATCACCACCACGCTCGGCGGCTTTGGCCTGCGCTTCTCGCTGGCCATCAAGATGGCCGTGGTCATGTGCACGCCCATGATCATCTGGCAGATTCTGGCGTTTTTCCTGCCGGCACTGCGTCCCAACGAGCGCAAGTGGGTCGTGCCTACGGTACTCGCCTCGACGGTGCTGTTCTTCCTGGGTGCCATCTTCTGCTACTTCATCATTATCCCGGCAGGCTTTGAGTGGCTCATCGGCGAGACCTCGGCCGTCGCCACGGCGCTGCCCGACCTGGAGAACTACGTCAACATGGAGCTGCTCTTTATGATCGGCTTTGGCGTGGCGTTTGAGCTGCCGCTCATCATCTTCTACCTGTCCGTCTTCCACATCGTGTCCTACGCGGCCTTCCGCGGCGCCTGGCGCTACGTGTACGTGGGCCTGCTTGTGGGCTCGGCTGTGATTACGCCCGACGGCTCGCCCGTTACGCTGGGCCTCATGTATGGTGCCCTGCTCTCGCTCTACGAGATTTCGCTCGCCATTGCCCGCGTGGTCATTACCGCGCGCGAGGGCAAGGAGGGCCTGTTTGTGAGCCGTCTGGACCTGTTCTCGGACGATGAGGACGACGAGGAGTAAATCGGTATGCACGAGGTTGGCATTGTCAACGGCATACTCGATACAGTGATTCGCGCGGCGCGTGGGGCGGGGGCCTCGCGCGCCGTTTTGGTAACGCTGCGTATCGGGGATATGACCGAAGTTGTGCGCGAGGCGCTCGACTTTGCGTGGAAGACATTTCGCGATGAGGACCCGCTCACGCGAGGTTGCGAGCTTGCCGTGGAGGAAGTCCATCCACAAAGCGAGTGTCTGGACTGCGGGGAGGTCTTTGAGCACGATCGCTTCCATTGCCGCTGTCCCCAATGTGGCGGCGCCAACGTGCGTCTGCTGCACGGCCGCGAGCTCGACATCGCAAGTATCGAAATCGAAACCCCCGACGATTAGCCCGCTAGCCATCTGGTGATGGGGTATAAAGGGGCCAAAGTAAGGAGTGCCGAGTATGGCTGAGAAAACGATTGATATCGCGTCGCCGATTCTGTCGCGCAATGAGCGCCTGGCAGATCAGCTGCGACAGCGATTTAAAGAGACAAACACCTATGTGATCAATGTGCTGTCGAGCCCCGGTTCGGGCAAGACCACCACGATCCTGGGCACCAACGAGCGCCTGCGCGACAAGGCTGGCCTGCGCTGTGCCGTCATCGAGGGCGATATTGCCTCGGATGTCGACGCCATCACCATGAAGGAAGCCGGCATGCCCGCCATCCAGATCAACACGGGCGGCCTGTGCCACCTCGAGGGCAACATGATCATGGAGGCGGTTGACGCGTTCGACCAGGCCGTCGGTCTGGAGAACATCGACGTCATCTTTATCGAAAACGTGGGCAACTTGGTCTGCCCGGTCGACTTTGACCTGGGTGAGAACCTGTCCATCATGATTCTCTCGGTGCCCGAGGGCGACGACAAGCCCATCAAGTACCCGGGCATCTTCCAGCACGCCGGCGCGCAGCTGCTCAATAAGGTCGACGTGGCCCCGGCTTTCGATTTTGACATGGATCGGTATACTAAGACACTCGATGACCTCAATCCGCAGGCGCCGCGGTTTGCCGTGAGCGCGCGCAAGGGCGAGGGCATGGATGCCTGGTGCGATTGGCTCATCGGGCAGATTGAGCAAGCAAGGGCGTAAGTCGGCCGCCATACGGGCGGGCGTAGCCGCAGAGATACGAGATAGGAGCCTCTTTTGAAGCTCATCATCGCCGAGAAAAATGACGCCGCGCGTCAGATCGCCGAGCGTCTGTCCACGGGTAAGCCTAAAAAGGACAAGGTGTACAACACCGCTATCTACCGTTTTGAGTGGAAGGGCGAGGAGTGCGTGACGATCGGTCTTGCCGGTCACATCCTTGCGCCCGATTTTTGCGACAGCGTGCTGTTCGATAAAAAGCTGGGCTGGTATTCGGTGACCGAGGACGGCGAGATGTTGCCGGCCGATATGCCCGATGGCCTGGCGCGTCCGCCCTACGACACCAAACGTAAACCGTTCCTTGCCGATGGCATTTCCATCAAGGGTTGGAAGCTCGAGAGCCTGCCCTACCTCACCTGGGCGCCCGTCATTAAGCTGCCGGCCGAGAAAGAGCTCATCCGCTCGCTCAAGAACCTCGCCAAAAAGTCCGACAGCGTCATCATCGCTACGGACTTCGATCGCGAGGGCGAGCTGATCGGTTCGGACGCCCTTAACAAGGTGCGCGAGGTTGCGCCGGACTTGCCGGTTGCCCGCGCCCAGTATTCTTCGTTTACCAAGGCCGAGATCACGCAGGCCTTCGATAACCTTGTCTCGCTCGACCAGAATCTGGCCGACGCCGGCGAGAGCCGCCAGCACATCGACCTCATTTGGGGTGCGGTGCTCACGCGCTACCTGACGCTCGCCAAGTTTGGCGGCTTTGGCAACGTGCGTTCCGCCGGCCGCGTGCAGACCCCGACGCTTGCCCTGGTGGTCGAGCGCGAGCGCGAGCGCATGGCGTTTGTGCCCGAGGACTATTGGCAGATCCGCGGCATGGGCGCCGCGCAGGGTGCTGCCGAGGACGACCGCTTTAAGATTGCGCACAAGACGGCACGCTTTACCGACAAGGATGCTGCCGAGACGGCATACGGCCATGTCGACGGCGTTACGACGGCAACCGTCGCCGCGGTGACCAAGCGCTCACGCAAGCAGCAGCCACCCACGCCGTTTGCGACCACCTCGCTGCAGGCTGCCGCCGCAGCCGAGGGCATCTCGCCTGCGCGTACCATGCGCATCGCCGAGTCCCTCTACATGGCGGGCCTCATCAGCTACCCGCGTGTCGACAACACCGTGTACCCCGCGACGCTCGATCTGGGCGCCGTGGTGAGCGACCTGGCAAAGATCAACCCGGCGCTGGCGCCCGTGTGCAAAAAGGTGCTCGCCGGCCCCATGAAGCCCACGCGCGGCAAAGTCGAGACCACCGACCACCCGCCTATCTACCCCACGGGCGAGGGCGATCCGTCCACGCTTGATGGCGGCCAACGCAAACTCTACGATCTTATCGCCCGCCGCTTCCTGGCGACGCTTATGGGTCCCGCGACCATCGAGAACACCAAGCTCGAGCTCGACGTGAACGGTGAGCCGTTCGTGGCTTCGGGCGACGTGCTCGTGATCCCTGGCTTCCGCGAGGCCTATCCGTACGGCCTTAAGCGCGACGAGCAGATGCCGCCGCTTGAGCAGGGCGATACGGTCGACGTGTTCGACATTAAGCTCGAGGCCAAGCAGACCGAGCCGCCCGCGCGCTACAGCCAGGGCAAGCTTGTGCAGGAGATGGAAAAGCGCGGCCTGGGTACCAAGTCCACGCGCGCGAGCATCATCGAGCGCCTGTATGCCGTGCGCTATCTCAAAAATGATCCCGTTGAGCCGAGCCAGCTGGGCATCGCCATCATCGATGCGCTGACGCAATTTGCCCCGCGCATCACGAGCCCCGATATGACCAGCGAGCTTGATGGCGATATGACCCGTGTGGAGCGCGGCGAGGACACCGAAGAGCATGTCGTGACGCACTCGCGCGCGCTGCTGGCTGGCGTGCTCGACGAACTGCTCAAGCACACGCAGGAGCTGGGCGACGCCATCAGCGACGCCGTCACGGCCGATGCGCGCGTGGGCGCCTGCCCCAAGTGCGGCAAGGACCTGGTTATGAAGACGAGCGCCAAGACCCGTGGCAGCTTCATTGGCTGCATGGGCTGGCCCGACTGCGACGTGACCTATCCGGTGCCGAGCGGCGTCAAGGTGAGCCCGCTCGAGGGCGAGGCCGCCGTGTGTCCCGAGTGCGGTGCGCCGCGCATTAAGTGTCAGCCGTTCCGCCAGAAGGCCTTCGAGATTTGCGTGAACCCCACATGCCCCACCAACTACGAGCCCGACCTTAAGGTGGGCGAGTGCAAGGTGTGTGCCGAGGCCGGACGCCATGGCGACCTGATCGCGCACAAGAGCGAGAAGAGCGGCAAGCGTTTTATCCGCTGCACCAACTATGACGATTGCGGCGTGAGCTATCCTCTACCGGCGCGCGGTAAGCTCGAGGCGACGGGTGAGACCTGCCCCGAGTGCGGCGCCCCCATCGTGGTGGTCAACACGGCGCGCGGCCCGTGGCGTATCTGCGTCAACATGGACTGTCCGACCAAGGAGAAGAAGCCGGCCCGCGGCCGCAAGACCACGACCAAGGCGAGTGCGGCCAAGAAGACGACGGCCAAGAAGGCCACGACAAAGAGGTCGACTGCCAAGAAGGCGACCGCCGACAAGTAACGGCACAGCCGAAACATTGCCCAAAACAAAAACGAGCGAGGACCTCAAGATCCTCGCTCGCTTTTTAGGTAGTCATTGGGGACGTTCTTTAATGACTAGTCGTTTAAGAACGTCCCCAACGACTAGTTCACTTCGACGGGTTTGGCGCCAGGATAGCGCTCCTCAAAGTCTAGGCGATACTTATTGTCATTGGTGCCCGCCACGTTGTCGCGCGACAGCGGCGCCACGATCTCATTCTTGTGGTCCGCAGGCTTGGCGTATTTCAGGCTGATCTCCCAGGCATCACAGATTGCGTCAATGCGGTGATCCAGGTCGTCGTACAGGGCGATGATGTCCTTCCAGGAGCTGTAGTTCTTGGAGCTCGTCGGAACGTCTAGGTCCTCGACGATGTCGTAATACTGCTCGATGGTGTCCTCCGTGCGCTCGGCGACGTCGGCGAGATTTTGACGGGTGGTTCGATCCTCTTCCAGATAGCTGCCGTTGAAGTTCTGCGCGCAGCCACGGACGTAGTTGTCGAGGTCTTCGAGCAAGTCGTAGTATTCGCTCAGTCGGCGGTAGAGATTCTGCTCGGAGAGCGTTGCTTCGCCGCCATCCTCGTCGTCATCGTCATCATCGTCGTACAGGCTGTTGGGATCGCCGAGAGGCTTTAGGTCATCGTCGTCGACGTCATGGTGCAGCTTAGCTACCTCGGCAGTCGTCTGCGTGGCGGCGCTGTCGAAAGGCTTGATCACAAAGAAAACGACCAGGGCGATGATGATCGCCACCAGCACAACGATAACGGCGATAAGCGGCCCGGCGCCGTTCTTTTTGGGAGCGGGGGTCTGTGGCGAAGCGGGCGCGTATGCGGGAGCCGGCCGCTGTTGGGGCGAGCCGCTCGCGACGGGTATGCGCTGCGTGGTCTCGACGGCCGCGGGGCTTGCGGCGGGGTCGGGGCGATAGGCGAGGGGGTCGTCCGCCTTGGCTTGCGGCGTATCAAGGGAGCCGGTCTGCTCAAAAGCGGGCTGGCTATCGCTCGCGGCTGTTTGCTCAACGGGTGCACCGCACGAGGTGCAGAACTTGGCATTATCTGCAAGAAGCTTGCCGCACGAGGCGCAATACCGAGACATTGCCACTCCTTTCGCCACATTTCAATGCAATACGACGATTATACCCAGCGCACAAAATTCCCCATCATAAGTTGCGGTGAAATAGGGACTGTTT
>DBFNYT010000027.1:0-7028 GCA_048425625.1 Collinsella sp. | reverse complement strand
TTCGTCTTGCGCAGGACTGTAGAGCAGGAAACCTTATATCCGGCCCCTCCGTCCGGGGACCGCGCCGTACCAGCTACAGCGTCATGTTCGGATCGGCGTCGACATCGAACGGCGAGATTTCACCTCGGTCGAATTTACGGCGAGCGACCTCCGCGATCATGGCTGCGTTATCGGTACAGGCAGACAAGGGCGGCACCGTTACGCGAATCCCCTGACGCCCAAGCTTCTTGATCATCATCTCGCGCAGATGCGGGTTGGCCGAGACGCCGCCACCGATGCAGTATTCCTTGCATCCGGTAGCGTGCAGTGCGTTTTTGGCCTTCTTGTACTGCACGTCAAAGACAGCTGCCTCAAACGAAGCTGCCAGATCGGGCAGGTGAATCGTGCGCCCGGCCTTGGTCTCCTGTTCAATGTAGAGCGTCACAGCGGTTTTAAGGCCCGAAAGCGAGAAGCGATAGTCTCCCCTGCTGTTAAGCGCACGGGGGAAATCGATCGCCTTGGGGTTGCCCGTCTCGGCCAGCTTGGAAATGATGGGGCCACCGGGATAGCCCAGACCCAACGCCTTGGCTACCTTGTCGAAGGCCTCGCCCACAGCGTCGTCGAGCGTCTCACCGAGCACCTCGTAGTCGCCCCACGCCTTCACGTGCACGAGCATGGTGTGCCCACCCGAGACAAGCGTGAAGATAAACGGCGGTTTGAGGTCGGGTTGCGCCAGCAGGTTGGCAAACAGATGCCCCTCCAGATGGTTGACGCATACGAGCGGCTTACCGGCAGCGTAGGCAAAGCCTTTGGCAAAGGCAACGCCCACCACGAGGGCGCCCACCAGGCCCGGACCCTGTGTCACGCCCACGGCGGCAAGCTCGCTGGGAGCAATGGCTCCACCCTCAAGACCAAGCGATGCTGCGGCATCCTCGAGCGCCGCATCCACGACACTCACAATCACCTCAACGTGTTTGCGCGAGGCGATCTCGGGCACCACGCCGCCAAAGCGGGCATGAAAATCAATCTGTGTCGACACCTGGTTGACCAGCATATTGCCATCCGCATCGATAATCGCCACGGCCGTCTCGTCGCAGGAACTCTCGATAGCGAGCACCAGGCGGCGGCGCTCAATTTCGGCGCGCTCCCCCTCGGAGCGCGCAGGCGCAGGCAGCGGCCATACGCGTTGCTCGGCTGCCGTCGGCTCGGGCGAGGCGTTATCGACCGGAAGTACGAGGGGAAGTGGGGCCGTCATGACGATGGCGTCTTTGCCGACACCGTAGTAGCCACGACGACGACCCACCTCGGTAAAGCCCAGAGCGGCATAGAGCGCAATCGCGCCCTCGTTGCCGTCCTCGACCTCGAGCGAAGCCGTGGTGCAGCCGAGCATCTGGGCATCATAGCTCACATGCGACAGCAGCTTGCGGGCAATGCCCTCACGGCGATGTGCCGAGTCGACGGCGACATCCAGAATCTGCACATCACCGTCCACGACCATACCGCCGGCAAGGCCCAGCAGCTTGCCGTCGTCGTGTGCCACCCACCAACTGCGCGGCGCAGCGACGTCCTCGCCCAGTTCGGACAGGAACATGCCCGGCGTCCACGCCTCGTGTCCGGCACCTTCAAAGCAGGCAGCCTCTAGCGCGCTCGCGCCCTCGGCATCCGCCGCGCCCATGGGACGGAACTGCAGATGACGACCGGCGAGCTCATCGGCAACGCCCGTAATTTCGCTCTGCGCACTCTCGGCAAGACCAAGACGCTTGCGCTCGTTTTCCTCGGCATCCGAAAGGCGCGTGTAAATCGGCAGGACGCGAGCCGGATCGCCGTCACCCGCAGCGTGCACGAGCAGCAAGCCCTCGCCCGAAGGCCACCACAGGTCGCGCTCCACGCAGCGGGCGGTCTCGTCCTCACCCAGCAGCTTGCCATAGCGCACGAGACCGTCACCGGTCAGCTGAACCTGGTCCCAGTCCGCTGCTCGGCGCCACTCATCGAGCGCCACGGCGGCCTTGACCACGTGTTCGCGCTCAAATTGACGCTCGGGACCCTCATCGCCCAGCATATATAGTGCCGGATATACCTCACCGCGCATGGCATCGGCCAAGATACCAAGCTTGCCGCGCACGCCAGCCTTCCACGCCGTCCAAGCGCAAGCGTCGAGCGTCGACACGCCCAGCAGTGGAACATTGGCACCGCGCGCGAGGCCCTTGGCAGTGGAGATGCCGATGCGCACACCCGTAAACGACCCCGGGCCGCGGCCGACCACGTAGTAACCAACATCGCTGCGATCCAGACCGGCTTGAGCCAGCACGCCATCAACGGTATTCACGAGCTCAACGTTGGCGTGACGGCGACACATGTGGTCGCCACTCACGAGCTTCGTCTCGCCCGTCTGCCCATCAATCCAGCTTGCCGCGCAGGCAAGCATGTCGGTCGAGGTATCGAGCGCCACCACCAGCGCGTTGTCGTTATGCAAGCTCATCTTGTACAGCCTTATCAATCAAATGGGAAAGCTCCATTGCGCGGTCACCGTGTGCCTCGAGCGTTATCGTTCGCACATCGCTGTCGCCCTCATCACGCTTGAGCGTCACCGAAAGATACTCATCCGTCAGCTCGTCCTGGAATTGTTCGCCCCATTCCAGCAAGCAAGCACCCTCATAGCCCAGCACATCGAAAATGCCCGTATCCTCGAGCTCGTAGGCATGCTCCAGGCGGTATAGATCAAAGTGAAACAGCGGAATACGACCTTGATCGTGAACGGCCATGAGCGCAAACGTAGGGCTCGTAACCATATGCTCATCGCCCAGCCCGCGCGAGACGCCCTTGGTAAAGTGAGTTTTGCCCACTCCCAGGCCACCGGTCAGGATGAGCACATCGCCGTCCTCAAGGCACGGTGCAATTAGCTCGCCAAAGTACTCCGTATCGGCAGCGCAAGTCGTTTTGTAAGTACCTACCCCCAGGCGCTCCAGGGACATATATGCTCCTTATTATTCCGAGGCGTCCTCTGGTGCGGGATGTCGCTCCAGATAGTCGCCCAGCATCTTAAAGTCTTCCTCCAGCAGCTCCTGCCACGCCGGATTGCGCAGCGCTGCTGCCGGATGGAACGTGGGCATTACTACAAAATGCCCCATCTGGTGGAACCTGCCGCGCAGCTTAGTAATGCCAATCTCGGTCTTAAGCACAAAGTGCGTCGCGGGGTTGCCGAGCGTCACGATAATATCGGGCCAGATGCTTCGAATCTGCTCACGCAAAAACGGCGAGCAAGCCAGCACTTCCTCGGGACGCGGATTGCGGTTTCCCGGCGGGCGGCACTTAAGCACGTTGGCAATGTAGACGTCTTCGCGTTTGAGGCCCGCCAGCGACAAAATGCCGTTGAGGTCCTCGCCTGCCGCCCCCACAAAGGGCTCGCCCTGCAAATCCTCATTGCGGCCCGGCGCCTCACCAATAAACATCACGCGAGCGCGGGGGTTTCCCACGCCAAACACGATATTGTGACGCGACTGGTAGAGCTGGCAGAGGTGACAATCGCCCAGAACGGCCTCAATTTCCTCGAGTGCGACCTCACGTGGTGCCTGATGGGTATGGCCGGGGATGTGCATGACGCCCATAGCGGCTCCTACACGTAGACCTTGTCGAGACGCATGCCAAAGCCGCAGGCGACCTCGTAGTTAATCGTTCCGCGCAGTCGGGCCATCTCGTCCATAGTGATCTCGGCATCGCCATCGCGGCCGACAATGATCATCTCGTCACCATACTCGGCCTCGGGAATCTCGTGTGCCGGGTTGGACTGAATGGCGACCATAAACTGGTCCATGCAGATATTGCCAACCTGATGCACACGCTCGCCGCGATACAGCACATCCATACGATTGGAAAGCGTACGCGATAGGCCATCGGCATAACCGATCGGCAGCGTGCAGATCTGAACGCGCGTACGCGGTACGCGGTAGGTAAAACCGTAGCCCACGCCCTCACCCATCGCAGGGTGTGCCACGCGCGTCACACGCGCATGGACGCTCATAACGGGATCAAGCTGCATCACGCGGCCACTCAGCTCGCACGGCTGCATGCCATACAAGCCAACGCCGGCGCGGATCATATCAAAATGCATCGAGGGGTCGAGCATCGAGGACGGCGTGTTGGCGCAGTGCACGATACCGCACTCAAAACCCGCATCCTTAATGGCCTGAACGGCCTCGGTAAAGCGCTGACACTGCAGCTTGTAGTCCCAGCCCGAAGGTTCATCGGCCGTGGCGAAGTGCGTAAATACGCCGTCGCACTGAATACCGCGATGGAAATTTATACCGCGGACAAAGTCGAGCACCTGCGTGTAGTGAACGCCGATACGATTCATGCCCGTCTCGATGGCGAGATGATACTTGCCCACTTTGCCCGCCGCGACGGCACATTCGCCATACGCAAGAGCAAAATCAGACGTATAGACCGAAGGCATGATATCAAACTCGAGCAACGTCGGAATGGCCTCGATAGGCGGCTCGCTTAGGATGAGGATGGGTTTCGTAATCCCGCCCTGTCGGAGCTCAACGCCCTCGTTAACCGTCGCCACGGCAAACATGTCGGCACCGGCCGAATACATGATCTTGGCGCACTCAACAGCTCCATGACCATAAGCATCGGCCTTGACCACGCAGCACAGGCGCTGACGTGGATTCAGCAAGTTCTTATAGGCCCTCGTGTTGCGACGGAGCGCCCCGCGGTCGATCTCGACCCAGGACCAGCGCGTCAAATCGGCTTTATTCATGATTAGTCATCCGACCCTTCGTCCATGATTCCCAGATCTTCGAGCGCATCCTTTGCCGCCAGTTCCATGGCCGGACCGATCAAGTCGATAAGATCGGTCGCGATGACGCTCTTCTCACCATACTCCGTCGCCGCGGCAAAACCGGCGTAGCTGTGAAGTGCGACGGCGTACGAATACAGCAACTCCCAACGATCCATCTCGTCGCGCATGGTGGCAAGCGTGCCGGCCAAAATACCCGCGAGAACATCACCCGAACCGGCAGTTGCCAGAGAAGCCGGACCCGAGAGCGGCAGCAGCACACGCTCAACGCCACAGATAGCCGTCGTCGGCCCCTTGGCAATGACCACCAGATTGTCAGAGCCTGCAGCCCAGACAACCTTCTGCGCGGCTGCAATCGCAGTACCAAGGTCGTTCACCTCGTCACCGGCAACCAGACGCGAAAGTTCACGATAGTGCGGCGTCATAACCAACGGCTGCTCGCGACGATACATCTCGGGATTACTATCAATACCGTCAATGGCAATCTTAGCAAGGCAGTTGAGTGCATCGGCGTCCAAGATAAGCGGCACATCAAGCTCGAGCAAGCCCGAAACCACCTGCATAGCGCCGGCAGATGTCGTCATACCGGGACCGCACAGTACACAGCTGTACTTCTTTGCAATCTCGCACACAGTCATGCGCGCAGCGGCGCCAAAGGAGCCGCGGGAATCAGACGGAATAGCAAAGACGGGAATCGAAGGAAGTGCCATGCGAATAAGATTGGCGCAGGCGTCAGGAGCCGCGACTGCCACGTAACCAGCACCCGCGCGAGCTGCAGACTTGGCCGCCATAATGGCAGCACCAGGATATTGCGCAGATCCGGCGACAATAAGCACAGAGCCACGGGAATACTTATCGATATTCGTAGGTAGTGGGGCAAAGTAATCAACTAAGTCACCGGGCTCGACAATCTCGGCGGCGTGGTCGACATCATCGATGACCTCGTCAAGACGGTCGTAAAGATTGCCGCAGATCAAATCGCCAGCATACTCAGGACCATCAGCGCTATACAGACCAATCTTGGGCGCAATCATCGTCACCGTATGCTCGGCACGAATGCAGTCGTCATCAACAACGCCCGTCTCGGCATTCAGGCCCGAGGGAACATCAATGGATACGACACAATCGGCGCATTCATTGACCGTAGGAATCCAGATGGAGAACGGCGCACGCAGATTTCCGTGGAAACCGGTACCAAAAATGGCATCGACAACAACATCGGCCTTATCGATCAAAACCTCGAGTTCGTCACGCGAGGGGCCGACGCAAACGTGCACATCGCGGCCGGCAGTACGACGAGCAACATGACGTGCCAGAGCAGCAGGAATCTCATCCGGCTCAACCGGAGAAACGATATCCACGTCCACACCCTTATGGCTCAGGATATCGGCGGCAACCCAACCGTCGCCGCCATTATTACCAAAACCGACCAGAACGAGAACCCGATCGGGATTGAGCTTCAAGACCTCGTTGGCGGCAAACTCACCCGCTAGCTCCATAAGCTCGGCCTTCGAAGTCCCTTCGCGTTCGATGATATCCTCGAGACGAACGACTTCTTCGGTACTCAAAACCGGTTTCATCTATGCTCCTAGCGTATCTTGCGAAGCATCGCCCAGGTGCTCCGTCAATGCTGAATTCTGCAGCTGCTCAAGCTCATCTAAAACAGAGCGAGCCTCTTTAAATGTCTGCGCTACGCGTTTCTTGGTGCTCACCTTTTCTTCTTTTGGCTTAGGCCGAGCATCTTCGGTAATCGCGATGGCATTCGCAACGGCCAAGTCTCCTGTAAGCGTAATGGAAAGAGCGACCTCAACAACACCCAGTTCTTGAGCGATCTCGAGAGCACGGCCCGAAAGCAGCGCCTTCGGTTTGCCGAGTTTATCACGCGTAACCGAAACATCCTTGCGACCCACGCCTTGACTAAAACCCGTGCCGAGAGCTTTAAGTACCGCCTCGCGCGAAGCAAAGCGGCTCGCATAGTGAGCAGCGGGACGCGATGATGCATCGCAATACGCACGCTCTTCTTCGGTAAACACACGCCGAGCAAACGACGGCGTCTTTTCAAGAATTGATTTCATGCGGGAAATCTCGACGATATCAACGCCGATACCAGCTTCAGCCATGTTCACCTCCATATCGCACAGACTAAGTTATTGTAGCCCGTTCGCAGAAGATGCGACAAACGAGGGTTATAAAACACAGCTACTATGTGAGACAAAAGCCCGTAAACGCAAAAAAGGGGGAGGCCGCGAGG
>DBFNYT010000026.1:0-3031 GCA_048425625.1 Collinsella sp. | reverse complement strand
GTGACGGTTGCCCCGTTCGCCCGGGCATCGACGGCGCAGCCGTCCACCGCGAGCGCCCGCGAGACGTGGATCGCGCACTGCGAGCCCGATGCCGCCAGGGACCCGGCGCCGCGAAGCGTCAGGTCGCCCCACACCTCCATGCCGCACTGCGTGATGTCCGCATCGGGCGCATGCGACTCGACCACCGAGTTGCGCCCGGCAAGCGTCACGACCAGGTCGCCGTCGGCGCCGATGGCGTCGCCCGTGTAGCCGTCGAGCTCCAGATGGTCGGCATCGGTCCAGGCCCAGCCGGGGCCCGACACGCCGGGCCCGTAGTACGTCGCGCCCGCGATGAACAGGCTCTCCGCGCCCGCGGCATAGGAAGGCCCGCCCAGCAGAACGCATAGGCAGGCCATGGCGACGATCGCGATGTGATGACGGCTGGTGTGGAACTCGGCAGCAAACATACCCGCTCCGATCTTCGCAGGAGCCAATAGAACGTGCACCAGAAAATGCCCTGGTAGCAGCAGTTATCAGTTTAGCGAGATCAATGCGGGAGCAAAGGAAAATCGCGTAGGCAATGTCCACAATTAGGCGTAAATCGTTTTGCCAGTCGGTGAAAGGAATGGTCAACTTACACGCCCTGCCGAGACTTCACGCGGTAGCCAACCGAAATGATAATGTCGAGGTCGTAGTGCTCGACCCGACGCCCGACCGTCCTTGTGCCCCCGTTTTGAACTAGTGCAAAAAATGCACTAGTTGGAATGTGATCACGCCGGAAATGTTGGCGTAAACGCGCCGACGGCCAACCATTAAACGCAAGCGGTCTTTGTCGATTCTCAGAACCGCGTTTGTGGTTATTCCAGATTCTAGGACGAGGGCCGCTCTTCGTTGAACGGGCGCTGGGGCGTCACCCTTACACCAATATTTTCGACGCGGTCGCACTCGGGCATGTCGGGCAATTAGAGCCAATGAGCGTAGTAAATGGCAACAGTAATACATCTCGGCTTTGCGTTAACAACCGGGTAGTACCCCTCGCACTCCAGAACTAAACGAGTATCGTTATCGCATTCGAGCCCACGGCTTTCAAGAATAGTAATCTGCTCGGTAATAGATTTAAATAGCTTATCCGTATGGGCCCCTTAAATGCGAAAACCGCCTTTCGGCGGTTCCCACGGACCAAGCCGGACGTACCGTCGCAAGGCCTCATCACAGCAATCACTTTAAAGGAGAACTCAGGGGCCATCAATCCGATAGCACGAATCTCCCAAATCAGCCTTTATTTCAACTTGGCCGTAATTGTCTCCAGAAGCGTCATAAGAACTCTACGAGTTACCGCACCATATCTGCGCCATGTCAAGCAAACCTCAATAGCAAACAACAGCAAGCCGGCGACTAACCCGGCCGATGCTGGGAGAATGGATACCAACACCACCTGTACGATCACGGCTGCTACCAAAGCTGCCTGCAAGGCAACCTCATAATCTAGTCTCATGAATCTTCGGCTATCCACCATGCGGACCACTGCATTAGCGACCTGTCCCGCCAAAGTAGCCAAAGGCACTCCCCAAATCCCAAAACTGCCACCGAGGCAAAACGCAAGGACAACATTCACCGCCGCGCCTGCAACAGATGAAACAAATAGAGCGCCAGTGCGCTCCGCAGCCGTATAGAACGCTTCGAAGAATACCGAGATGCAACCGATAAGCGCTGCAAGCATAAGAATGGGAACTATATGCCAACCCTCATAAAAGTCACCCTTGAGGAGCAAACGCGCAAGCGGCTCGGTAAGGGCAATGACTAGCGAGCTCCCACACACGACAAAGGATAAAAATAGGCCGAACACCTTGGAAAAATAGGAGCCATCATTCTCGCCGTCCATCTCCTTCGCCGCCGATATCTGCCAAGCCTGACGAAAAATGGACGACATGAAGTTAACCAGAGAGGGAAATTTACTTGCCGCAGTGTAGACGCCGGCAGCAACCGAACCCTGAAATGCAAGGATGACGTAACGGCCAAAGATATTTAAAAACCACCAAGCAAGTTGATTCGGCAGCATCGGCAGGCTATACGCAAGCATTCGCATCAGGAGACGCCTATTGGGCAATTTGCCAAGACAACGCCATATTTTGCAAGACACAAACAAGTAACAGGCCGAGCAACAGTTACCGAGCACAAGTGCGAGAACATACCCGCTTACGCCACCATCAAACAAGACAAGGAAAACAACGTCAAAAAGAAGTAAGAAAAGGGCGTTGAGAACGCCAGACGCGGCGAAGCGAGTGACCTCACCTGACCCGCGGGCAAACTGAGCAAGCAGCATTCTCACGGAAACTGCAAGAACGAGGATATAGCAACCCCATGCCTGATCGTACGAGAAGAACGTAAAGGCAACTCCCGACACCAATGCGCCCACAGGAATTGTCACCAGAAGAACGAGAAGCCCTCCCCCGAGCAGCTCTTCCTTCGGAGCGTCCTTCTCCATGAGAAAACGAAAGACAGACTCATAGATTGCCAGGCAAAACAGCGGATACAAGAAATCTGAGAGATTGTTCACAAGCTCGGCAACGCCATAATCGGACGTAGCCATATAAGAAGTGTAAAGCGGCAGCAACAGCAGCTGAATCAGCTTCACAAGGGCATTTCCAATAGTAAATATGAGCGTATTCGAGGCGAGAGATCGGTATTTGCCCGCGTTGCTCCGGGCGTCTTTGATAATTGCACTAGGCTCTTCGTTTGCCATATATGCACCCCTATAATTAGTTGATTAAACCGAAAGTGTTTAAGCTAGACAAAACCACTTCGCTCGGGCAGGCGAAGGCTGATGTCTCAACGTTCCGAGAGCAAACCTTTCATGCTATGTTCTTGATTGCATGAAAGATAATCTGCCAATACGTAAAAAATAATGAGGAATAGCCACAGCGCCACTGTTCGTTCGGCACCAACGATGAGCCAACATACAACGATACCCGGACATAGGGCCAAGGGTGTATAGCCCTTCCCTTGAAGCAAACCTCTGAAAATGCGGATAAGCACTGAAAAGAACAGCAGC
>DBFNYT010000025.1:0-16069 GCA_048425625.1 Collinsella sp. | reverse complement strand
TTTTGGCAGGTTTTATCTGGGCAAACGCCAAAAACCGCCGCGAGGGAGCTACTTTCCCTCGCGGCGGTTTTCTAGCAGTAAAACCAAGTGAGTAGGCTTTTGGCGGGATGCCGAGCACGCCCTAAAACGCCACAGCTCTAACCTGCGGTTTCATCGATCATTTGTCGCGATGTGCTCGGCAGGTTCAAAAAAGTCTACTCACTTGTATCTGAGACGCACCAGATTGGCAAAAACCGCCGCGAAAGGGCCCCTGGTCCCTTCGCGGCGGTCATACACCTCTGATTTTTGCGACGATTTTGCCCGCTTGTTACTCGCTGTAGCGGGTGGCGATGGCAGCTCGCACCATACCGGTGCTCATGAGGTAGGTCACCAGGAAGTAGCCACCGTATGCTGCCAGGAAGATTGCACAGGTAAGGCCCACGGTGCCACCGATGCTCATATTTCCGAAAATGCTCACCAGCTCAATGATCACCTTAAGTGCCACAAAGGAGTGCGCCAGGCCCACTGCCAGCGGGAACAGGAAGAACACCGCCTGCTGCGCCATCACCGAATGACGGATCTGGCGGTCATCGCAGCCAATCTGCGCCAGCACACGATAGCTACGGCTGCCGTCGGCCACGTTGGAGAGCTGCTGGATCGACAGTATCGCCGCGCACGCAACGACCAGTACAAAGCCAATGTAGATGGCCAGATAGCTAATCATGCCGTTCATTTGCGCTGCTTGCGTGTACATCTCGGAGCGTGTGATGAAGATTCCCCATGACCCCGGCTCCTTGCCGTCAACGAGCAGATTGTCGAGCAAAGTGTATTTAATGCTCTCGTCTGCCTCGGTCGTATCCATCCCCTGTTTGTAATTAACGAGCAGGCTACTGGAATACGGCTGCAGATTAAGTTGGGACAACAGCTCGTCGGCAACGACGACGGTACCCGGATTACTGCCCATCGCCGAGTTGGCGATGGCCGCCGTGTCCTTGTCCGACTTATCGGTTGCGGGCTTGAGCTCATGCCCGCCCAAGGTGAGGGTATGGCCGCCGGCCATGTACTTGGTGTACAGGTCGCCCAGCTCACCGCCCATATCACACGTAAGCAGGTACTGGTCGCGGCCAATGCTCACCGGCTCCTCGCCCATCATCTGGCGCAGTTTGTTGTACTGGCTCGCCGGCGTCACAAACAGACCCATCGTATCGGCATTGCTACCCCCGAGCGCCTTGGGGAGCTTTTCGCCCATGGTCTTGCACATCTCACCCGCAGACACCGAAGGATTCGAACCGCCAAACGGGTAACTCAGATACGAATCGATCTGAACATGCTCACCGGCAACATCGGCGATATTGACCTTCTTGCCGGTCTCGTCGTTGTTGTCCGCCGACTTGCCCTTGCCGTGCCATGCGGAGTACAAATCGACCGTTGTATCGGCTAGCACCATGCGGTCGGCTTCAGACGGATTGACATATTCTTTGTAGTAGTCGAGCGTATCGGGCGTGTAATAGACATACGTCTGTGACACGTCAACAGGGTTATAGCGCTCCAGGTTTTCGTTCATCACATTGGCAATCGACATACCGCACGTCACCGAGGTGATGGCCAAAAACAGGAGCATCGCGATGACGCCCATCGAAAAGCACACCGTGTTGACCTTGGCCGCAAGCTGGCGCACGGTAAACATGTTGAGTCCGCGCCAATACACGCCGCGCAGGCTCTGCAGCAGCTTGATGAGCATGCCCGAGAGTCCCCAGAACAGGGCAAAGGTGCCCACGGTAACCATAGCGGTCGTAATGCCAAACTGGTTCATGGCCTCTTGCAGCTTGCTGTCCGTCGCGGTTAGCGGGAACCCATCACGTAGCAGACGGTAATAGGCCACGCCCACAAGCGCCACGCCCACGACAAAGATGGCAATCGCAATCCAGGGGTTGCGTGTCTTGATGCTCTCGTTGCGACGCTCGGCACCCATAAGCTCGATGAGTTTGGTACGACGCACGGCGCGAAGGTTCAGCAGTAGCGTGAGCACAAACACTACGAGCATGCAAGCAAGGGTCAGGTTGAACGCATGCACCGAGAAAAAGAAGTGGAAATTGGCGATCTGTGTCTTAAAGAGCGAGGCCGTAAAGAACGTCATGAGCTGGGAGAGTCCCATACCCAGCACAATGCCGGCGACAAAGGCCACGACCGAGACAATCACGGTCTCGAGCGCCATGATCGTGGCGACGCGCCCGCGCCCCATGCCGAGCACCTGGTACAGGCCAAACTCCTTCTTGCGGCGTTTCATGATGAAGTTATTGGCATACACCATCAAAAAGGCCATGACACCGGCCAAAAAGTACGTCAGGTCGCCGAGCATGCTGCCCATTACCTGCGCCAAGCCCTCTTCATCGATTCCGGCGATGTCGACCTGCATTGAGATGGTGTTAAAGGCATAGAAGACCGTGACGCCCAGGGTGAGCGTCAAAAGGTAGACGAGGTAGTCGGAGCCGGCGCGGCGGACGTTGCCCCAAGCGAGTTTACAGAGCATCGGAGCCCTCACCGCCCATCATGGCAACGACCTCCATAATGCGGTCGAAGAACTCTCGGCGGTCGGTGTCGCCGCGGCGCAGCTCGGTGAAGATCTTGCCGTCGCGGATAAACAGCACACGGCTCGTGTAGCTGGCGGCAAAGCTATCGTGCGTGACCATGAGCACGGTAGCGCGTAGGCGGCGGTTAAGGGCCTCCAGGCTCTCGAGCAGCAGGCGAGCGCTCTTGGAATCGAGGGCGCCGGTGGGCTCGTCGGCCATGATCATGGTGGGGTCGGTGACGAGCGCGCGAGCCGCGGCAACGCGCTGCTGCTGACCGCCGGACATCTGGTAGGGATACTTGTCGAGCACCTGGCTGATGGACAGGCGCGCTGCCACATCCTGCACGCGGGTCGAGATCTCTGCCGAGTTTGTGCGGGCAATGGTGAGCGGCAGGGCGATGTTCTCGCGTGCCGTGAGCGTATCGAGCAGGTTGGAGTCCTGGAAGATAAAGCCGAGCTCATCGCGGCGAAACTGCGAGAGCTTGGCCTGCTTCATGCGCGTCACGTCCTGCCCGTTGATGCGGATCGTGCCGCTCGTGGCGCTATCGATGGTCGACACGCAGTTGAGCAACGTCGACTTGCCCGAGCCCGAAGCGCCCATGATGCCAACAAATTCACCGCGGTTGACGGTAAAGCTGACGTCGTTGAGCGCACGGGTCACGTTGCCCAGCGCTCCATATATCTTTTCGAGATGCGCGACCTCCAGTACCGGGGTCGCCATGTGCGTGGTTTGCATACCGAGTCCTTTCTTGCGATTAGTCTACGGCATCTATAGTCGCAAGAAGACGAGTCGGCTACCATCGATATGGCTTACGCTTGCCTTACCGTTGTGTAAGGTACGCGTAGCTACCCTGCCACGTGTTGATGTTGAGAGAGGACTCCTGTTGAAGACTGTTCATGTTGCCGCTGGGATCATTCGCAAGGAAGGATCTGATGAGCTGCTTGCCGTGCAGCGCGGCTACGGCGACATGCAGGGACTTTGGGAGTTTCCCGGTGGCAAGCTCATGCGCGGCGAGTCGCCCGAGGACGCCGTACGCCGCGAGCTTATGGAAGAGTTGCAGGTCAAAGTCACCAATCTGCGCGATTTCTATACCGTTGAGTACGACTACCCCGATTTTCATCTCTCCATGGAGTGCTACTACTGCTCGCTGGCTAAAGAGTCTGGCGAGCCCCAGAAGCACGACCGCCAGCTCGATATCCGCTGGATTCCGCGCACCTCGCTTGCCACCGTTGAGTGGATGCCCGCCGACAAGGGACTCATTGATGCCCTGATTGAGCTGAAGGAAGACCGGCTCGAGGCAAGCTCCGCCGATGACGCCGCGCCCAACACAGCCGCCAAGCCCAAGCGCGCACCTAAGCGCCGCAGCAAAAAACGTCCCAAGCCCGGTCTGCTCGACGGCATCGATACCTCGGACCTCTCCGCTGACGAGCGCGAACTGGTCCGCCGGCGCGCCGCCATCAAAAAGTCTATGAAGGGCAACAAGCGTGCCAACACCAAGCCCGAGTTGCTCGTTCGCCAGCGCCTGCGCGCAGCGGGCCTTACGGGTTATCGCTTGGAATGGAAGGTTCCCGGCAAGCCCGACATCGCCTTTCCCGGGCGCAAGATCGCCATCTTCGTCAACGGTTGTTTTTGGCATCGCTGCCCCAAATGCAACCCTAGCCAGCCCAAGCGCAACGTTGAGTTTTGGGAGGCAAAGTTCCGTCGCAACGTCGAGCGCGACCGCGCTGCCGTGGCAGCACTCACTCAAATGGGCTGGACGCCTATAACCATCTGGGAATGCGAACTCAAAAAGGACCGCATCGACGCCACGATGGAAAAGGTCATCGAACAAGTACGCGCCGCCGCACCGCAGCGCTAGGAACGAGCCGTCCACACGCCCCACACAGGCAAGCCACATCCGCGCCACAAACCTTAGAAAACCCTTAAGCTCAAAACCTTTCAAGAGTGTTACTCAATAGCTTTGACCTGCGGTTTCATCGTAACGCCAAACCAGGTTAAGCCTTTCTTTAGCGCTTCTTTGCAGCAGCCGCGGCATAATACTGCCAACGCACGGGACCTAGCAGCATACCCCGAGCGCAATCTTTTGGTGGACATCGAGGAGGCCGCATAAGCATGCATTCTTCCAATGACGCAGCACAGCAGCCATCCCTAAAACATGCAAACCTTTTCTCCTTCCCCCCGACACAGAGAAACGGTCTCCTCGACTCCCCCACCACAAAAACCAAGCGCTCAGCCGATCAGAGCCTCAACTTACGAGCATCCTTCGAAAAGCTCCAAGCATCCCTAGACAAGGCGTTCCCCGAACAGGCAAGAGCAATCTAAGCCCATCGCGCTTTATACTGATGCCATGCGAAACATGGATCACATAGAATTGCACCGCGGAGGACGCGAGGAAGCGTTCCCCGAGACCGTCGAAGACTGGCCCTATATTGCCGAACGCGCAGAATTCGCTCGCTATCCGGACAATTCCGTCCCCTGGCACTGGCATTCCGAGGTTGAGCTTTTCTACATGGAGCAGGGAGCGATTGACTATCGAACGCGCGCGGCTCATGAGCACGTACGCTTTGAGGAAGGGTCCGCCGGCTTTATCAACGGCGGCGTTTTGCACAGCACGCTGCAATCAGCCAATTCGGCACCAGCCATTCAAATGTTGCATATCTTTCAGCCGTCGATGCTCGGCGATCCCGCGGGACGCCTTCAAAAGCGCTATATCAATCCCTTGCTGCAATGTCGAGGCGTCGATGTGCTCAAATGGTCGCCCACCAACCCCGACGATATGCCCTTTATCGATTTGCTGAAGAGCTCCTTTAGCCACGACCTTCAACGGCCGCAGAACGAGATGGCGCTTCGAAATAACTTGTCAGAGCTCTGGATTCAGATTTACGCCAAGGCCGAACCGCTCTTTTCCTCCGACGGCGCCTCTTGGATGACCGGCCGCGACGTACAGTTCAAGGCAATCCTGGACTTTATCCGCGCAAACTATGCAGCCGCTATAGATGTGCCCCAGATGGCATCTGCAGCCGGCGTAAGCGAAAGAGAGTGTTACCGCATTATCGAAACTTGTGCAGGAACGACCCCGGCGGCATATCTGCGCGCATACCGCGTAAACCGTGCTTGCGAACTTTTGGCACACACTACGCGAACGGTCCAGACAGTCGCGCGCCAATGCGGCTTTGCGACAGCAAGCCATCTTGGCCAGGTATTTAAAGAACAAATGGGATGCACTCCTTCGAGCTATCGAGGAGCGAGGCAGAATCTCGATAGTACTAGGCAGAAATCCCGCTAGCCCTTCTTCTGTCACCGCATCAAACTTGCAGGCAAACAACAGAGAGGAGCAATCATATGAAGCACTTTGACCATATCGTGTTTGACGTTGATGGGACATTGGCAGATACAGAAGAAAGCGTGCTGTCATCGCTTGGCCAGATTGTCCAAGAAGAAACCGGCAAAACGCTCCCCCGACACGAGCTTGAATTTGCCCTCGGCATACCCGGCAAGGATGCCCTTGAGAAACTTGGGATCTACTCACAGGCAACGCTGGATCGCTGGTGCCAAGTTGCCGCCAGCTTTAAAAGCACCATCAGCGTGTTTCCCGGCTTGCACGAAGTTATCGCAACACTCTCCGACAACGGCTGCAAACTTGGCATCGTCTCCTCACGTGCGCGCGACGAATACACAGACGAAATTGCACCCCTTGGCTTCGATAAGTTTTTTGAACACATCATCCTTGTCGAAGACACAACCGAACACAAGCCTTCGCCCGCACCCATGCTCGAATATCTCCGACGTACGGGCGCGAATCCTGGCAACGTCGTCTACGTTGGCGACACCGTCTACGACGAACAATGCGCAACTTCAGCAGGGGTCAGTTTTGCCAGAGCAGCATGGGGATCACACCAAGACATCCCAAACGCCACCTACAACCTCAAACCCCCAACGACCTGTTAACCCTAACAACCAAATAACCCACGCGTCCCACCCTTTCAGTCCCAACGCCACAAGGGCGACGACCTCGAGTAGGTCAACCTGGGAGGGACGAGGGCTTAGTTCCCCAATCTTTCCGCAGGGGGCAAAAAGCCTCGCCGCACGAAGTGCGCAGCGAGGCTTTTTGCATGCCCGAGGACGATTGGGGAACTAAGCCCTCGTCCCTCCCCGGGATATGTAGCGAGTCAGAGTACCCTTGCTGTTACTCTGCTTTGCCCACAGAGTTGAGGTTGGTCATGCGGATCTTAACCAGCTCGGTAATCTCACGCATGCCCTCCTTGGCCGGCTTCTTGGGGTCGAAGCAGGCGGGGTTCTCGGCCATGTAGGCCATGAAGCCCTTGGTGTAGGCCTGACGCAGCTCGGTGGCGTAGTTAACCTTGCAGATGCCGTTCTTCACAGCCTCGGCAACCTGCTCATCGGGCACACCGGAGGTGCCGTGCAGAACCAGCGGCACGTCGACGGCGTCGCGGATGGCCTTGACCACGGACTGCTCGATGTGCGGATCGCTCGTGTACACGCCGTGGCTGGTGCCAACGCCAATTGCGAGGGAGGTGCAGCCGGTACGCTCGACGAACTCCTTGGCCTCGGCCGGATCGGTGTAGGGGCTCTCGCCCTCAACCGCGGGACCGTCGTCCTCCTTGCCGCCAACCTTACCGAGCTCAGCCTCGACGGGCACGCCCATGGCGCGGCCAGCATCGGCGACGGACTTGGTCAGGGCGATGTTGTCCTCGAAGGACTCGTGCGAACCGTCGATCATGACAGAGGTGTAGCCCGTGCGGAAAGCCTGCATGCAGCGGTCATAGCCATCGCCGTGATCGAGGTGCAGGGCGACGGGCACGGAAGCGCGCTCGGCGGCAGCCTTGACCATGCCGTAGAAGTAGTCCAGACCAGCGGTCTTGATGGTGCCCGGGGTGGTCTGCATGATGACGGGGGACTTGGTCTCCTCGGCAGCGGCCAGAACGGCCATAACAAACTCGAGGTTCTCGACGTTGAAAGCGCCAACAGCGTAGTGGCCGGCCTGAGCGTCCTTGAGCATCTTTTCGGTGGTAACAAGTGCCATGAGCGTTTGCTCCTCTCCCTCGCCCGCATCTGGACATCGGGCGTAGTTGTTCACAAGGCGTTTTACCTTGCGTTTTTCTGCGCTCATTGTATGAAATTCAGCGGCTTTACACGCGCGAGATATTGAGCCCATGCAGGTCAATACAGTCGTTTTTGAAAAGTAAACGGAAGGAATATGAGCCGAGTGGACATGTTCGATATTGAATTTTGGGCGTTCAGCGTCTTTCTTTTATAGAAAAGATAAGTAATCGAAAGGTGTTTTCTTACTCAAAAAGAAAATGAACGAAAATAGAGTCAACACAATTCCTGCAAATTTAGCCGAGAATGGAGCAAGCATGGCCCAAGCCACCAACCGTGCCTTTGCCGACGAACGCCGTACCGCCATTATGGAAATGCTCGATCATAATGCCTCGGTGCAGGTAGCAGAAATCGCCCAGACCTTTGGCGTGTCCTCCGTCACCGCCCGCGCCGACCTGGACGCGCTCGCCGAAGCAGGCAAGCTGCGCCGCACGCACGGCGGTGCCGTATCACTCCACAAACGTCTGACCGTCTCCACGCAGGATCGCCGCATCAATGTCAACGTCGCCGCCAAGCAGGCCATCGCGCAAAGCGCCATCGAGCTCGTCAATGACGGCGACACGCTGCTCGTCGACTCGGGCACCACGGCGCTCGAGTTCGTCCGGCTCCTCGATCAGCGCGACGGTATCACCGTCATCACGGCCGACATTACCATTGCCGATTACATCGACGAGAGCATGCCCTCAGTCGATGTCGTCATGCTGGGCGGGGCGCTGCGCAAAGGCCATCGTTATTTGTACGGACCGCTCACTATGCAGGCGCTCCAAATGGTCCATGCCGATCTGGCCGTCATGTGCCCCGGCGCTTTTGTCCCCAGCTGCGGCTTTACGACCGACTTTCCCCAGATGGCCGAGACCAAAACGGCTATGATCGCCGCGGCCCATCAAAGCGTCGCCCTCATGGACGCCAGCAAGGTTAACGGACGCGGCATGTACCGCTTTGCCGAGCTTGCCGATGTCGACTCCATCGTGATGGACCGTGACCCCGACCATGCCGTCGCCACCTCGATCGCCGAGGCCACTGACAGCTCACGTCCAGCCCTCGTCATCGCCGGCGCTTAAACAAAACACCACCACAAAGGTGCCTGTCCCCTTTGTGGTGGTTTTGCTCGTTAAAAGCGAAATATCGCTACTTGGACAGCTCGTCGGCGAGAACCTCGATCTGAGCGCGCGAGGCGTCGTTGAGCGAGCCCAGCACGGTCACCTTGTTCTGCGCCAGGGTGATGTCCTTCATGCCCTCGAGCTCCTTGGTCATAACCTTGGCAGCGGTGGGCGCCCAGGAGCCGGCCTCAACGAGCGCCACCGTACGGTTCTGATAGGCGTGCTCGGCAAGCGTGTGGATAAAGGTGCTCATGAACGGGAAGATCTCGCCCTGATAGGTGATGGAGGCGAGCACCAGACGGTCATAGCGGAACGCATCCTCAACGGCCTCGGCCATGTCGTCGCGAGCCAAGTCAAAGACGGAAACCTTCTGGCCGCGGGCCTCGAGCGCAGATGCAAGCTCCTCAACGGCGGCCTTCAGATGGCCGTACACGCTCGCATAGGCAATCGTGACGCCCTCGTCCTCGGGCTGATAGCTCGACCAGGTGTTGTAGGTGTCGAGGTAATAGCCCAGATTCTCGGTAAGAACAGGACCATGGAGCGGACAGATGATCTGGATATCCAGATCGGCGGCCTTCTTGAGCACGGTCTGCACGAATTTGCCGAACTTACCGACGATGCCAAAGTAGTAGCGGCGAGCCTCGCAAGCCCAGCCCTCGGGGTCCTCGATGTCGTTGGCGCCAAACTTGCCAAAGCCGTCGGCACTAAAGAGCACCTTGTCGGTAGACTCGTAGGAGAAGATCACCTCGGGCCAGTGCACGTTGGGGGCGCCGATAAACATTAGGCTGTGGCCACCCAGGTCGAGCACGTCGCCCTCTTTGACGACCATCTTACGCTCGGGGTAGTCGGTGCCAAAGTAGTTGACCATCATGCGGAAGGCGCCCATGCTGGCCACTATCTGTGCCTGGGGGTAGCGCTCCATAAAGGCGGCGATGCCAGCAGAGTGATCGGGCTCCATGTGATGGATAACCAGGTAGTCGGGCGTACGTCCATCGAGCGCGGCCTCGAGGTTGCCGAGCCACTCGTCAACAAAACCACCATCGACCGAATCGGCGACAGCGATCTTTTCGCCCAAGATAACGTAGCTGTTGTATGCCATACCGTTCTCGGACACATCGTACTGGCCCTCGAACAGGTCAATGTCGTGATCGTCGACGCCAACGTAGCGGATATCCTTGGTGATCTCCATCAGGCAAAGCCTCCTAGATAGACAAAATAACCCGTCTATCATAGCACTCGGCAGCATTCCAACTGTTATCTGCCGGCATCCTTACCGATTGTTATTGAAATACGATAAATCGCCGTTTACCTGCGCAAACTATGAGCGTGGTATCGCCGTGCTATGTCGAATAATGAGCTGGCCGGGAATACGAATGGCAACGGTTTTGCCCGCCGTACCCGCCTCGGGAACCGCATGCTCGAATACCTCGCGTCCGCGCTGATGTAGATCGAATCGCACGGTCGTAAGCTCGTTGTGTGCCACAAAATCATCGAGCGAATCGTCGACGCCCACCACGCTCACGTCCTCGGGCACGCGCAGACCGCTATCGCGCAGCGCTGCAATCGCGCCATTTGCCATCTGGTCGTTTGCCGCATAAATCGCCGTCATGGTGCGATCGTGCTCGGCCAGGTACCTGCCAGCCTCGTAACCGCTGTTGGCAGACCAGTCGCCCTCGAGCGGCTCTGCCGGCTCGATGTGTTTACGCTCGAGTGCATCCTGCCAACCGGCGCGGCGAAATTGTTCGTCGACCGAGAACGACGGGCCGCCAATATAGCGAATCTGCTCGTGCCCCAGCTCAAACAGGTGATCCATAAGCAACAGCGAGCAGCCGTAATGGTCGGAATCGACCGTGGTCACCCGCGGGTGCGCATACATGGTAACGATGACCGTGCCAATGCCCGGCAGTGGATCAAACGTCTCAAAATCGGGCGCCATGCGGCTCATGCCGATGATGATGCCGTCCACCGGCAATGCGGCCATACGACGCGTGGCCTCGGCAAGCGAAAACTCCTCGGTCTTGGACATCTCGACCAGCGTGATGGCGCAATTATGCTCGCGAGCAGCACTGGCGATGCCGTCGATCATTGAGAGGTTGCCAAACTTGGTGACATCGTTGATGCATAGGCCGACCGAATGGTAACGGCCGTCGCGCAGCGAGCGACCGGCATAACTCGGACGAAAGCCGAGCTCTTGCATAGCGGCCTGCACGCGCTGGCGCGTCTGCTCGTTAACGTTGGGCAAGCCGTTGGCGACGCGCGAAACCGTCTGCTGCGAAACGCCGGCAGCGCGGGCGACGTCAGCCATGGAGACCGGACGCGAACTGGTATCGTTGGACGGGCGCCTTGCCACAGGATCACCTTCACCCTTGCGAGATCTGAATAGCGTGAATGCCGGCCCGGGCAGTAATACATCCCGCGCCGAGGCCCGCTATCGTCGGACGCATGTTAACGTACTCTACTTTTTCTATCTGCATCTCTTCTGCTTTATAAGTCCATACGGCAGTACCGTTCACGGCTGTATTTCTACCGATTACCAGATTCTCAAAAAGTGACAAGCGATGTGTTATGAGTACGTTAACATAGCCCGTAACGTGCGGTATCGTGAACACTTGGTTCATACCGCTACAAGTTGTTAACGTACTCATAACGACGCAAAACCCACCCGGGCACGCCAAGGAAAGGACCCCCATGACCACCCCCGACGAAAAGACGCTCGCCACGCTCACCAAGCTGTTTGAGGAGGAGTTTGGCCCCATCGGCGACCGACAGGTGCTCTATGTGCACGCGCCCGGCCGTTCCGAGATCAGCGGCAACCATACCGACCACGAGGGCGGCCACGTCATCGCCGGCTCGCTCGATGTCGCCGTCGACGGCATCGCCGTGGCGACCGACACCAACAAGGTTCGCGTTGCCGACGAGGGCTACCCCACCTTTGAGATTACGCTCGACACGCTGGATGTTCAGGAGGCCGAGAAGGGCACGTCCGCGAGCCTCGTCCGCGGCATGGCCCACGAGGTCGCTGCCCTGGGCGTTGAGCCCCGCGGCTTCGACTTTGCCTTCACCTGCTCCGTCCCCTCGGGCGGCGGTCTTTCCAGCTCCGCTGCCGTCGAGGCCGCATACGGCCGCGCCATGGAGACGCTCTGGGGCGCACCCGCCATTGAGCCCGTCACGCTCGCCCAGATGAGCCAGCGCACCGAGAACAACTATTACGGCAAGCCCTGCGGTCTAATGGACCAGGCTGCCGTTTGCCTGGGCGGCCTTGCCTACATGGACTTTGAGGACCAGGCTCAGCCTAAGACCCAGAAGCTCGAGCTCAACTTTGAGGATCACGGTTATGCGCTCGTGCTCGTTAAGGTCGGTGCCGACCACGTGGCCGCCACCGACGACTACGCCGCCGTTCCGCGCGAGATGCAGGACGTCGCTGCCGAGTTTGGCAAGGCACGCCTGTGCGAGGTAAACGTTGCCGACTTTGACGCCAAGCTCCCCGAGCTGCGCGCCAAGCTGGGCGACCGCGCCTGCCTGCGCGCCGTTCACTACTGGTACGAAAACGGCCTGGTCGACAAGCGCTGGGCTGCCCTGAACGCCGGAGACATCGATCAGTTCCTGGTCCTGACGCGCGAGTCCGGCGCCAGCTCTGCCATGTACCTACAGAATGTCGTTGCCAAGCTGGGCTCCGAGCAGCCCTCGATGTATGCCCTGGCACTGGCCGAGCACGTGCTCGACGGCCGTGGCGCCGTCCGTATCCACGGTGGCGGCTTTGGTGGCACCATCCAGGCCTTCGTGCCGCTCGACCTGGTCGACACCTTCATTGCCAAGATGAACGGCTGGCTGGGCGAGGGATCTGCCCGCCACTACGCGATTTCTGACAAGGGGGCTTACGCGGCATGGCTGTAATGACTGACGTGCGCGAGGCCGCGCAGAACCTGATCGAGTACGCTATCCACCGATCGATGATCGGCCAGGACGATCGCATCTGGGCGTATAACACCATTCTCGAGTGCATCGGTGCTACGGGCCCGGCGCTCGACATGGCCTGGGCGCTCGAGGTTGAGAAACTATCGCTCTTGCACCCCGATACACTCCCCGACTTTGATCTTGAAGGCACGCTTGCCGCGCTTTCCGAGGCCGCCGTTGTCAACGGTGCCGCCGAGGACACGGCATCGGGCCGCGACCGCATCGCCATGCGCATCATGGGCGTGCTGATGCCGAGGCCTTCGGTTGTAAACGAGGAGTTCAACGGCCGCATGGGCGTCAACGAGCCCCGCGCCGCGACCGACTGGTTCTACGGTCTGTGCTGCGACGCCGGCTACGTGCGCCGCGCCGCCATCGCGCGCAACATCAAATGGAGTACCCCCACCAACTGGGGCGACCTCGAGATCACCATCAACCTGTCGAAGCCTGAGAAAGACCCGCGCGATATTGCCGCGGCCGGTGCCGCCAAAAACACGGGCGAGAAGTATCCCGCCTGCCAGCTCTGCATCGAAAACGAGGGCTACCCTGGACGCTCCGCTGCAGCCGACGGCGGCGCTCACCCCGCCCGCCAGAATCTGCGCGTTATCCCCATTGAGCTCGACGGCGAGCGCTGGGGCTTCCAGTACAGCCCGTACGCGTACTTTAACGAGCACTGCATTGCCATGAGCTCCAAGCATCGCCCGATGCACGTCGACCGCAAGGGCCTGACCTGTCTGCTCGACTTTGTGGACCTGTTCCCGCACTACTTTATTGGCTCTAACGCCGACCTGCCCATCGTGGGCGGCTCGATTCTGTCGCACGACCACTTCCAGGGCGGCGCGCACGAGTTCCCCATGATGCATGCCGCCGAGGTCTCGCAGTTTAGCGTGCCCGGCTTTGACCAGGTCAGCGGCACCGTGTTGCAGTGGCCGCTTTCGGTGCTGCGACTGCGCTCGCACGACCGCGCCCAGTTGCTCGACGCCGCCGAGAAGATTATTCTCGCCTGGCGCGAGTGGACCGATGAGTCGGTTGGCGTCATCGCACACACGGCCGACGGCGTGGCGCACAACACCGTGACGCCCGTCATCCGCCGCGTCGACTCTCGCGGAAATGCCGGCGGCGAGATTTACGAGGCCTACCTGGCGCTTCGCTGCAACATCACGACCGATGAGCATCCGCTGGGCGTGTTCCACCCGCATGCCGAGTACCACCACATTAAGAAGGAGAACATCGGCCTGATCGAGGTCATGGGCCTGGCCATTCTTCCGCCGCGCCTGGTTCCCGAGCTCGGCGCTGTCCGCGAGCACCTGCTGGCGGCCAAGGTCGATGCCAGCTACGACCTTGCCGACGCGCTCGAGAGCGATGACCTTTGTCGCAGCCACGCCGCATGGGCCGAGGACGTCTTTGCTCGCCACGCCGACGAGCTTACGGCCGACAACGCCATCGATATCCTGCACGAGGAGGTCGGCGTGGTGTTTGGCCACGTGCTCGACAACGCCGGCGTCTTTAAGTGGGACGAAGCCGGCCGCGCCGCCCAGCAGCGCTTTATCGACTCGCTGTAGCACGCGAGCTCGAACGCACGCACTTAACAAATAGCGCCTACACGACCACGGCGCCCGCCGGCAACATCGCCGACGGGCGCCGTTTTCTGATGCAAGGGTAGCTAATTTGCACCAAAACAAGGAGTGTTCCAAACTGCCGGCAGAGAAGGAACGTCCCCAGGTGCCGACCTAAACTCCCACATTATTCGATGGAAAAACGTGGTTGCCTCACACATTATTCGATGGAAAAACGTGGTTTACTCCCACATTTTTCGATGGAAAGACCGAAACGGTCTTATACTAACCATGATTGTTAGGAGGCAGTATGCAGCGACAGCTAATGGACGAACTCATCGCTTGGAAATCTAGGTCAAACCGCAAGCCCCTCCTGCTTAAGGGGGCCCGCCAGACGGGAAAAACCTGGCTTCTCAACGAATTCGCAGGCCAGCAGTATCAAAACGTCATCCGTTTTGACTTTATGCTCGAACCGGGCGCACGCTCGCTGTTCGACGGAAGCCTTGACCCCAAACGCATCATCTCCCAGATAGAGCTCCTGCGCGGCCAGACCATAACGCCGACAGACACGCTCATCATCTTCGACGAAATCCAAGAGGCACCGCGTGGCATCACCTCGCTCAAATACTTCAACGAGCTGGCGCCGGAATACCATATCATGGCAGCCGGCTCCTATATGGGGCTCGCGCTCCGACGCGAAAACGAGTCGTTCCCCGTCGGCAAGATCGACCAGCTTACCATGCGCCCCATGGGGTTTGTCGAGTTCGTTCGTGCCATCGATGGCGATCCGCTCGCAGATGCCATCCTTGCCGCAGACATGGACCTGCTGGCGAACGTTTCCGAAAAGCTCGAGCGCCTGCTCAAGGAATACCTCGTTGTCGGTGGCATGCCAGAAGTTGTCTCCGCTTTCGCCGCCTCCCACGATTTCATCGAGGCCCGCAGGCTTCAGCAGCAAATCATCGAAGCTTACGAATCCGATTTTGGCAAGCATGCGCCAGCCCGCATCGTCGAGCGCATGAGGCTGGTTTGGAAATCCCTTCCCGGCCAGCTCGCAAAGGAAAACAAGAAGTTCGTCTACGGCGCGCTTCGTCCCGGGGCGCGCGCACGCGATTTTGAGGAAAGCCTCCAGTGGCTCATGGACTATGGAATCGTTCATAAGGTACCACGTGTTTCCGCCCTAAGAGCACCGCTCACAAGCTACGAGGATCTCTCGGGCTTCAAGCTGTTCTGCATCGACACCGGCATCCTCGGAGCACTCTCCGGCCTCACGCCAGCCATTGTTCTGAACGGGCCCGCTGTTTTTACGGAGTTCAAAGGCTCGCTGACCGAGCAATACGTCGCACAGGAGCTTTTGCTCCAAGGCAATACTCCCGCGTATTGGTCATCCTCCTCCGGCAATGCAGAGACTGACTTTGCCGTCGACCATGCGGGGACCGTGCTTCCGCTCGAGGTCAAGGCGGCAGAGAATCTCAAAGCAAAGAGCCTGAGGATTGCCTGCGAGAAGTTCAAGCTCGAGCGCTGCGTGAGAACATCGTTAGCGGCATATAGAGACGAGGGCACGCTCGTCAACATTCCGCTCTGGGAGATTGGGCAAATCGACAAGCTGGCATAGGCGCTGTGGAGGGGGTGTCCCGTAAGGAGTGTCCCAAACTGCCGGCAAAAAAGGAACGTCTCTATCCGCCGCATTCCCGAAGCAAGGCAACGCCGATGTTTTGGCAACGGCAGCGAGCGGGCCGCATTTGAGACAAGGTGACGTGAAACGAAAGGGCGCTGACCTTCTGGTCGCGCCCTT
>DBFNYT010000024.1:0-11687 GCA_048425625.1 Collinsella sp. | reverse complement strand
CAAGTTGAAATTACCGTTCACCGAAGTTTTTCTACCGCTCTAGTAATACTTGTTCAAACAACTAGCCAAATAGCGTATCGTACAAATCAGCAAAAGGGGCAAAGTCCCCGAGCCAATCTCCGAAGGCGGCGGCAAAGGGTGCCGCCACGGTGTGAAAGGGTGGATTGTAATGAAGAACGAAATGAGCAGAAGGCAGTTCCTGGGCTTTGCTGGTTCCGCGGCTGCGGTTCTTGGTCTGGGTCTCGTGGGCTGCGGTGGTTCTGCCGGCTCCGGCTCCTCTGCTTCTGGTGACGCTGCCGAGGTCTACTTCCTCCAATTCAAGCCCGAGGTCGACAAGGAGTGGAAGGAGATCGCCAAGGCCTATAAGAAGGAGAAGGGCATCGAGGTCAAGATCGTGACCGCTGCCTCCAACACCTACGAGGAGAAGCTCAAGTCCGAGATGTCCAAGAGCTCCGCTCCGACCCTGTTCCAGGTCAACGGCCCCACCGGCCTTAAGAACTGGAAGGATTACTGCGCCGACCTGTCCGATACCAAGCTCCGCGGTGAGCTCATTGACGACTCCCTGGCTCTGCAGTCCGATGGCAAGGATCTGGGTATCGACTGGGTCCAGGAGAGCTACGGCATCATCTACAACAAGCAGCTGCTCGAGAAGGCTGGCTACAAGGCCGAGGACATCAACTCCTTCGACAAGCTGAAGGCTTGTGCCGACGACATCCAGGCCCGCAAGGACGAGCTTGGCATTGAGGGTGCCTTCACTTCTGCTGGCATGGATGACTCCTCCAGCTGGCGCTACACCACCCACCTCGCCAACCTCCCGCTCTACTACGAGTTCGAGAAGGAGCACAACCAGGAGGACGACGAGATCAAGGGCGAGTATCTCGACAACTTCAAGCAGATTTTCGACCTGTACATCACCGACTCCACCTGCGATCCTTCGCAGCTTGCCTCCAAGACCGGCGACGACGCCACCAACGAGTTCGCAACCGGCAAGGCCGTCTTCTATCAGAACGGCTCCTGGGCCTACTCTGACCTCGTCAAGGCCGGCATGACCGACGATCAGATTGGCATGATGCCCATCTACATCGGTGTCGACGGCGAGGAGAACCAGGGCCTGTGCTCCGGCGGCGAGAACTACTGGTGCGTCAGCTCCCAGGCTTCCGAGGATGCCCAGAAGGCCACCGAGGACTTCATGTATTGGTGCGTCACTTCTGACACCGCCACCAGCATCATCGCTGACAAGATGGGTCTGACTGCCCCGTTCAAGAGCGCCAAGGAAACCACCAATGTCTTCTCGCAGCAGGCCGTCGCCATGGCCAAGGACGGCAAGAAGACCGTCGCTTGGGACTTCGTCTACATCCCCTCTGAGGAGTGGAAGAAGAACCTCAAGCAGGCTCTGATCGCCTATGCTGCCGACAACAGCAAGTGGGACGGCGTCAAGAACGCCTTCGTCGATGGCTGGAAGACCGAGAAGGCTGCTTCCGAGTAAGTAGTTGCTGCCCAAGCTATCTGATTAGCGACAGGGGGCGGGCAGACGTTGGTTTGCCCGCCCCCTGCATATTGAAAGGACCCTTCTATGGGCAAAGCACTCAAGCGCTGGTGGCCGCTCTTTATGCTGCCCACGTGCCTGGCGTTTATGATCGGGTTCGTGATCCCCTTTATCCAGGGCTTCTATCTCTCGTTCTGCCAGTTTATTACCATCAACAATACGCACTTTGTCGGTATCGAGAACTACGTGCGCGCACTGTCCGATCCGCAGTTTGCCACGTCGTTCTTCTTTACGGTGGCGTTTGCCTTCCTGTCGACGGTGCTCATCAACGTGATTGCCCTCGCCATCGCGCAGGCGCTCACCCGCAAAGCGCTCAAGGGCACCAACATCTTCCGTACGATCTTCTTTATGCCTAACCTGATCGGCGGCATCGTGCTGGGCTACATTTGGCAGATTCTGATCAACTGCCTGCTCTCCAACGTGGGCGCCCAGCTCATCGCCCTTAACTCTGCTGCTGGCTTCTGGGGCCTTATCATCCTGACCCTGTGGCAGCAGGTCGGCTACATGATGATCATCTACATCGCTGGTCTGCAGTCTATTCCGTCCGACTACATCGAGGCCGCCAAGGTCGACGGTGCCACGGCATGGCAGACGTTTTGGAAGGTTAAGATCCCTAACCTGATGCCGACGATCACCATCTGCCTGTTCCTGTCCATCACCAACGGCTTTAAGCTGTTCGACCAGAACCTCGCCCTTACCGGTGGTGCCCCCGCGCACTCCACCGAGATGCTCGCCCTGAACATCTACAACACGTTCTACTCGCGTGCCGGCATCGCATGGCAGGGCATTGGCCAGGCCAAGGCAGTCATCTTCTGCATTCTGGTCGTCGCTATTTCTATGATCCAGCTTAAGGCCACGAGGTCCAAGGAGGTGCAGCAGTAATGAAACGCGATAAGGCTATTAACCGCGCGCTCTCGATTTTCTTTACGATTCTGTCGCTCGCATGGATCTACCCCGTGTTCATGATTGCGCTCAATTCCTTTAAGAAAGCGACCGCAATCAGCACCACCACGGCATTCGATCTGCTCACGCCCGAGACGTTCAACGGCCTCGCAAACTACATGCACGCCCTTAACGAGCAGGGCTTTGCCTCGGCATTTATGTACTCGCTCATCATCACGGTCACGTCGGTCGTGCTGATCTTGGTGTGCTGCTCCATGTGCGCTTGGTACGTGGTTCGTGTCAACAGCAAGATCTCGAATTTCTTCTATTACCTGTTCGTGTTCTCGATGGTTGTACCGTTCCAGATGCTCATGTTCACGCTGTCCAATTTGGCGGACCGCATCGGCTTCAACACGCCGTTCAACATCTGCTTTATCTATCTGGGCTTTGGTGCGGGCCTGGCGGTCTTTATGTTCGCCGGCTTTGTAAAGAACATCCCGCTCGAGATCGAGGAGGCGGCCATGATTGACGGCTGCAACCCGGTCCAGGTGTTCTTTAAGATCGTCCTTCCCATCATGAAGCCCACCTATCTTTCGGTCGGCATCCTCGAGACCATGTGGGTCTGGAACGACTATCTGCTGCCCTACCTTACGCTCGACTCCACCAAGTACAAGACCATTCCTATCTTGATCCAGTACTTCCGCGGCGGCTACGGCCACGTCGAGCTCGGCCCCATGATGGCCTGCATCATGATGGTCGTTATCCCCATCGTCATTATGTACATCCTCTGCCAGAAGTACATCATCGACGGTGTGGTGGCAGGTGCCGTCAAGGGCTGATGCCGTAACTGTTTTGCACGTTTCTGCGGCGCCCTCAACATGGCGCCGCATATCGAAAGGTAGAGACATGGCCGAGATCGTTCTCAAGCATGTTCAGAAGGTGTATCCCAACACCGAGTCCAAAAAGAAGGGCTTCTTTGGCAAAAAGAAGAAGACCGAGGAGAAGAAGCACAACCTCAAGGTTACCGAGGACGGCGTGCTCGCGGTGGAGGACTTTAATCTCACCGTGCATGACCAGGAGTTTGTCGTTCTCGTTGGCCCGTCTGGCTGCGGCAAGTCCACGACGATGCGCATGGTCGCTGGCCTGGAGGACATCACTTCGGGCGACGTGCTCATCGACGGCAAGCGCGTCAACGACGTGGCGCCCAAGGACCGCGACATTGCCATGGTGTTCCAGAGCTATGCTCTGTACCCCAATATGACGGTGTACGAGAACATGGCGTTTACGCTCGAGCTCAAGAAGGTTCCCAAGGACGAGATCGACCGCAAGGTTCGTTCTGCTGCCGAGATTCTGGGCATTACCGAGTACCTCGACCGTAAGCCCAAGGCGCTCTCCGGCGGCCAGCGCCAGCGTGTCGCTATCGGCCGCGCCATCGTGCGTGACCCCAAGGTCTTCCTGATGGACGAGCCGCTGTCCAACCTGGACGCCAAGCTTCGTAACCAGATGCGTGCCGAGCTCATTAAGCTGCGCCACGAGATCAAGGGCACGTTCATTTATGTTACTCACGACCAGACCGAGGCTATGACCCTCGGTGACCGTATCGTGGTCATGAAGGACGGCGTCGTCCAGCAGATCGCCACCCCGCAGGAGGTCTTCAACCATCCCGCGAACATCTTCGTCGCCGGCTTCATCGGCGTGCCGCAGATGAACTTCTTCGATGCCCAGCTGGTGCGCTCGGGCAACGGCTTTACCGTCAAGACCGAGGATATGAACGTGGCGCTCGCCCCCGAGACCTGCGCTCAGCTTGCCCTCAACTGGGACGGCGGCGACGTGAAGGAGATCACGGCTGGCGTGCGCCCCGAGCAGATTCTGCTTGCCGACAAGGACGAGGAGGGCGCGCTCCAGGGTACCGTCGAGGTGACCGAGCTCATGGGTTCGACCGAGCATGTCCACGTGACTGCTCCCGATGGCCAGTTCGTCCTGATCATTCCCGTTGTCGACCTTGAGGCCAAGGGTGCGCTCAAGGCGGGCGACCCCATCTGGTTCAAGTTCGAGAAGAACGCGACCCACCTCTTCGATAAGGCCTCGGGCAAGAACCTTATCTAGGCCCGGTGTATCTAGGCCCTTCCTTTGGGCGACTGCGGTATTGCCATCCTTTTGCCGCGGTCACATATGAGGCTCCCCTCCCGTCCACTGGGCGAGAGGGGAGCCTTTCTTTGTGTTGGGGCTTTCCGTCTGTCAGTTTGTCTTGATCTGTAACAGGTAGGGCCGATTTCGGACGTTAGATGTTACAGATCGAGACGGTTCCGCTGAGCTAACCATTTCATCTAAATCTGTAACACCAAAGGCGAATTACACCTGCTAGATGTTACAGATTGAGATAAACCCAAGGGGAGGGGCCGGTATGTCTCAATCTGTAACGGCTGGGACCGTTTTGGTTGAGTAATTGCTACGGATCGAGATTGTTTGGCCGAGTCGGATCACAGGGTAACGTGCGGGCACAAAAAACGGAGACGTGTTGCCACGACTCCGTTTCTCAAGAGGATGGGTAAGGGGAATGAGCTAGCTCAGGTGCCAGATCTCGTCGTTGTACTGGGAGATCGTACGGTCGGACGAGAAGGTGCCGGCGTTGGCGATATTGATGAGCGCCTTGCGCATCCAGGCGTCCTGGTCCTCGTAGTCGGCCAGCACGCGCTCCTTGGTCTGGATGTACTCCTCAATGTCGAGCAGGGCCATAAACCAGTCCTTGCCCTTAATGTCGTCGTGCAGGCGCTGCAGGCGCTCGGCGTTGCCGGTTGCCATAAAGGCCGGGTTGGTGATGAAGTCCACCAGCAGTTTAATGCCGGGCTTGCGGTAGAGCGCACCGGCGTTGTAGGTGCCGTCGGCGTAGAGCTGCTCGACCTGTTTGGACGAGGCACCAAAGGTATAGATGTTCTTGTCGCCCACGAGCTCGGCAATCTCCACGTTGGCACCGTCGAGCGTGCACAGGGTTAGGGCGCCGTTGAGCATGAACTTCATGTTGGAGGTGCCGCTCGCCTCCTTGGAGGCCAGGCTGATCTGCTCGGAGATGTCAGCGGCGGGGATCACGCGCTCGGCGGCAGTGACGTTGTAGTTCTCGATCATGACAACCTGCAGGTAGGGAGCCACGTCGGGGTCGTTTGCAATCCACTGCGACAGCGTCAGGATCAGATGGATGATGTCCTGCGCGATAGTGTAGGCAGGCGCCGCCTTGCCGCCAAAGATGATGGTGACGGGGTGCTTAGGTCTGTTGCCGTTCTTGATATCGAGGTACTTCCAGATGATGTAGAGTGCGAGCATCTGCTGGCGCTTGTACTCGTGGATACGCTTGACCTGAACATCGATGATGGCGTTGGACGGGATAGTCACGCCTTGCTCGAGCGCCATGAACTGGCGCATGATGGCCTTGGCCTCGGTCTTGGTGGCGGCCAGGCGCTCAAGAACATCCTTGTCGTCGGCGAACTTGGCGAGTTTGCTCAGATCGCCGGTGCTGCGCCAGTCGGTGCCGATCACATCGTCGAGCAGGCTGGCGAGCGCGGGGTTGGCCCCATGGATCCAGCGGCGGAAGGTGATGCCGTTGGTCTTGTTGGAGAACTTCTCGGGATAGATCTCGTAGAACGGATGAAGCTCGGTGTCCTCCAGGATCTTGGTGTGGAGGGCGGCTACGCCGTTGATGGAGAAGCCAAAGTGGATGTCCATGTGGGCCATGTGGACGGTGTCGTATTCGTCGATGATGGCGACGCGCGGGTCATCGTGCTCGGCCTTCGCGATCTCATCGAGCTTGACGATAATGTCGGCGATGGCAGGGGAGACCTTCTGCAGGCTGGCGAGCGGCCACTTCTCGAGCGCCTCGGCAAGAATCGTGTGGTTAGTGTAGGCGACCATGGAGCGTACGATGGTCACGGCCTCGTCAAACTCGATGCTATGCTCGGTGGTGAGCAAGCGAACGAGCTCGGGGATGACCATGGTGGGGTGCGTGTCGTTAATTTGGACCACGGCGTAGTCGGCCAGATCGTGCAGGTTGCTACCGCGCTCGATGGCCTCGTCGATCAGGAGCTGGGCGGCGTTGCTCACCATGAAGTATTCCTGGTAGATGCGAAGCAGGCGGCCCTGCTCGTCGGAATCGTCGGGGTAGAGAAACAAGGTGAGGTTCTTGGCGATCTCGGTCTTGTCGAAGTCGATGGAGCTGCCGGGGACCAGGCCGTCGTCGACGCTCGCCAGGTCGAACAGGCGCAGGCGGTTCTTGGTGGGCTGGCCGTAACCGGGCACGTCGATGTTGACGAGCTTGGAGGTAACGGCAAAATCGCCGAACTCGACGGTGTAGGAGCGGTCATCGTCGACTAGGATGTCCTGCTCACCGAGCCACTCGTCGGGGACGGCCTTCTGCTGGTTGTCGACAAAGCGCTGACGGAACAGACCGTAGTGATAGTTGAGGCCCACGCCATCGCCGGTCAAGCCCAGCGTGGCGATGGAATCCAGGAAGCACGCGGCCAAGCGGCCCAGGCCGCCGTTGCCGAGCGACGGCTCGACCTCGAACTCCTCGATCTTGTTGAGGTCGTGGCCTGCGGTGGTGAGCTGGTCCTTAACCTCGTCGTAGATGCCGAGGTCGATCATGTTGTTGATGAGCAGCTTGCCGATCAAAAATTCGGCGGAAATGTAATAGAGCTTTTTCTTGCCGTTGTTGAGCGGGCAGGCGGCAGAGCGCTCCTGCACGAGCTTGACCAGCAGTTTGTAAATGCGGCGGTCATCGAGTTGCTCGAGCGAAGTTCCAAAGGACTGCTCGGCAAGATCCGCGAGATTGATGCGGGGCATGTTTCCTCCTGTGGTGAGTTGACTACATGTCAGAAATTCAAAAGAATCCCGCGCGAGGGGATTGGGGTGGCCTCGCGCGGGAAAAGCAAGCGCGTCCGCACGGTGGGGAGGGGTCGGGCGCGGTAGCTCCTATTGAGGAAGCTCGATTTCGGCTTCCGACGGGATGCGGAAGTAGGTCTCGGTCCAGTCGGTGAGTTTGTGCTCGAGCTCGCGGGTGATGGCGCCGTCGAGCATGCGCCAGGTCCAGTTGCCGCCCAGGGTGGCAGGGGTGTTGATGCGCGCCTCATTGCCCAGGTTAAGCAGGTCCTGCATGGTGTAGATGCACGTGTCGCTCACGCTGGCGGCGATGGTGCGATTGAGTGCATCTGCCATGGGTTCGCCGGCCTGCTGATGGGTGTACAGGGCTGCCTGCTCGCGCTGACGCGGGGTGGCCGTTCCCTCAAACCAGCCGCGCGCCGTCTCGTTGTCGTGGGTGCCCACATAGGCGACGGTGTTGGCGATGTAGTTATGCGGCAGGTAGTACGAGTTGGTGCCCTCAAAGGCGAACTGCAGGATCTTCATGCCGGGGAAACCCGAGTTGTCGCGCATGTCGATGACACCGGGAGTGAGGAAACCCAGGTCCTCGGCGATGATGGGCAGCGTGCCGAGCTTTTCCTCGAGCGTCTTGAAGAACTTGAGGCCGGGACTCTGCGTCCACGAACCGTAGGACGAATCGGGCGAGGAGAACGGCACCTCCCAATAGGCCTCGAAGCCGCGGAAGTGATCCAGGCGGATGACGTCGTACATGTCGAGGGCGGCGCGAATGCGGCCCTCCCACCAGGAGAAGCCGTCGGACTCCATGGCGTCCCAGTCGTAGATGGGGTTGCCCCAGTACTGGCCGGTGGCCGAGAACTGGTCGGGCGGCGTGCCGGCGACGCTCACGGGATTGCCGGCGGCGTCGATCTTAAAGAGCTCGGGTGTCGCCCACATCTCGACGGAGTCACGCGAGACATAGATGGGCAGGTCGCCGATGATGAGAATGTCGCGCTCGTTGGCATAGGCCTTGAGGCGGCTCCACTGGCGATCGAAGAAGTACTGCGTCATCTGGTGGTAGAGCATACGCGCCGGATGGTCGGTGCAGACCTTGGCGGAAGCCTCGCCGCGGGTGCGGAGCTCCGCGGGCCACTCCCAAAACGCCTTGAGACCGCACTCCTCTTTGACGGTCATGAACTCGCAGTAGGGGATGAGCCAGTCCTCGTTGGCCTGGATAAAGTCATCGAAATCGGCCGGCTTGTCGGCAGCAAAGCGCTCGGCGGCGCGGTCGAGAATCTGACGGCGGCCGCCAAAGATAGCACCGTAGTCAACATTGCTGGGGTCGGATCCCAGGTACACGCCATCGATATCGCGCTGCTCCAGATACCCTGTCTCGATAAGCTCGGCAAAGTCGATAAAGTTGGGGTTGCCTGCGCGGGCCGAGAACGACTGATAGGGCGAATCGCCATAGCTGGTCGTCGTAAGGGGCAGAATCTGCCAGTAATGTTGTTTGCACGAGGCGAGAAAATCGACGAAGTCGTAGGCATTCCAGCCAAAGCCGCCGATTCCGTATGGTCCGGGCAGAGATGAGACGGGCATGAGGACGCCGCTTGCACGCTCCATGAATGCGCTCACCAACCTTCTTGTTGTGGGGTCGGCCTGCCGATGGGTGTGCAGTCCGCCTCCGATGTTCTGATTCGATACGCCTATTGTAAAACATGTTGTTTAAACATGTACAGGCAAGATAAAAAAGTTGGTCGATTTTCGGCGAATGGTTACATGCCATGAAAAAGCCCCGACCTCACAACGTGAGATCGGGGCAAGAGCGGTATGTAGGTTTTTGCTACTCGGCGTCGGCGAAGCCGTTGGGGTTGTGGCTCTGCCAGTTCCAGCTATCGCGGCACATGTCCGCGATGTCGTATTGGGCCTTCCAGCCCATCATGCGCTCGGCCTTGGAGGCATCGCACCAGTTGGCAGCGATGTCGCCGGCGCGGCGCTCGCGGATCACGTAGGGCAGCTCCTTGCCACAAGCCTTGGAGAAGGCGGCGACGACCTCGAGTACCGAGGTGCCGGTGCCGGTGCCCAGGTTAAAGATCTCGACGCCGGTCTTGCCGTTCATCCAATTAAGGGCGGCAACGTGACCAGAGGCCAGATCGCACACGTGGATGTAGTCGCGCACGCCGGTGCCGTCGGGGGTGGGGTAGTCGTTGCCAAAGACCTGAACGGCCTCGAGCTTACCGACGGCGACCTGGGCGACGTAAGGCACCAGGTTGTTGGGGATGCCCTTGGGGTCCTCGCCGATCAGGCCCGACGGATGAGCGCCAATGGGGTTGAAGTAACGGAGCAGTACGACGTCCCACTCGGGGTCGGCGGTGTGGACGTCCATAAGGATCTGCTCGATCATCCACTTGGTCCAACCATAGGGGTTGGTCGCGGGCTTCTTAGGATCCTCCTCGGTGACGGGCGGGTTGTCCGGGTCGCCGTAGACGGTCGAGGAGCTCGAGAAGATGATGGACTTGCAGCCATGGTTGCGCATGACGTCGATGAGCACCAGGGTGTTCTCGATGTTGTTGTGGTAGTACTCGACGGGCTTGCTCACCGACTCGCCGACGGCCTTAAAGCCGGCAAAGTGGATGACGCGGTCGATCTGATGGGTATCGAAGATCTTGTTCATCGCATCGCGGTCGAGCACGTTGGCCTCGTAGAAGGTGAGGTTCTTGGCGGCCTCGTCGCCCACGATGGTCTTGACGCGGTCGACGGCGACGGCGCTGGAGTTGGAGAGATCATCGACGATGACGACCTGGTAACCACCCTCGAGCAGCTGAACGACGGTGTGCGAGCCGATAAAGCCGGCGCCACCGGTAACGAGGACGCAGGTGTCTTTGGGGTCGAGTGCTTTGGACATGTAGTCTCCTATCGAATCAGGAACACTTCTTCAGGGGAGTATAGCGCAGGCAGGGACGCCCAAATCGTGCGCCGAGGAAAAGCAGAGGATTATGTTAACGTACTCATATAAGAGCTTGCTCAATTGTTACCTCAAATTTGACAATTGCTTACGAGCCGCCGACCTTGCAGTTTCCTGCCGTTCGTGGAAATCGTTGGGACGCGCCATATGTACGCTAATATGTATGAGTTGAGCGACATATAAATAAGCATGTAACGGAGTACATATGTCACCAAACAGCGATTCCATCCTTTCCCAGGAGCTCTCGCGCCGCACTGCCCTCAAGGCCCTGTTCGGCGCCGCTTCTGCGGCAGTTCTTTTTGGCCTGCCCACTCGCGCCCATGCGGCGGAGGCTTCCAAAGAAACCACCGATAAATTGAATGCCGCCCAGGCCCAGCTCGACGAGGTTCAGGCCCAGCTCGACAGCATCGCAAATGAGTATGCGGCGCTGGCCAACAAGAATGCCCAGACCCTCAACGACATCGAGAATGTCCAGGGCAAGATTGACGACACGCAGGCCCAGATCGATGAAAAGAAGGCCGAGCTCAAGAAGAAGCGCAACGACCTTTCCGATCGCGTGGCCGCCAGCTACAAGTCCGGCGGCACGAACATCCTGTCGCTGCTGCTGGCCTCTGGCTCGTTTGAGGAACTCGTCGCCAACGCGCATTACGTTGAGAAGATCAACAAGAGCGACCGCGATGCCATCGAGGATATCCAGACGATTCAGGCTGAGCTCGACGCACAGAAGACCGAGCTCGAAGCACAAAAGGCCGACCTGGAGAAACTCAAGGACCAGCAGACGGCTCAGATGCAGGATATGCAGGCCAAGCAGCAAGAAGTCCAGACCGTGCTGAACGGTCTTTCCGACGACGTCAAGGAGCTCATGGCTCAGCGCGATTCCGAGATCCTCGCTGCCGCCCAGGCCGAGGAGGCCGCTAGGAAGGCGGCTGCGGCAGCCGCGGCCTCTGCGAACACGGGCTCTTCTTCGGGTGGCTCGAGCTCGGGTGGCGGCTCGTATGCCGGCGGCACCCCGCAACAGACGGGCGGTTCGGGCAAGCAGCAGGCCGTCGTCAATGCGTGCTACTCGACGCCTTCTCCCGGCCAGGGTTGGTGTGCTGCCTGGGTTACCAACGTCTTCCGCAATGCCGGCGTGGGCTATTTTGGCGGCAACGCGTGTGACATGTTCAACGCCTGGTGCTATAGCTCCGACCGCTCGGCGCTGCAGGTGGGCATGATCGTGGCCGATTCCTCGCACAGCGGCACGGGTGCTCCGGGCCTTATCTACGGTCATGTGGGTATCTACGTTGGCGGCGGCATCGTTATGAGCAACGAGGGCGCCATTACGTCTAAGTCGCTTGATTCGTTTATTAGCTTCTATGGTACTGGCTCTGGCGTGCGTTGGGGCTGGCTCGGCGGCGTGGCGCTGTCGTAAAGCCGACGGGGCCGCGTGCCCGCCCGCAATATATTTGATTG
>DBFNYT010000023.1:0-6665 GCA_048425625.1 Collinsella sp. | reverse complement strand
GATGGCCCAATATCGCTCAAAAAAAGCCTCCGCAGGTTTCCCCGCGGAGGCTTTCGCCACAAAGACTATTTGTCGGCGTCGGTGTCGGCGTCGGCTTCGGCGACGGCATGGTCATCGTCAGCATCATCGGATGCGGCGTCGGCATCCTCCTGCATAGCCGCCTGCGCAAATGCGGCGGCATCGGCCGCCAGCTCCTCCTCGCTCATGCGAGGCGCACGCTTCTTGGCCGGCATGCCGGCCGCCTTGGCATTGCGCTCCTCCTTGGCCGCCAGGATATCGCCCTCACGCTCAAGGTAGGCGTTCCACTTGTTGTCGAGCAGGGCGTTTACGGCGTCACCCTCGACGGTCTCACGCTCAAGCAGCACCTTCGCCATCAGGTCAAGCTGATCGCGACGGGCATCCAAAATCTCGGCCGCACGACGATGGGCCTCACGCATAATGCGCTGAACCTCGATATCGATGCGGCGCGCCGTCTCCTCGGAGTAATCCTGATGATCGGCATAGTCGCGGCCCAGGAATACCTGATGCTGCGCCTCACCAAACACCTGCGTTCCAAGCTCCTCGCTCATGCCCAGGCGCGTGACCATCTCGCGCGCCATCTTGGTCGCGCGCTCCAGGTCGTTGCTCGCGCCCGACGTGATGTCGTCACACATGAGCTCCTCGGCAACGCGACCGCCCAAAAACACGGCAAGCTCGTCGAGCATCTCGTTCTTGGTCTTGAGGAAGTGGTCCTCCTGCGGAAGCTGCAGCGTGTAGCCCAGGGCCTGACCGCGGCTGACAATCGAGATCTTGTGGACCGGATCGGAGTGCTCCAGGATGTGGCCCACCAGGGCGTGACCGCTCTCGTGGTAGGCAATCGTGGTGCGCTCGGCCTCGGTCATCACGCGACCCTTGCGCTGCGGTCCGGCAATCACGCGCTCCATCGATTCCTCGACCTCGTCCATCGAGATCACGGAACGATGACGGCGAGCGGCCAGCAGCGCAGACTCGTTGAGCAGTTTTGCCAGATCGGCGCCGGTGAAGCCAACGGTCATCTGGGCGAGCTTCTCAAACTTCACGTCCTCGTCCATCGGCTTGTTCTCGGCATGCACGCGCAAAATCTGCTCGCGGCCCTTCACATCCGGACGGTCGACCGTGACCTGACGGTCAAAACGACCGGGACGCAGCAATGCCGGATCCAAGATGTCAGGACGGTTGGTCGCAGCAATCAGGATGACCGACTCGCTCTCCTCAAAACCGTCCATCTCAACCAGCAGCTGGTTGAGCGTCTGCTCGCGCTCGTCGTGACCTCCGCCCAAGCCAGCTCCGCGCTGGCGTCCCACAGCATCGATCTCATCGATGAAGATGATCGACGGGGCCTGGGACTTGGCCTCCTTAAAGAGGTCGCGCACACGGCTGGCGCCGACACCCACGAACATCTCGACAAAGTCGGAACCCGAGATGCTAAAGAACGGCACGCCCGCCTCGCCGGCAACGGCCTTGGCCAGCAGCGTCTTGCCGGTACCCGGAGGGCCCACCAGCAACACGCCACGCGGGATCTTGGCGCCCAGCTTGCGATAGCGATCCGGATCGCTCAAAAAGTCACGAATCTCCTCGAGCTCCTCGACTGCCTCGTCCACGCCGGCAACGTCTTCAAACTTGACCTTGGGGCGCGTGGCCTCGTTGGTCTTGGCGTTGGTCTTGCCAAACTGCATGTTCCTGTTGTTGGCGCCCATCATCTGGCGCATAAAGTAGAACATGATGGCGATCAGGGCAATCGTCGGAAGCACGCTCATCGCCAAGTCGCCCCAAAAATCGGGGTCATTGGTGTTGACGATGTACTTGGTATCGGGGTGCTCCGCCATAAGCTCGGCAAGCGAATCGGAGCCGACATAGGTCGAGGAGAAGCCCTTGAGCTCGCTCGTATCGCCCTTGTCCTTCTTCGTCTTCCAGTAATGACCCGTCACGCTTCCGTCTTGAACCGTATAGGTCAAATCTTCGACGCGATCCTGCTTAATGGCGTTGACCATCTCGCTCGTTGCGAGCTTTACGGTATTGCTGGAATTGGCAAAGCCGGAGCCCATGTTAAAGAAGGCGTAGCCCAGAAGCGCGCAAGCCAAAATAAAATACAGCCAGCCCGTACGCGTGGGCTTCTTGCCTCCGGGCACCCCCGGGATCTTAGGCTCCCGGGGAGTCTGGGAATTGTTATCGTTACGGTCGTCGGGCATCTTACGAATAAACCTCCGGTTTCAAAATGCCCAGATACGGAAGGTTACGATAGCGCTCGGCATAATCGAGGCCGTAGCCCACCACAAAGGCATCGGGGCAATGGGTTCCAACATACTTGGGCGTGATGGCCGAGGTACGGTCCTCAACGTCCTTCCACAGGAAGGCGGCGACCTCCAGAGAAGCGGGCTTGCGGCTCTCGAGGTTCTTCATCAGATACTTGAGCGTCAGGCCCGAGTCCAGAATGTCCTCGACGATCAGCACGTCGCGACCGCGGATGTCGATATCCAGGTCCTTAATGATACGCACGATACCCGAGGACTTCACACCGTCGCCATAGCTCGAAACAGCCATGAAATCGATGTTGGTCGGCAGCTCGATCTTGCGCATCAGGTCGCCCATAAAGACCACGGCGCCGCGCAGGACCGCAATCAGCACCAGATCCTTACCCGCGTAGTCGCGAGTAATCTGCTCACCTAGGCGAGAGACGATACCGTCGATATCCTCCTGCGTAAACAGAACCTTCTCGATATCCGGATGTTGAGAAGCCATGACAACCCTTTCTTGTGCTTATCGCCCACACACCGCCGTATGGACGCGAACTTCACATTCTAGCAGCGCACGGGGTATATTTTCCAGCCCGTACGCCATCAGCGCGGGAATACCGTCAACGTCGCACAGAATAGCTGACGTGGAACGCTATTCCGCATCGACCACGCGAAGCAGATACGCCACGCGCGTTGCGGCCGTGCATTTAAAACGCTCGTCTGTGCGAACGCCTGCGACCCATACTACGGCACCTCCCGGAGCCGTTCTCACCACAGGAACGCCTGCGCGCTCAGAAACGGGAATACGAGCCTCGTTGAGCAGGTCGGACACCTTCTTACTTCGCCCACTCATGCCCAACGGACACATCACATCCCCCGGCGCGGGACCGTCTACCCACAGACGCGCCAAACGCGCCTCGGCGGGAATCTCCCCGCGCGAGCCGGCGAGCATCCGTTCGCTATCGCGATCGGCAAAGCCCAGCGTCGCTGCATCCACCATAGCGACCACCCCTCCGGCACCCGCAAGTTCGCGGGCACGGCGCACAATATCACACCCCGGCTCGACGGCTATCGGCTCTGCCACCAGGATGCGGCCCGCCCCCAGCGGCAATCGACCGGGAATGGTGACCCAATCGGCAACTAACCCCTCGCGCGCCGCCGGGGCCTTGAATGACAGCATGCCAAACTCCACGCGCGCATCGATTCCCGCCGGCAGCGTGACCGAACCCGAGCCTTCGGCAACACAGGCAAGCACGCGCTCCACATGCCGCATCTCCGGGCGAGCGTCTGGGTCGATACGCTTAATTGCCAGTCGCACCATGCGCCGAGCAATCACCACCTCGGCCGCGGCCAGTCGGCGAGCGTCAAGGACCAGTGCACCCGCCGCCTCCTTGCGCAGGCAGCTTCGAAACGCCTGTGCGGAAAGCTGGGAAAGAAAGGCGTCCTCATCGCCTAAGATCTCGCAGGCGGCGCCAATCGTCTTACAGACGCTCGCGTTGCGCTGCGCCACCACCGGCATCACTCGATGGCGCACGTAGTTGCGCAAGTACGACACGTCCTCGTTGCTCTCGTCCTCTCGCCACGGCTGACCATGCACCTGCAGATAGCCCACGAGCTCATCATGAGTCAGGTCGAGCAAGGGACGCACCACGATATTCCTCCGGCGAGGAATGCTCGATAGACCAGCGGGCCCCGAACCCTTAATCGCGTTCATCAAAAACGTTTCCGCGCGATCCGAAGACGTGTGCGCGGTGCAGATACGAGCCGCCGTTCGCGGTGCCCCCGTCTGGGCGCAGAGCTCGCGAACATACCTCCGCGCCGCGGCATAGCGCACCTCGCGGGCAGCCGCCTCGATATTGCCCGATTCATCATCAAAATAGGCATGCTCAACACACAGCGGCAAGCCATATTGTGCGCATAGGCCGCGCACAAAGGCCTCGTCGCCATCGGACGCCTCGCCGCGTAGATGATGGTTCACATGCAGCACGTGCAGCCGCTCGCGCGCGATGGAGGCTACACCACGCCCATCCAGAATATCCAGCTTTGATGTGCACGCCATAAGGAGCAAAGCCGTCGAGTCCGCACCACCTGATACCATGAGCACCACGGGGGCAGCCGTCTGCCGCGTTGCCAGGACTTTATCATCGGCCCACGATGTGGCATGGTGTCCATAATGCTGAGATACCGTTGGCATTTGCTTCCTCCTCTATTCGTTCGCACCCATTGTATCCTTTGGAATCTTATGTCTCGTCTGCACCTTCATATCCTTGGCAGCGGCTCAAAAGGCAACTGCGCACTCATCGAAGGCCCCCGGGGGCTCATCATGATTGACGACGGTCTTTCTCGCCGCGAGACATTAAAGCGCATGGCAGAACTGGGGCTCTCGGCAGACAACGTCTCGGCTCTTCTCATTACTCATGAGCATAGCGATCACATCAAGGGTCTCGATGTCTGGTGCAAGCACTGGCACGGTCCCCTCTTTGCCAGCAGGGGCACACTTTCGATCAAAGAAAATCTCTCGCATCTGCCTGTCGAGGAATTCGATCCCGGTGACACCCTGTCCATTGCCGGCATCCACGTGCAAACCTACTCAACATCACACGATGTCATCAATCCAGTCGGCTATCGATTCGACGCCCTCGATGATTCCATCGGCTTTGCCACCGACACCGGAGAGCTATCGAGCCAGGCCATGAACACCCTCAAAGATTGTCGAGTCCTCGCGCTCGAAAGCAACCACGATGTGGCCATGCTGCGCGAGGGAGAATATCCCCGCTTTCTTCAGGAGCGTATCCTGTCTGCAAGGGGACACCTCTCCAACGACCAAGCCGCCGAAGCCGCGCGCGAACTTGTTACCGATCGCACCGAACAGCTCATTGCCATGCATATCAGCCAAGATAACAATCGTCCGAGCCTTACCGTCAAAAGCTATGCCAAAGCTCTAGCCGCAACCCTGGATGACGAGGTCGGCAGCTCCGCAACCCTTCTCCAAGGATCGCGAAAACTCTCGATACGCCCTGCGAGTCAGTATCAGCCGGCAACCATTCAATAGACTGTCCTAGACAGCAAAAGGGGCCGAGAATCGCTTCCCAGCCCCTTTTGCTGTCTTTTAATAGCGCAGAACACCAACGAAGTTAGTCGATGGAGATCTTCGTAACGTTCTTCTTCTCGACGATCTTGGGAACCGTAACGGTCAGGATGCCGTCAGCGTACTTAGCCGAGAGGCCCTCGCTCGAAGCGTCCTTTAGATACACGCCACGCGTCGCGCTGTACGAGCTGAACTCCTTCTGCAGGAAGTTCTTGCCCTCGTTCTCCTCGTCTTCCTCGACATTCACGCTAATGGACAGACGGCCCTCATTGAGCTCGACATCGATATCGTCCTTGGCGACACCGGTCAGATAGGCCTTGACCTCATAGCCGTCGCCCTTATCCTCAACGTCAACGGGAAACGCCTTGGAAGCAATCGAGTTGTTTGCAAGGTCGGTCATATCATCAAACAGATCGAACAGCGAGCTAGCAGAAGGACGAACGCCAAAAACCGAACGATAAGGAACCATGCTTGCCATGTTTACCACTCCTTTTAAGGACTGCCGAGTCATCTTCTAGGTGACCGGGACTTCTTTTGACGCTCTTATATATGCCCACCCAGTGCTCATATATACATCGACTATAAAGTTTTTTGAGTCCAGTACTATAAGCATATCTAAGTGTGTTTGACTCAGGTTTTAATAAGGTTAAGGTTCTTTGAACCAGAGCTTAAATAACAAGTATGTTCGCAGCTACAAATAGCAAGGGGCTTACAATGAGCGCGTACACGTTGTTGGTAACGAGCTAAAGGGCATCATGGACGACCAAAACCAGAACAAAATGTTTATGCTGACGCAGGGGGAAGATACTTCCACGCAGCCGCCGCGGTTCCATCGCCCCCACATCTCGCAAGAGCCCATTAATGATCCGGAGCCCGAGTATGTGACGAGAAATCGATATCAAACGCTCAAGGATGCCCAAACGGGACGTAAACATATGGGCGTCGCCTCGGGAGACCCTGTATATCTGAAAGACGCACCATTATCTAAAAACAGCGCAGCTAGTGATGAGCCGATGAAAGCATCCGCCACTCATCGACAAAGAGGTCCTCGACCAAAGCAAACCTTGACGCATTCGGCTCGCTATCTCGAAACGCCAAAACAGGGAAAATCAATCTTCGTTTCGACAAGTAAACGACGCAAGCAGCATCGACTGACAATCCTGCTTTTGATCATTGCGGTCATAGCAGTTGCCCTTGTTATTCGATTTATTTTCTTTAAATAAAAGCTCAATACCAAAAACGATAAGATCGTCTGGTGTAAATGAGTCATTTACGCCCGGTAAAATCAGAACCACCCTTAAAAAGGGTGGTTTGCTCTTAGGGTA
>DBFNYT010000022.1:0-3173 GCA_048425625.1 Collinsella sp. | reverse complement strand
ACCGGAAACGGAAAGACTTAGAGGTCCTCGCGCCAGAAGGGCATGCTCATGCAGCGCGGGCCGCCGCGGCCGCGGGAGAGCTCGGCGGAGGGCACGACGAGAAGGTCCAGGCCCTCCTTGTACAGCACGTCGTTGGTGACGGTGTTGCGGGCGTAGACGCAGATCTTGCCGGGCTCGACGCACAGGGTGTTGGAGCCGTCGTTCCACTGCTCGCGGGAGGCCGCGATCGGGTCGCCGCCGCCGCAGGGGATCAGCTTGACCTGGTCGACGCCGGTGGCGTCCTCCAGGACGTGCTCGAGGGTGTCCTCGATCAGGCGGATGTTCACGTCGCCCGGGTTCTTGCCGGCGGTCAGCTCGTAGACGCGCAGGGTGCCCATGATGGCGGGGTGGATCGTGAACTTATCGACGTCGATCTGGGTGAAGACCGTGTCGAGGTGCATGAAGGCGCGCGAGACCGGGATGTCGAAGGCCAGGATGCGCTCGACCTTGGAGTCGGAGTTCCAGAAGATGTTCTGGGCCATGACGTCGATCGCGGCGGCCTGGGTGCGCTGGGAGATGCCGACGGCGAGGGTCTTCTCGTTGATGTTCAGCACGTCGCCGCCCTCGGTGTGGAACTGGCAGTCGCGGCGGAAGTACAGCGAGACGTCCTTGTAGTCGGGGTGGTACTTGAAGACGTACTTGCCGTACAGGGTCTCGCGGTTGCGGGTGACCGAGTACATGCGGTTGAGGTTGACGCCCTCGCCGACGACCGCGAACGGGTCGCGGGTGAAGTAGAGGTTGGGCATCGGGTCGATGATCAGGTCGGACTCGGACTCGGAGTTGACCAGGGAGTCGAGGGTCGTGGACGCCGTGAGGGGCATGTCGATCTCGGCCTTGGTCATGCCGGCCATGGTCTTCTTGACGAACTCGAGGTTGTCCTCGATGGAGTCCAGCTTCTCGCGGACGATCTGCGGCATGTGCTGGCCGCGGATGCCGGCCTCGGCGATGTACTGGTCGGTGAACTCGGCGCGGGCGCCGGGGACCTGGTCGAACACCTCGGCGACGAGGTTCTCGAGGTAGAGGACCTCCACGCCCTGGTCCCTCAGGATCTGGGCGAAGGTGTCGTGCTCCTGCTGTGCGACCTCCAGGAACGGGACGTCGTCGAACAGGAGTCGCTCGAGCTCGTCGGGCGGCAGGTTGAGGAGCTCGTCGCCGGGACGGTGCAGGCAGACCTTCCTGAGCTTGCCGATCTCGGAAGGCACGTGCAGACCTTTCGTCATGGCCTCCTACCTTTCTTTCGGGCCCCTGTCAGGGCCGATTCGTTAGCGCCCCTCCGTGTGAGGCGTTATTGCTGACGACATATTTATATCCAAAATCAGTTCATACTTCCACCTCGCCCCCGAACGGTTTTATATGAGGGGTGAACGGCATACACATATACTTCACGCATGGCACACTTTGATTTAATAAAGTTTATTTACGTGCTTAAACGCGTTTTCAATCCAGATAGCAAATGGAACTAAACTTTATTAAACCACCCTCAAATTGCATATTTCTAATAAAGCTATGAATAGAATTAGCGATTCATACCACGTCTCAACCATTTTCATTTTTATTCAAAAAAAAGTTTGTCCTATTCATTTCTGGTAAGCATATTACCGTTTACCAGACGCTTTGTACCGTTCACCGGAAGCTCAGTATAAGGCCCAGCGAATACCGGCTCACCTTACGGCCTCATTTGTAACAACTTGACTTCTCGGTATAGAAAAACAGTCCCGCTCCCCTCATGGGAAACGGGACTGTTATCGATAATCGTAGACAGATTTGAGCGGCTTTGAGAGCCGTCGGAATCCTAGCGATCGAACTCCGCCAGTGCCTCGCCCAGGAGCCTCAGACCCTCGCGCAGAACGTCCTCGCTCGCGCAGTAGCCCAGGCGTGCGCCGCAGGGAAGCTCAAAGCGGCTACCGGGAACCAACAGCACTCCCCTCTCGGCCAGCAGGCGCTTGCAGAACTCCTCGTCGTCCTCGGGAATATCAAGCTGGATAAACGAGGTAGACACGCCCTGCGGGGCCGTCCAGGAAACGCGATGCTGGGTATCAATCCAAGCCTGCGCGATATGGCGGTTTCCAAACACGATCTTGCGGTTACGCTCGAGGATCTTGTCCTTGTGCTTGAGCACATAGGTCGCCAGGGCGTCGTTGAACACGCCGCCGCAAATCATGGTGTAGTCGCGGTACGTGCGAATGCGATTAGATACCTCTTCGTCTGCCACAACCCAGCCCACGCGGGCAGCAGGCGTCGAATAGGTCTTGGACACCGAGTTGGTGACGATGGCTTTCTCGTACACATCGGCCATCGACAAAAAGTCCTCGGTGTTCTCAAGCGGCAGGTACACCTCGTCGCACAGCACATAGGCGCCCACCGAGCGGGCGATCTCGGCAATCTGGCCGAGCGTATCGGCATCGAGCACCGTTCCGATGGGGTTCGATGCGTTGTTGATGCAGATGAGCTTGGTGTTGGGACGCACCAGGCGCTTGAGCTCCTCGATATCGGGCTTCCATCCGAGCTCCTCGCGAAGCTCCCAGTACTCGACCTCGGCACCCAGCGTGCGCGGAATCTCGTAGAGCGGCGCATAGGTAGGCCACTCGGCGATAACGTGGTCGCCGGGCTCGACTACAGCCATGATGGCGTTGAGATTGGCGCCCGTGCAGCCATTGGTCTGCAGAATGAGATGGGGATTGACCTCGCGACGATACAGTTTGGCGACCTCGGCCTTAAAGTCGGGCGAACCCTCGATCCAGCCGTAGTTCATCTTCTCGCGGTCCAGGCGCTCGTAGAACGTAGCACCATCTTGATCGTCGAGCGCGCGCAGCTCGCCCATGGTAAGCGACGAAATCGTCGACTGGGCGATATCCCACGTAGCGCTCTTCTCCCAAACGTTAAGCCATTCCTCAACGCCGATCGTCTTGATATCCATGGCCAAGCTCCTTACAAAAGCAGTCATCCAATCGTGTTGACGCTCCCCATACAAGAATGGGGCGGTGCGAATATCCGCACCGCCCCAATGGGAGACATCTAATGGCAGCTAGATGTATGTGTTAAGACCTGCACGGGTCCTTGAAGACCTTAGAGGTCCTCGCGCCAGAAGGGCATGCTCATGCAGCGCGGGCCGCCGCGGCCGCGGGAGAGCTCGG
>DBFNYT010000021.1:0-7986 GCA_048425625.1 Collinsella sp. | reverse complement strand
TCATCGAGGGCCTGGCCTATAAGCCGCTGCGTCAGGCGGGCCCGCTGGCCGTTCTGATCACGGCCATCGGCGTGTCTTACTTCCTGCAGAACGCCGCGCAGCTTCTGTGGGGCGCCACGCCCAAGAACTTCACTTCGCTCGTCACCTTCCAGGTGCCGGAGTTCTTGGCCAAGTTCAATGTAAGCGCCGTTTCGCTCGTCACCATCGTCGCCTGCCTGGTTATCATGGCCGGTCTGATGTTCTTTACAGGTAAGACCAAGATGGGCAAAGCCATGCGCGCCGTGTCCGAGGACAAGGCCGCCGCTCAGCTCATGGGCATCAACGTCAACCGTACCATCTCGATGACGTTTGCCATCGGCTCTGCCCTTGCCGCCATCGCCGGCGTGCTGCTGTGCTCCTACTCGCCGGTGCTGCAGCCCACGACGGGTGCCATGCCTGGCATCAAGGCCTTCGACGCCGCCGTCTTCGGCGGTATCGGCTCCATCCCCGGCGCCTTTGTCGGTGGCATTCTCATCGGCATCATCGAGGCGATGGCGCAGGCCTACATTTCCACGAGCCTTGCCAACTCCATCGTCTTTGGTGTTCTGATCATCGTCCTGCTCGTCAAGCCTGCCGGCCTCTTGGGCAAGTACGTCCCCGAGAAGGTGTAGGTGAGCGTTATGAAGTTTCTTAAAGACAAGCAGACGCGTCACGACTTTGTTACGTACGCCATGTGCCTTGTGGCGTTCGCCATCGTGTTCTTTATGCAGTCCAACCACATGATTCCGCGCATGATCGCCGGTCAGTTGGTTCCCATTACGGCCTACATCGTCATGGCCATTTCCCTTAACCTCGTCGTCGGCATCGCGGGCGACTTGTCGCTGGGCCACGCGGGCTTTATGAGTGTCGGTGCCTATACGGGAATCGTCACCGCCGTCGCGCTGGAGAGCGCCGTTCCCTCCGATCCGGTGCGCCTTATCATCAGCATCGTGGTCGGTGCCATCGCTGCCGCCATCCTGGGCTTCTTGATCGGCATCCCGGTCCTTCGCCTGAGCGGCGATTACCTGGCTATCGTGACGCTGGCCTTTGGCGAGATCATCAAAGAGATCGTCACCTGCCTTATCGTGGGCGTCGACTCCCGCGGCCTGCATGTGATCTTTAACATCACAGGTAACTCCACGATCGACGACCTGCACCTGCTCGAGGACGGCACCGCCATCATCAAGGGCGCGCAGGGCGCATCGGGCGTGTCGACGTACTCGACCTTCCTCGCCGGTGCCATCCTGGTCATGGTCGCGCTCGTGATCGTGCTCAACCTGGTTCGCAGCCGTACCGGCCGTGCCATTATGGCCGTGCGCGACAACAAGATCGCTGCCGAGTCCGTGGGCATCTCCGTCACCGAGTACCGCATGATCGCCTTCGTGGTTTCCGCTGCCCTCGCCGGTGCTGCCGGAGCCCTCTTCGGCGGTAACTTCTCGCAGCTTTCCGCCACCAAGTTCGACTTCAACACGTCCATCCTCATCCTGGTATTCGTGGTCCTGGGCGGTCTGGGCAATATGCGCGGCTCCGTCATCGCGGCGGCGTTGCTCACGGTGCTTCCCGAGCTGCTCCGTCAGTTCTCGGACTACCGCATGCTCATCTACGCCATCGTGCTGATTCTGGTCATGATCTTTACCAACAACCCGCAGCTCAAGTCGTTCTTCGCACGCATTAAGGACCGCTTTGCTTCCAAGAAGGAGGTGGCAGCCGATGCCCAGTAAGTTTGAGTTCAACAAGGGCAAGATGGTCCCGTATCCTTCTGGCGCCATCGTTCCCGACCGCGACCTGGGCCAGCGCCCGGCGCTCGAGTGCATCCACTTGGGCATTGAATTTGGCGGCCTTAAGGCAGTCGACGACTTTAGCCTGACCATCGGTAAGACCGAGATCGCCGGTCTGATCGGTCCCAACGGTGCCGGTAAGACCACGGTCTTCAACCTGCTCACCAAGGTGTACCAGCCCACGCACGGTACCATCCTGCTCGACGGTGAGGACACCTCGGGCAAGTCGGTCTATCAGGTCAACCGCATGGGTATTGCCCGTACCTTCCAGAACATTCGCCTGTTCAACACCATGACGGTGGAGGACAACGTCAAGGTCGGTCTGCACAACCAGGAGCGCTACTCCGGCTTTGAGGGCGTGCTGCGCCTGCCGACGTATTGGAAGCACGAGAAGGCCGCCCACGAGCGCGCCATGGAGCTGCTGTCCATTTTTGATATGGAGCACCTGGCAAACGAGCAGGCCGGCTCGCTGCCTTACGGCGCCCAGCGTCGTCTGGAGATCGTCCGCGCGCTTGCCACCAACCCCAAACTGCTGCTGCTCGACGAGCCTGCCGCCGGCATGAACCCGTCCGAGACCGCGGAGCTCATGGAGAACATCGTCAAGATCCGCGACACCTTTGGCATCGCCATTATGCTTATCGAGCATGATATGTCGCTCGTCATGAACATCTGCGAGGGCATCTGTGTGCTCAACTTTGGTAAGGTCATCGCCAAGGGCACGGCCGAGGAGATCCAGAACAACGATGCCGTAATTGAGGCATATCTGGGCAAGCAGGATAAGGGGGAGAACTAAATGGCAGAGCCGATGCTTTCCGTCTACAACATCAACGTCTGGTACGGCGCTATCCACGCCATCAAGGACATCTCCTTTAACGTCAACGAGGGCGAGATCGTGGCCCTGATCGGCGCGAACGGCGCCGGTAAGTCCACGACGCTTAAAACCGTCTCGGGCCTGCTGCGTTCCAAGACCGGCTCCATCAAGTTTATGGGCGAGGACATTACCCATACGCCTGCCGATAAACTGGTGGGCAAGGGCCTGGCCCAGGTGCCCGAGGGCCGTCGCGCCTTTTTGCAGATGACGGTCGAGGAGAACCTGGAGATGGGCGCCTACACGCAGCCCAAGTCCACGGTGGCTCCGGGCCTTGAGCGCGTCTACGAGCAGTTCCCGCGCCTTAAAGAGCGCCGTCGCCAGGTCGCCGGCACCCTTTCGGGCGGCGAGCAGCAGATGCTCGTTATGGGGCGCGCCCTTATGAGCAACCCCAAGCTGCTCATGCTCGATGAGCCTTCCATGGGTCTGGCGCCGATTCTGATTGAGCAGATCTTCCAGATTGTCGAGGACCTGCACAAGGCCGGCACCACGGTGCTTCTGGTCGAGCAGAACGCCCAGATGGCGCTTTCAATCGCCACGCGCGGCTACGTGCTCGAGACCGGCAAGATCACCATGACCGGCACCGGCCAAGAGCTGCTGCACGACGACAACGTGCGTAAAGCTTACTTGGGCGGCTAGGCGGTTCCGCCGTTCTACCGAACGGCGGACCAGTCGACGCTGCGCGGGCGCCCTGATCGACGTGCCGAAGCTCCTTACCCTTGGGGCTATGCCGCGGTACGAGGCCAGGTGGTCATGGTCCCGGAACCTCGCGATGTCGAATGACACCGCGAGGTTCGCCGCCGTCCTCGGCGGCCTCGGCCCCCGAGTGGGCAATCCCCACGCGCTAACGCCTGCAAACAAGGGGATCGCCAAGACGCCGCCGGGCACCTCCGTCATAGACGTGGAAGTGCGGCCGCGCTGAAGCTCTGCGCGGTGTCTGCTTGCTTATGTGCGCATCACGAAGGAAGACCAGATCGGTGAGCGGGATTGGCCCGAAGTCGAGAGATTCCCATCAGCCTCTCGTCGGTCGATGACCGGTTCACCACGCAGGAAGAGCGTGACGGAAGGTCTCGCAAAAAGGCTCCGAGCGCGGCGTGCTCATGCCCGTCGTGGTGCGCCCGAAGGGGGGACGGCTGCTACGAGCTCGATCATTTGCGAGGAGAAGACGAACCAGTCGTTGCAGATCCAATATGGATCTCGCCGACCTCGGCAAGCTGCTCGATGAGTGGAAGCCCTGTCGGGTCGTCTATTTCAACACCACCCAGAATGATGGTGTCATCGCGCAGGTCGATCTGCGTGTTGAGCACAGCGAGGTTAAAGCCGGAGGCCACAAATCCGATAGCAGCCAGGACGAGCCCCGTGGCAACAAGCCCACCCGCTACGGCAAGGTAAATCCTTTTTACGCTGGACATGTTTGCACTCCTTCCTATGCCGTGAGCGGCGCCGCTTCGGCGCCCATGCGGCTCTTATTGCCTCGATCTTTCCAGAAGGGCGAAACGGCTTTCTTCGCCCAAAGGGCAGAGAGGCGCGCAATCTGCTTGGACGCCGTCCAGGCGCCGGCTCCCGTGAGGAGCGCCACACCGATGGAAGCGAATCCCATTCCCATCGAGGCCAAAACGTACGGAACATGCCCGATAATGATGCCGTCCACGGCGAACAGGTGCCCTACCAGGCCCGCGCCCCCGAATGCCGCGGCCACGATCCACACGCAGAGCGCAAGAACCCAAATACAGATGTAGACTGCAGCGGCAACGGCGACGAACGCGAGCAGCAGCGGAATCCATACCGGAGAGCCCACGATGGCGAGCGCCCATAGAAGTGCCGTGCTCTTGCGCTTGGTCCTCGCGATCGCGCGCGGCACGGCGGGCAGTTCGTCGAGCGTTGCCTCGGCGACCTCACCGGGCGTGCCCATGGCGGCCACAGCCTCGGCCTCCGTCATGCCGTCCTCCATACGGTCGGCGATGGCCTCCGCGTAGAACTCCTGCGTTTCCTTTACCTGATCTGCCGGCAGGCAGGCCAGAAGCTCGCCCAGCCGGTTCAAGAACTCATCGCGCGTCATGGTGCGCCCCCTCCACGTAACGGTAGATCTCCTGCACGGATGGCCATTCGGCGAGGAACTCGGCGATACGCTCGCGCCCGGCGTCCGTGATGCGGTAGTACCTCCGCAGCCGCCCGTTGTGCTCGGCGGAGCGCGCGGTGATGCAGCCCGCCTTCTCCAGGCGCTTGAGCAACGGATAGAGCGTGGATTCCGTGAGCCCCATACTCGCGGGCACGTCCTTCACGATCTGATAGCCGTAGGATTCCTCGCCCGAGACGGCCGCGAGCACGCAGGCCTCGAGGAAGCCGCGCTTCATCTGTGCCTCCATCCGCACACCTCCTTTCGTAGTATACTGTGTAACACCTACTATATGACACATAGTATATGATGTCAACAGTTGTCGTATAGGGAGTCCGGTCTGTCTGTCCCCTGCGGGTACTCATTGGGGACGTACTTAAATGAGTGCCCATCGCTCAAGGTGGCACCTGGGGACGTTCCTTATGTGCCGGCACTTTGGGACACTCCTTGTCAAGGTTTTGTTCCATCGTGCGGGTTGCTATTTAACGTGCGACAATGCCGTGTGGAAATCGAAATGTCTCCCGGGGGCTATCTATGCTATACGAATTTTGTGCCGAGAACTTTGAGCGTGTGGCGGCGGCTATCGATGCCGGTGCTAAGCGCATCGAGTTGTGCGACAACCTTGCCGTTGGTGGCACTACGCCCTCGGCCGGCGTTATCAGCACTACGGTCAGCTACGCTCACGAGCATGACGCGCGAGCGATGTGCATGATTCGTCCGCGTGGTGGCGACTTTCATTACAACCAGGACGAGCTGCGCATGATGGAGATGGACTTGGGCCTTGCCGTGAGCGCCGGCGTTGACGGCCTGGTCTTTGGCTGCTGCAAGCCCTGTGCCGGCGGCTGGGCGCTCGACGAGCTCACCCTCGGCGCCCTCGTGATGGCTACGGGCTGCGCGACCGAGGAGTGCAAGCGCGGGGTCATCGATATCACCTTCCACATGGCCTTTGACCAGCTCTCGCTCGAGGCTCAGCTCGATGCCATTGACACACTCGCCGACTGCGGCATCACGCGCATCCTGACGCATGGTGGTGCTGCCGGAACGCCGATCGAGGACAACCTGGAGCACCTGTCGTGCCTTGTCGAGTATGCGGCCGGGCGCCTGACCATCCTTCCTGGCGGCGGCATTACCACGGCCAACCGCGATGCCGTGGCGGCAGCACTTGGCGTCTCCGAGCTGCATGGCACCAAGATCGTGCCGCTAGAGGCGTAGCCCACATCGACCGCGTCTTTATCCGAAGGCGTCTGAGTAAGAAAATGAGCGATCGAACAAAGCGGACGAACTAGCGTGCCATGGCGTCGCGGCCGGCTTCGACCCGCTTGCGCTGTTTGGTGCGCTCCTCGCCGGTCAGGCGCTCAAAGAGGTGTCCGATAATTGAGGCCAACACCTGCTGAAACAGCGTGCCGCACATGACGGGGAATACCACTTCGCCGGGAAAATACTGCGTGGCGATGACGGCACCCGAAGAGATGTTGCGCATGCCGCAGGTAAAGCACATGGTGGTCGTCTCGCTATACGGCAGGTGCAGGGCCCGGGCGATCAGGACGCCGATGATAAAGCCGCTGATGGCGAACACCAGGATAAAGAGCGCGACTTCTAAGCGCTCAACATTCATGTGCAGCACGTACTCGCTCATGGCGGTGGAGTTGGACGCGATGACCCCCATCATCATGAACTTGCAGGCGGGCGAAAGCGCGGGGGAGAGTTTCTCATGACCCCAGCCGCGCGTGAGTTCGTTAATGACGATACCGAGCACGGCGGGTATGGCGATCATAAAGGCCATGTCTTGCATCATGCTTGGCACGTCGATCGAGACGGTGGCGCCCAGCAGGAGCTTGAGCGTAAGAGGAATCGTCACAGGCGAGATAACCGAGGACGTCAGGATAATGGTGAGCGCGAGCGGGCCGTTGCCGCCGAACATGCTAATCCACATAAAGGCAGTGACCGCCACGGGTACGCTGTACTCGAGCACGATGCCGCAGACAAGGTTGGGGTTGGAACCAAAGAACAGCGATCCCATGGCATAGGCTGCTATTGGAATAAGCGCCGCCGAGACGAGCAGCGCCAAAATCAGATGCAGGGGACGGTGGAACACCTCAGCTACCTGGTGGAAGGTGTTACTGAGCGCGCCTTGGAACGTCATGAAGGCAAACAGGGTGGGAACGATGGGCTTGAGAACGCCGATCTGCTGAGGAAAGAACACGCCGAGCGCCACGCAAATCGGAACGATGACCTGCATATGCCCCGCGAGAAATTTGCCCAGTCCAACCCATTGCTTCATATGCTCTTGCGACTCCCTTTACCCGTGAATCCGTTTGAATGGATATGCTAGACGCTCGTATGCGTCCGTGCGGCTGAAACGCTCGATTATTTCGAGGCTATTACCGGCATCGTTTACCGAAACCGCGGTGTGCTGCGGCGATTTGCGTCCGCGTTGCACGGTATAATAAATCCGTTCAACAGATCTGCCTGCCGAAGCGGGCATACACAGAGGACTCATCGCTATGAACCGTGAGAGGTATCGCGGCGACCTGCCCCTATCGGGGGTGGGCGCCTATGTCATCGATTAAGACGACGCATCGCTGGGCGGTCGCTCAGCAAAATCCCGAGCTCGAAAAGGAGCTTTCGGCTGGCCTGGGCATACCCGGGCTGGTGGCGCGCATTATGGTTGCGCACGGCATTACATCCATCGAGGAAGGCCAGCTGTTTTTGACGCCTTCGCTCGATCGCGACTGGGCCGACCCACTCATTATCCCGGGCATGTCGGTCGTTGCCGACCGCGTTGAGCGCGCTATTCGCAGCCACGAGCGCATCGCGGTCTTTGGCGATTTTGACGTTGACGGTATTACGTCGACCTGCCTGTTGACCGAGGCGCTGCGCACGTTTGGCGCCGATGTCACGCCGTTTATTCCGCATCGCTTTGACGAGGGCTACGGTCTTTCGCGCGCGGCACTCGACCGCGTTAACGAGCTCGCTCGCCCCCAGCTGATCGTGACCGTCGATAACGGCATTGCCGCCAAGGAAGAGGTCTCCTATCTGGAGAGCCTGGGGATCGATTTGGTGGTCACGGATCATCACGAGCCGTCCGACCAGGTGCCGCAGGGCGTGCCTCTGACCGACCCCAAGCTCGAGGACGAGGGTCCTTCGCGTGAGCTTGCCGGTGCCGGCGTGGCACTCAAGCTGGTGCAGGTCCTGGGCGAGCGTCT
>DBFNYT010000020.1:0-6228 GCA_048425625.1 Collinsella sp. | reverse complement strand
CTACCGAAGGGCGGGGATGCCCTCCGCTTCCAGTTCGGAATCAGCCGTCGGAGGCGTTCGGCTGACTGCGGGAACGGCCTGTCCGCTCAATGTGTTCGGCTGAGATCGGAAATCAACCCAACACGAGCCGGACACGCGCCAGACGGCTCTTCCCCGTACGGCCTTCCCCCTTACGCTCATGTTGCAGGCATGTAACGCCGCAGCGAGCGCGCCTTTTTTGCGCCAGACAGGTACAATGATGAACACTGTACCGTAGCGGAGCGCCCCGCGCGCGCCGCAATCACGCGAAAGGGTTTCCCATGGCCGAGATCTCGTCCTCCCGCATCGTCATCACCGTCCTTGGCAAGAACCGCCCCGGTATCGTCGCCGGCGTCACCCGTGTTCTGGGCGAGGCCAACGTCGACATCCGCGACATTACGCAGTCCATTATCGAGGACATCTTCACCATGACCATGCTGGCCGACACCGCCGAGTCCAAGCTCGACTTCGCCGAGCTGCAGAAGGCCCTGGCCGAGGCAGGCGAGCTTTCGGGCGTCAACGTGTCCATTCAGCGCGAGGACGTCTTTAACTTTATGTACCGCCTGTAGCGAACAAGCCGCTCGGGGCAGCTTGACGTCATATCGTCCAAGCGCGCGGCCCCAAAGCGGACCGGAGAGGAGCGCGCATGGCCTACGACGCCAAGAAAATCTACTACCGCTTCGACGATCACCTGAGCCGCCTGGTTCTGGATTACGAGGCGAGCCGTCAGATTTCGCCCGAAAGCGAAAACCTCTACCACGGCCTGCCGACCGCCCCATACGACGAGGACCTGTTCGTAGAGCACAACGTCAAGCGCGGCCTGCGCAATGCCGACGGCTCGGGCGTGGTCGCGGGCCTTACCCGCATCTCGGATGTGCATGGCTACAACAAGGTCGACGGCAAAGTCGTGCCCGATCAGGGCAAACTCACGCTTCGTGGCTACAGCATCGAGGACCTGGTCAACAACGCCCAGGCCGAGGATCGCTATGGCTACGAAGAGGTCGCCTACCTGCTCATCACGGGCTCGCTGCCCAACAAGGAAGAGCTCGACGGCTTCTGCGAGCGCCTAGGTGCCTTTAGACATCTGAGCGACGAGTACGTCAAAGAGTTTCCCATGACCACGGTGTCGTCGAGCATCATGAATGTGCTTCAGCGCGCCGTGCTGCTGCTCTACACCTTCGATGCCGAACCAGACGTGATCACGCCCGAGCACGAAATCGACGTCGCCATTTCCATGCTCGCACGTCTCCCGCGCATCGCCGCCTTCGCACACATGGCCTCGGTCGCCAAGTTTCGCGGCTCCGAGGTTCACGTGCCGCACCCCACGCCCGGCCTCTCCACCGCCGAGACCATCCTACAGGTCCTGCGCGGCGGCATGGCGTTCACCCGCGATGAGGCGATGCTGCTCGACGTTATGCTCATGCTGCATGCCGAGCACGGCGGCGGCAACAACTCCACCTTCGCTTGCCGCGTGCTGTCGTCTTCGGCCACCGACCCGTATTCCGCCTACGCCGCGGCTATCGGCTCGCTCAAGGGCCCGCGCCACGGCGGCGCCAATGCCAAGGTCGTGTCTATGCACGAGGACATCCGCGCGCATGTCTCCAACTGGGAGGACGAGGACGAGGTCGCGGCCTACCTGGGCAAGATCCTCGACAAGCAGGCCTTCGACGGCACGGGCCTCATCTACGGCATGGGCCACGCCGTCTATACGCTCAGCGACCCGCGCGCCGAGGTCTGCCGCCGTTACGCGCGCTCACTGGCAGCCAAGAAGGACTTGGGCGAAGAGTTCGCGCTCATCGAGCGTATCGAGCGCCTGGCACCCCAGGTCATGCGCGACCACGGCATGACCAAGCCCATCTGCGCCAACATCGACCTGTACACGGGCTTTATCTACAAGATGCTCGGCGTGCCCGAGACGCTCTTTACGCCGCTATTCGCCGTCGCCCGCATGGCCGGCTGGTCGGCGCACCGCATGGAAGAGCTCTTCTGCGCGCACCGCATCATCCGCCCCGCCTACCGCCCGGTGATCGAGCCGCTGGAGTACAAGCCACTCGCCGACCGCTAGGACGCGGACCGTTATAGAACTCGAGCGTGGCCAGGGCATCGCCGCCTTCGGCCACGCTTTTTATGCCAGTAGAAAGGGCTGCATCAAATGATTGTGTTTTCCGATATGGACGGAACGCTGCTGACGAGTGATAAGCAGATGAGCGACGCCACCTGGGCAATGCTCGACGAACTCGCTCGACGTGGGATTGAGTTTGTGCCCTGCACGGGGCGCCCGCTGTCAGGCATCTTTGAGCCCATCCTCGCCCACCCCGCCGTACACTACGCGGTCTGCGCCAACGGCGCCAGCGTCTGGCAGCTCGACGAGGATACGCCCACCGACGCCTCGCGCGCCACGTGCATCTTGAGCCGTCCGCTCGACCGTGGCATTGCCCACCGCATCCATCGCATTGCCGCCGGCCACGATGTGACCTTCGATATCTTCGCGGATGGGCAGTGCTTCCTCCCCCGCTCGCTATACGGGCGTCTGGATGAGTTCTGTGGCGGCGACCCCCACATCGCGGCTTCGCTCAAGCGCACACGAACACCGATCGACATGGATATCGACAGCAAGATCGACGAAGTCGAGACGCTCGAACGCATCGCCATGTACTGGCACGACCCGGCCGATCGCGACGCCATCGCGGCGGCGCTCGACACGCTCGGAGGCATTGAGGTCACGCGTTCTTACGCCATGAATATCGAGGTCATGGGCGAGGGCGCCACCAAGGGAACGGCCCTCACGTGGCTGTGTGAGCATCTGGGCGAGCGTCTCGCCGACGCCTGGGCGTTCGGCGACAACATCAACGACATCCCCATGCTGCAGGCAGCGGGCCATGGCATGGCCATGATCAACGCCGAGCCCGAAGACCGCGAGGCCGCCGACGCCATCACCGAATACGACAACGACCACGACGGCGTCGCCCGCACCATCATGGCCGCCCTCGCCTAGTCACTGGGGACGTTCTTAAACGACTAGTCACTGGGGACACTCTTCGCAAAAAGCTGCAAGGACTGTCCCCCACTGCCGGCAGAAAAAGAACGTCCCCATCTGCCGGATTAGGAGAGACTCTCCAGCACGCGACGGAGCTCACGTTGGACGGCGTGGTCACGGTTACAACCCACCACGCGATCGGCCACCGCCTTGAGCGCGGGGCGCGCATTTTCCATCGCGCAGCCCGTGCCGACAAAGCGAATGATCTCGTAGTCGTTCATCGAGTCGCCAAACGCCATGACCTCGTCGCGTTCGACGCCATAGTGCTCCATGAGCTGCTCGATTCCCGAGGCCTTCGACACACCAGGCTGCATGGCATCGATCCATGCGTTTCCAGAAGGCGCAAAGGTAAAAAGCTGGCCAAGCTCGCGCTGCAGTACGTAGGCACTGTCCATAACGGCACAGTCATCGCAAAAGATACTCGCCTTGATGATATTTACGCTGGGATCGGGCAGCTCCCAAATGCGCTCGGCATTGGGAAGGTCCTTATCGACCTCACGCACGAACTTGCACTCGTCATCGAGCAAGAAGGACTTGGTTCGGTCAAAGAGCGCAAGATGCAGATTGGGAAATGTCCTGACGGCCTGGGCGAGCCTTCGAATCGCCAGGTGGGAATACACCTCACGGTCTACCATCTTACCGTCGGCGTAGACCTGGGCGCCGTTAGCGGCGACAAAGTCCATCTTGTCGCGAACGGGCGCAAAGAACTCGCACAGGCGATCGTAGCGACGACCTGACGATGCGGCGAAATGCACGCCATGCTCGTGTAGCGCCAGAATCAGTTCGTAGGTCTCGGGAGGCACCCGGCCGTTTTCGTCAAGCAGTGTGCCGTCCATATCGGATGCAATCAGTTTAAACATAGAAAAGCTCCCTTCGGGCTTGATGAAATCGGACGTATATCCAAAATCACCGTACCCAAAGGGAGCTCAAATAAGACTCCGCGGGCGCAAACGTTACAAGGACCTAGCAAATAGCTCACGCGCGCCAGAGGCCCCACGGTCGCGGCGTCACGCGACACGCCAAAGAGTGTCCCCGACGACTAGTCGTTTAAGAACGTCCCCGATGACTAGTCGGCGTAGGTGAAGGTCGTGACATCGAACATGCCCTCGGGGCGGATGCGGAGCGTCGGGATGACCGGCAGGGGCAGGAAGATGATGCCCATGATAGGGTCGAGCGGCGGCTCAATACCCATGGCGCGCGCCTTGACCATAAAGTCGTCGTGCTGCGCGGCAACGTCCTCGGCCGTGCCTTCGCTCATCAGGCCACCGAGCGCCAGCGGAATGCGCGCCACGACCTCGCCGTTGCGCACCAGCACGTGACCACCCTGGCCCACGGCCTCAACAGCGGCCATCATATCGGCGGCGTTGTCGCCCACCACGCACACGTTGTGCGAGTCGTGGCCGATCGTGGAGGCAATGGCGCCGCCCGTGATAGTGAAACCGCGCACCCAGCCTCGACCGATGTGCTTGCCGACCAGGCTCAGGCCAGCGGGGCCATCGCCATCGACGCCCTCGGCCTGCAGCGACACGCCGCGGCCATGGCGCTCAATCAGCATAATGCGACGCAAGTCCTCGTCAGTCTCGGGACGGACCATACCCGTGATGGCCTTACCCGGCACCACGTCAATCACAGCCTCGCCCGGCTTAAAGGCATAGTCGAACACGTCGAGCGATAGCTTCGGCAGCTTAACGGAAGCGCGCAGCTCGTCGGCAAGGGCCGCGACCTCGGCCATCTCGGGTGCGATCTCGCCCACAAAGGTGCCGTCCTGCGCCACCAGAGCACCGGCGGCATATACGCGATGCGGAGCCGTGGCAAACGTCAGGTCATTGAGCACCAGCAGGTCGGCACGCTTGCCCGGGGCGATGGCGCCACGCAGTTCGTGCGGGTCGCGGCAACCGTGGTCCAGGCCAAACGCCTCGGCCGTGGAGAGGGACGCCATGGAGATAGCGACCACGGGGTCGATACCGGCCTCAATCGCCACGCGGCAGGCGTTGTCGATCATACCGGTCGAAAGCGCATCGGAGGGAGCGCAGTCGTCGGTCGCAAAGCAGCAGCGGCGGGCACGGGAAGGATTCTCCAACAGCATCGGAGACAGGTTGGCCAGGTCGTGGCTGCACGTGCCCTCACGCAGCATCACATACATGCCGCGGGACAGCTTGTCGAGCGCCTCCTCGGGAATCGTCGACTCGTGGTCGGCGATAATGCCCGCTGCGGCATAGGCGTTGAGGTCCTTACCGGCAACGAGCGGCGCATGGCCGTCGACCTGCTTGGACGGCGTCTGGTTGGCAGCATCGATGCGAGCACAGGTCTCGGAGTCAGCCATAAAGACGCCCGGCAGGTTCATCATTTCGCCCAGGCCAAAGACATCGCCCGGATGCTCGGCAAAAAACTCCTGCATATCGGCGGCGGTAATCACGGCACCGGCCTGCTCGTCGGGCAGCGCGGGCACGCACGAAGGCATCATGTACTTGATGGAGATGGGCGCGCGGCGGCCATCCTCGATCATAAAGCGCAAGCCGTCGAGACCGGCAACATTGGCAATCTCGTGGCTGTCGGCAATGGCGGTGGTAGTACCGCGCGTCGCGGCCATGCGAGCATACTCGGCGGGACGAATGTTCGAAGACTCGATATGCAGATGCCCGTCAATAAAACCGGGAGCGAGATAGCGACCCTGGCAGTCGATGACCTCAGTTGCCTCGTAGGTGCCAGCAGCATCGTCGCGACCATCGTAGAGCACGCCGACGATCACACCGTCCTTGACGGCAACGCTGCCGGGCGCCACACGCTGGCCATACACGTCGACGATCTGCGCATTGGTAAACAGCGTGTCGACGGGCACGCGACCCTCGGCGGCCTCGATCACAGTCCTCATGACCTCAACGGACATACATACTCCTTCTACCGTAGAAAAGAGCTGCGGGGCGGACAGACCTTCACCGCAGCAAGCCAATAGCCATTGTATACCCAAAAGAAGGCCCCGCTAACACCCCTTCCGCTTAACGGTGCCGCCAACTTGGTGCAAAGTAACCTGACCCCATTGCACCAAAAAGGAACGTCCCTAAGTGCCAGCCAGGACAACGCCGTAGGTGGAGGACGGACAGCGAGCGGGCTCCAGAGCGAACAAATTGGCATGAAAAGAGGACGGCATAGACCTTCTGGTCATGCCGTCCTCT
>DBFNYT010000019.1:0-7868 GCA_048425625.1 Collinsella sp. | reverse complement strand
GCCCGCGGCTCCGGCGCCGGCCGTCCCCGCGATCGCGTTTATCGGCTACCAAAACTCGGGCAAGACCACGCTCGTCGAGAAGGTTATCGCCGAGCTCACCCGCCGCGGCCTGCGCGTGGGTTCGCTCAAGCATCACGGGCACCATGGCTTTGATATCGACGTGCCCGCTAAGGACACCTGGCGCCATCACCAAGCCGGATCCAAGCACGTGGGCCTCATCTGCGCCACGCGCTGGGCGGAGTACGCCGACACGCGCGAGGAGGACGAGATGCCCGCGCGCGAGCTGCTGTCGCGTTACAACGATGTCGACGTGGTGATCATCGAGGGCTACAAGACCGAGGGCTTCGACAACATCGTGGTCGCGCGCTCCGGTGTCGACCGTCTGCGCGGCAAGAGCTCGCTCGACCTGGTCGATGGCCACACGCTGGCCCTTGCCTGCAATGAGGCCTTGGCGCGTCAGGCCTTCGACGCCGGCTTCGCGACCCGAGCCATCAACATCAACGACGCCCGAGCCATCTGCGACCTGATCCAAGACCACCTTCAGGCTTGACGCTGCGCCGGCCCCAAGCACCCCATCTCGCCCCTCAAGCCGTCGCTCGCGTACCAAAGTACGCGTCGCTCCTCTTTCGGGGCGACCTGGGGCACTTGGAACCGGCTCGCTACGCTGCCATATCATTGGGCCACCACAGGCAGGCACCTTTGTGGTGGCCTTTGCTTTGGTAGATTTTTGGGACATGCCTTAAAATCTACCAAGTAGTTCATCCGGGCGAAGACGGAGAGAAGGGGCCCGATGCGTCCTTAACGTTACATACAGAAAGATTGAGTCGATGGTCGGCGGTCAATGCCTGCGGCCCGTATTCGTATGCAACAAGGAGCCCACATGTCTACATCTCCATTTCCTAAATCCCAACCATCGCTGTCCGCGCGGGCCAAGCGCCTGGTGGCAATGCGATTTCTCATCTACACCGGCTTCCAGACCAGCTACTTTATCGGCGTTATCGGAACGCTCACCTATGCGGACGGCGCTTCGGTCGTCGCGACGTCGCTGGCCGTCATGTTTATGAACGTCTTCGTGATCCTGGGGTCCTTTGCGGGTGGCGCGGCGCTCGACGCCTGGGGTCCGCGCCGCCATTTCTGGCTGAGCATCGTCGGCACACTGGCAACGGGCGCGGCGATCATCGCCTTTGGCGACGCGACCGAGACGGTCCTTGCCGGCGCGGTACTCTTGGGCTTTGTAATGGGATTCGCCCAGCCCATCGCCACGTCCTATCCGGCCTATCTCACCGACGACCCTGTCGAGCTCAAAGACATCAACTCCACCATCACCATGTTCTCCAACGTGAGCATCATCGTTGGCCCCACGCTGGGCGGCTTTGCCGCGGCGGCTGCATCGTCGCGCGCGGTGTTCGTGCTCATGATGCTCTTTACCGTGCTGGCGCTTATCGCCGGCTGGGGGTTTAAGCCGAGGGAAGGCCGCATCGCCGGGTGCGCGGGCCAAAGCTCCAGCCCCAACACGCCCGCCCGCGCCACCTTCGCGACCAGCATCAAGACGGTCTTCACCAACAGCGTCCTCGCCCTGCTCTTCTGCATCATCTTCCTTTCGAACTTTGGCTACGGCGCCTTCGATCCGCTGGAGTCGTTCTTCTATCGCGACGTCCTGCACGTCGGCGTCGAATGGATGGGCTGGCTTTCGTCGGCCTGCGGCGTGGGCGCGGTGCTGGGCGCCGTGGTCGCGCTTCGCATGCCGCCGCGCTTCGTCAGCCTTAAAACGTTGCTCGTGGCGCTTATGACCGTAGGCCTGGGAAGCCTGCTCTACGTGGGCACGCCGTACGTGGGAGTGGCCCTTATCGGCCAGATCGCCCTGGGCGTGGCCTGGGGCGTCGTCAACCCGCTCCACAACACCATTGTGCAAACGACGGCCCCGCTCGAGCAGCTCGGTCGCGTGAACTCGGTCATGGGCTTTGGCAACATGTTTGCCGGCGTAGCCCCGCTGGCGATTGCCCCCTGGCTGGCGGCGACGTTTGGCGTGCAGCAGACGCTCGTTGGTGCGGGCGCGGTCGTGACGGCGGTTCCCGCGGCACTGCTGCTGTTTGGACGCCGGCATTTGGATCGTGCCGCAAAGCGGTAAAAACCATCACAACATTCGATGAAAATCGCGATTTTGCCGAATAACGTCGAATGTTGTGATGGTTTGCGCTCCGGCCAGGCCACCCTTCGGGTTCGGCCACCACAAAGGGGCCAGGCACCTTTGTGGTGGTTTTTGCTTTGACGGGCCGTGCCTGCGCCTTGGTATACCATGTACACCACTTTCGACCTCATCCAGCACCGTCGCACAACCCAGAAAGGCCCCCATGGACGCCACCTTCAGCCACATCAAAGCCGTGTTCTGCGATATCGACGGCACGCTGCTCACGAGCCAGCACACGGTGTCCCCGCGCACCGTGGCGGCGATCCGCGCCTTGCGCGAGCGTGGCGTGCTCTTTGGCCTGTGCACCGGGCGCGACGCCCACGCGACCGAGGCCATGTACGAGCTCTGGGGTATCGAAGGCCTGGTGGACGTGCTCGTGGGCTGCGGTGGCGCCGAGGTCATCGACCGCGCGCACGACATCAACGAGCTGAGCTATCCGCTGCCGGGCGAGACCATCGCGCGCATTTGCGAGCACATGGCAGACCTGCCGGCAACGCCCGTTTGCCCTCGGGACGGCGTGCTCTATGTGCCCGAGAGCAATGCGTGCGTCGAGCACTTGTCGCGTGTCGACGGCGTGCCCTACAAGGTGGTCGACTTTTCCGAGTTTTTGCGCGAGCCGCAGGCCAAGGTGATGTTTACCATGGCGCCCGAGGCGATGCCGCAGGTCATCGAGCGGGCGTCGACGCTCGCCGACGACACTGTTAAGGCTGCGGCTCTGCAGACCACGCAACGGCTCTACGAGTTCATGGATCCGCGCGTGTCCAAGACGCGCGGCCTTGTGCGCGTGGCGGAGCTCAACGGCATGGAGCTCCAGAACATCTGCGTGTTTGGCGATGCCGATAACGACACCTGCATGGTGGCTGACGCCGGCGTGGGCGTGGCCATGGCAAATGGCAGCGACGCCACCCGTGCCGCCGCCGACTTTGTAACCGCGAGTAACGACAAAGACGGCATCGCGGTCTTTGTCGAGGAGCATCTGCTGTAGCGCCGGGGGAGAACCATCACAAAGGGGACAGGCGCCTTTGCGGTGGCCTCAGGCGATTTGGGCGAATTGATGCCTAAAATCTGCGCGTAAATTCAAATATGGTTGTCTGAACATTACGCTTCCAACCACCGATGGGCTAAAGATATTCTCATCAGTTTGGCAGGGTATTACTCCCGGTAAATGACCTACCGCTCATGGTCGATTTTCGACTGTTTACAGGATGTTTACTCTTGAGCAAAATGTTGTGCAAATAAATCTAATGCCATTAAAAAATGATAGACAACTATATTACCAGCAGAAACAAAAAATAGATAGCGAATAAACGAAGGTAAATCTGAGCAAATGTCAAGAGAATTGAGAATTCGCTACAAAACAATCGGTTATCTTGTTCAGATGTTCAAACAATCGCTACAATATGGATTACTAAGCGTGCGCAATTACAGATTGCGCAGATACGTTTGATAGTGAAAGAGCAAGATCGCGGTCTCTTGGGGAGGAGACATCGATGAAAGCAAATTCAGACAAATCTAAACAGAGTAATAAAGCGACGCGCCGTGTACTGGCAGGCGTCTTGTGCGGAGCCTCCGTTTTGAGCCTGGTACTGTCGCTCGTCATGCCTCCAATCTCGCAGGCCATTGCCAACGATGCCCAGACGGTTTCTACCGAAGAAACTGTGATGGGGGGGGGTTCCTCAAGTGAGTCTACTGGTGTAGACAGCACCACTAACGGGGGTGCCGAAAAGCAGATTAGCGATGATGCCGAGAATGGCGCGAACGAAGACGCCGCTGCCGCGGGACTGCCGTCCGACGACGCGGAGGCCAAGGGCGCCGCGCAGCCTTCCGATACACAGCCTTCTGATGATGAAACTAACGATGAAAACGCTATCGCTCCCGCTACCGTCAGTGCCGATGGCTATAACGAGGTGAAAGGTAATATTGCTGAGACGTTCACCAATGGCGGCAAGTTCCGACTGACGGATTTTGCCTATTCGGATAAGCAGATCACCATCACCAAAGACACTGCTATCGATCTTGCGGGACACATGCTCTACCGTGGTTCCGGCAACAAAGACTCCTTCTTTGTGGTCGAAAATGGAGCCACACTCACTATCGAGGATTTAGGTAAAACAAAAGACGAACAGACCCTGGTCGAAACGACGGCGGGTCATCTTGCGTCTATGGAATGGGAAACAGGAAACGGCTCAAATAGTGGCACTCCTAAGAGTCTTACTTACTTTGAGACCAAGAGCACGCCCAATCAAGATGGACTCGGCACAACCGAGACTACGATCAGGCATGTCGTTACGGGCTTTGGCGCTATTGATGCGGCATCGGACAGCGGTTCCGTAAAGCATGTGGTCACCGTTAAAGAGGGCGGCACGCTCGATCTCAAGGGCGGCATGATTACCACGGCCGCCAATCTGAGCGATGACGGCCATGTGATTTTTTCTGAGGGTAAAGTCAAAATCGAAGGCGGTTACGTCACCAATGGCAACGGCGGTGGCTGGGGCGGTGGCCTGTGCATAACGGGCGAGAAGGCGGGCGCGAATGCCAGTCTCGAAATGACAGGCGGCGTGGTCGCGGGAAACAAGTCGGGTTCTGGCGGCGGCATCTATGCTGACAAGGGAGCCACCCTGAAGCTTACGGGCGGAATTATCTCTGGCAACGCTACGTATGAAAACACTTGCAACAGCGGCGGCAGTCCCGAAAATGGTTATGGCGGCGGCGTCTTTACCAAAAATGCTTGCGTTAATATCAGCGATTCGGCAAGCATTACTAACAATCGTGTCGATTCCAATATCTCTGAATCGTTTAACAATGGCCTGCTCGGTGGCGGTGGCATTGCATGTGTAAATGGTGGCAAGCTCAGTATAACGGGTGGCTCAGTTACTGCTAACTACTCCCATGAGGCTGCCGGCGGCGTTTACGCTGGTTTTTACAACCAGACCATCGAGTTTGAAATGACTGGCGGCACGATTGCCGGCAACGTGGCGGAGAACGCTGAGGGCGGCGGTTTGCGTATCGCTGGCGGTGACAACACTGGTACGATGGCAACAATTAGCGCTGGTGAGAACAGCAAGATTTACATTACGAACAACAAGACTATGACGGGTAAGGATCGCGGCGGCGACTGGGGCGGCGGTGGCGTCTTTATCCAGAAGGGCGGCAAGCTCAATATCGTAAAGACGTTGATTGCCGAAAATGAGGCTGGCGGCTGGGGCGGCGGCGTTGGCGCTTGCCCTACGGGCGAAACAATCGTTTCGCATTCCAACGGTGCCGCTATTTATAACAATAAAGATAATAATGGTGAACACTACTCTGCCGGCGGATATGGGAAGAACGAGGATAGTAACTCCGAGTACATTACCGAGCCCTTCAAAAAATCCGGCCATAAGGATTTCTTCCTGGTGCGTAAAAAAGATGGTGCGAACTCGACAATTGCAGTTGTGCTCGGCAAGATGCTCGGCGGCGACTCGGCTGGTTGGCAGGGCGCTTGCGACGGCGAGAAGATCACCATTGAGCCAAATGGCGGCGCCGAGGCCAAGTACATGTTCGGTCTTGAGGCCCATCCGACTGCCGATGCCATGGGAAAGGCGCAGACAGCGGCTACGACCATTATCAGTGGCAACTATTCCTACACCCACGGTGGCGGCATCATGACCAACGGCGATCTTGTCGTTGGCGAGGTCAAGGATCTGAGTGTTTATCCGAGCATGAAGCTCAATGCCACCAAGGTGCTTAAAGATGAAAAGGGAATCTCGCAAGGCCTTAGCACGCACAATTACAGATTTAAGTTGCTGCGCCAGGATGGTGACATCGAGCCTTCTTGGAAAGATGACGACACATTTGATATGGGCGATTGCAGTGTTGCGGGCGAGGCGCCTGTTGATCAAACAAACGGCAATATCACCTTCGACTCTGGCAAGGACTATTCTTCGGGACAATACGTTTTCTATCTAGTTGAGGAACCCATCAGCGGCGAAAACGAATCGAATACCAAATTCGACGAGACCATTTACAAGATCGTGGTAAAAGTTGAGGACAATCCATCCGACACTAAATATCTCATGTCGATTCCTATTAATTATTACAAGGTAAAAGAAATAACCGTTTCTAAAAAGACAGAGAAGGATCCCGACTTCAAACCACTTGGTTCCGGAAGCTATTCCGTTGACATCCCACAAGATAGCTCACAAGATAGCACGAAGACTACGGTTACTATCGGTAACAGTAAGAAACCGACCTTTACCAACAAAATCGTGTCTCCCGTCTCCTGGACTCCTAAGGCGACTAAGGTCGTTGAGGGTGGCGAGATGAAGGCGTTTACGCTTCAACTTGCGAAAGACAGCGAATTTAAAAACATCATCGGTACTGCCGTGACCTCTGGTCCTGAGAAGACGCAGACGCTTTCGTTCAAGGACAAAAGCAATGAAACGATTGAGCTCAAGTACTCGCTCTCTGATATCAGGAATAATCCCGACGACCCGGGCGGCTCCACGGGTGGCCCTTTCAAGACCTTTACGTACTATGTGCGCGAGAAAACCGACGGTTCGCAGTTCTCGCACTACACGTACGACCATTCGGTCTACAAGATTGCGGCCAAGGCAACTGTTCAGCCTGATAAGACGATTAAATGTGAAGTGACCTACAGGAAGGGAACCGTTAACTCCAAAGGTGAGTGGGAAAACGCCGATACCGATGACCACGACCTCACCGACACCTCCATCCCCACCTTCACCAACACCTACTCCACCTCTTTGCCCCTTTCTGGTATGTCGGGCGTCACTCTGACGTACCTTGCCGGCGCGGCGGTGCTTTGCGCTGCTGCGGCCTGGATGCACATTCGTCGCAAGGCGAATGCGAAGGGGGGCGAGCGTCGTGAATAAGAGAGTTTGCTCCTTCCCGATCTTGTTTGCGCTGCTTGCCCTCCTGATCGGCACCTGCGCGGTTGTGTTCCCCGCATCCGCGCAGGCCGCGCCGACCTCGACCGGTTCCATTACGGTGAGAGGCACCGTGGCGCGCAGCTACGACGCCTACCAGATCTTTAGCGCCAACGTCGTCGACGGCGACAGCGACGCCAAGATCGCCACCGACCTCGCCTGGGCAAGCGACGCCGTGCGCGACGCCGCGCTGCCTGTGCTGCACAGCGCCGGCATGCCCAATTCCCAGGCCACCGCACAGGAAGCTGCCGAGTGGCTCAACACCGATTCCCACCTTACGAGCGCGCTGAGCGCACAGCTCGCTCGTTCCCTCCAGAGCTCTGACGCCGTGCCCGTGGCCCTTAACGCGGGCACGGCGGCCAAGCTGTCCTGTGGCTACTGGCTCATCGTCGCCGACGACGACGCCATCGCTCAGGGCGAGGTCGGCACCGCGCCGATCATGGCCCTGGTCGGCGGCGGCGCCGTCGCCGTCAAGCCCAAGGCCGCGACGCCCAAGGTCGCCAAGCACGTGCTGGAGGACAGCACCGCCGCATGGCAGAAGGCCGCCGACGCCACGGCCGCCGACGACCTGTACTGGCGCCTCTCTGCCACGGTCCCGGCGGGCCTTTCCGCCTACGACACCTATACGGTGCGGTTCGTCGACACCATGAGCGCGGGGCTCGACCCCTCCAGGGTGGCCGCGAGCATGCGCGTGTACGTGGCGGCGGGCGCGGACGGCGGCTTCGACGCCGTCTCGACCGGTAAGGACGGCCGCG
>DBFNYT010000018.1:0-6935 GCA_048425625.1 Collinsella sp. | reverse complement strand
CAGCACGGCGACCTTCGATAAACTCGCCCTTGGGAACCTGGACGTTATCGCGGCTACGCTCGCGCTGCGGGCGAGCAGCCTGTGAGCGCTCGCGCTGGCCCTTGGGAGCGGCAGCGCGGTCGTTGCGGCGAATCGGACGCGAGCCAGAAGCAGCCTGCTTGCCTCCACGCGGTGCACGCTTGCGATTGTCGGCCATAAAGCGACCTCCTTAAATAGATAACGAACAAGAATCGACCGTCCGAGCCACGGCACCTTGCCTTTCAATCGTCGGGCATGACCACCAGGTCTATGCCCTCCTCTTTCAAGGCAATCTGCCGCACCTCGAACGGTCGACAAATACTAGAGACTCTTAATACGAGTACCCGCGGCAGTATCTTCAATCGTCAGGCCCAAGTCCTTGAGCTGGTCGCGGATGGCGTCGGCCAGATCCCAGTTCTTGGCGGCGCGGGCTTCGGCGCGGGCCTCGAGAATCTTGGCAGCGGCCTCGTCCACGTCGTCACCCGTATAGGCGACCAAACCGGCGGCAACGCCCAGCAGACCCAGCGGCAGCTCGACTTTGGGCTCGGGGAGCTCAACGCCAAGCGTATCGAGCAGCTCGGCCAGCGTGTCGGCGGCGGCAAGCGCGGCGGCCTTGTCGGCAGCGTCGCCCGCCTGCTCCAGGTACTGGTTGCACTCGGTCACAAAGCCAAAGACAGCACCCATAGCACCAGCGGTGTTAAAGTCGTCGTCCATGCACTCCTTAAAGGTGGCACGGGTCTCGGCGGCCTTGGCGGCAAACGCCTCAGATGCTGCCTCATCGGCATCGGCCGTCGCATGGTTCGCGGCCCAGCGCAGGTTCTCGACCGTACCGGCGATACGCGTGAGCGAATTCTCGGCACCCTCCAGGCGCTCCCAAGAAAAATCGAGTGGCGAGCGATAGCTCGTCTGCAGCATCAGAAGGCGCAGGGCGGCAGCGGAGTGCTGCTCGAGGACCTCGGCCAGCGTAAAGAAGTTGCCGAGCGACTTGGACATCTTCTCGCCGTCTACCAGCAGCATGCCCGTGTGCATCCAAGTGTTGGAGAAGCCCTGGTGCCAGGCGCAGGTGGCCTGGGCGCACTCGTTCTCGTGATGCGGGAAGGCAAGGTCGGAGCCGCCGCCGTGGATGTCGATCGGAGTGCCCAGGTAGCGATGCACCATGGCGGCGCACTCGGTGTGCCAACCGGGACGGCCCTCGCCCCAGGGGCTCGGCCAGCTGGGCTCGCCGGGCTTAGCGGCCTTCCACAGGGCAAAGTCGAGTGGGTCGTTCTTGTCCTCGTTCTCCTCGATGCGCGCGCCAACCATAAGGTCGTCGATGTTGCGGCCCGAGACCTGACCATAGTTGGGGTCGCTGCGCACGGCAAAATACACGTCGCCGTTATCGGCGGCGTAAGCGTGGCCCTGCTCGATAAGCGTCTTGATCATGGCGATCATGGGGCCGATCTCCTTGGTGGCGCGGGGGCGCACATCGGGATCGAGCACGTTGGCGGCGCGCATGACGCCGATGAACTTATCGGAGAACTCCGTCGCGACTTCGGCAGCCGTACGACCCTGCTCGTTGGCGCGCTTGATGATCTTGTCATCGACATCGGTAAGGTTCTGGGCAAACGTGACCTCGTAGCCGCTCGCGATGAGCCAGCGACGAATCACGTCAAAGCTGATGAACGTGCGGGCATTGCCGATGTGGATGTTGTCGTAGACCGTGGGGCCGCACACGTACATGCGGACCTTGCCGGACTCGATGGGCTGGAACTCTTCCTTTTTATGGGTAGCGCTGTTGTAGATACGCATTCGTTACTCCTTAACGGTTTTCTGTAGCAGGCAGACGGCCCAGGCGCCGACCCCCTCGCCCTGGCCTTCCCAACCGAGCTTTTCGGTCGTAGTGGCGGCGACGCCCACGTTTTCGACGTCAACGCCCAGGGCATGGGCAAGGTTGGCGCGCATGGCATCGCGGTGCGGGGTGATCTTGGGTTGCTGACAGGCAATGGTGCAATCGGCATCGACAAACTCAAAGCCCAGCTCACGCGCATAGTCCATCACGCGAGCGAGCAGCACCATCGAATCGGCACCCTCGTACGCGGGATCGGTGTCGGGGAATAGCTTGCCGATGTCTCCCCCGCGGCAGGCGCCCAGAATGGCGTCGGCCAAGGCGTGCGCGAGCACATCGGCATCCGAGTGGCCCAGCAGGCCACGCTCGTAGGGGATGTCGACCCCGCCGATGATACATCGACGCCCCTCCACCAAACGGTGGACGTCGTAGCCGTGGCCAATGCGCAGGTTACTGAACATGGGGAAGGTCCTCTCCCTCGGCCATGCGGCCAAGCAGAATCGCGGTTACGGGACGCAGGTCCTCGGGCACCGTCACCTTAAGGTTATCGCGCGGGCTCTGGACGCAGCGGACGCGCCCGCCCATGCGCTCGACCAGCGATGAATCGTCGGTACCGATAAAGCCCTCGGCGATAGCAGCGGCGTGAGCGCGCTTCATGGCGTCGACGCTAAAGATCTGCGGCGTCTGCGCGGCCCAATAGAGCTCGCGCGGCGGCGTCTCGACGATATTATCGCCGTCGACGATCTTGAGCGTGTCGATCGCGGGCTGACCGCACACGACACCGTCGAGGGCGCGGTCGCTCACGAGCACGTCGATAGCGTGATCGATGGCCTCGGTCGTGATGAGCGGACGGGCGCCGTCGTGGATGGCGACATATTCGAAACCCGCCGGAACCGCATGCACGCCGGCACGGGTGGAATCCTGGCGGGTATCGCCGGCATCGGCAAAGCTGATGGGCGTGTCATAGTCAAACGGGTCGATGGCCAGGCGTCGCATCTCGGCACGGCGCTCGGCAGGACACACCACCACAATGTGGCCGACCTTGTCGCTACGATCGAACGCGCGGATAGACCAGCTCATGAGCGGACGGCCTGCCACGTTAACGAGCTGCTTGCCGCCGGGGTTTCCAAAGCGCTGGCCGCTGCCACCGGCAACGACCACGGCGCATACGGGCGCCATTATGCGTTCCCCTGTTTGGTGCCCTTCATGCGGTACAGCGAGTCCGCAAGAATGGCAGGGTTGTTGACGCCAAAGTCGCCCAGGCGCTCCGGATCCTCGCTAATGTCGTCCATGAGCTCCTGCAGCGAGCCGTACTCGTCAACGATCTTCTCGGCCACGCCGTCGCGCACGACGGACACACGCGAAAGCGTGCGCAGGCCCAGCGGCGTCATGACGGAGTCCTCGTCCAGGTCGTCATAGCCCAGAACCGCCGCCACGTGTTGCGGGTCGGACAGGTCCTTAGGCGTCATGCGAGCGAGCTCGGCGCGAATCTTCTCGGCGTTTGCCTCGGATGAGTCGCTCGCGTAGTCGCGAATCATCAGGTCATACTCGGTATCCATGCTGGAGCCGGCGAGCTGCTCGAGCTGCATCTGCACGAGCTTGCCCTGGTTGCCCAGCTTGACGATGCAATCCTTAAGCTCGGTCTTTGCCTGCTGCATGATCTCGAAGCTCGAGAAAATACCGGTAATGTCGGCGAGCGTGACGTAGTCGTCGAGCTCGAGGGCCGTCAGGCGCAGCAAGGAGCGATCGAGCGACTGACGGGTGGTCTGGAGCGTGGCTACGAGCTGATTGACCGAGCTCATGATGGTGGTGACGGGCTGGATCTCGTAGCTCTTGCCGTGGACGTACACATTGACGACGGCACGACGGGCCGAGACCGAGATTACGATGGCATCGGTGAGCACCGACATGCGAGCGGCGGTGCGGTGACGCATGCCCGTCTCGCTCGTGGCAAGCGAGGGATCGGGATTGAGGTGGAAGTTGGCGCGCAGGATCTGGGTGAGGTCGCCATCGATAACGATAGCGCCGTCCATCTTGGAAAGCTCGAACAGGCGGTTCGAGGTAAACGAAATGTTGAGCGGGAAGCCGTCGTTACCGGCAGCGAGCACGTTTTCGGTGTCGCCGACGCAGATAAGGGCGCCCAGGTGACCGGCGATGATCATGTCGAGGGCGGTGCGGATCGGCTGACCAGGTGCCGTCAGGCGGATGGCCTGTTCCATACGCTTTTGCAGCTCGTTCTTATCCAAGGCATCGCTCCCATCGTATACGCTCCATAAACGTCAATAAGTTTCTCACGGTTTGCCCCTGTGACGCCCGCAAAATCCGATGCTTACAGAATGAGCGAACACAGCTGAGAGCCCCAATCCAAATGAGCCGCTTATGTGGTAGCATCGGGATTCGCATAAATGAGGGAGTAGTCGCGTGATCGGGTTCGCCTCCGGTGGCGCGGCAAGTCAACACACTGGCCGATGCGGCCTGGCTTGCCTTAATGAACGAGACTCGTGGCTGTGCGCGCAACGCGTACGCCACGGGTCTTTTTTGTTACTCCCCCAAGAGGTACACGCGGGCCCGCCCGCAGAGAGGAAGCCAGACTATGGGACTCGCAGAGCTCGTGTTGCTCGCCGTTGGCCTTTCGATGGACGCCTTTGCCGTTTCCATCTGCAAGGGCCTTGGCATGAAGAAAATCAACCTTAAAGTCGCCGTAGTGCTCGGCCTGTTCTTTGGCGGCTTTCAGGCCGGCATGCCCGTAATCGGATGGGCGCTCGGCAGTCAATTCATGGGCATCATCGGACCCATCGACCATTGGATCGCCTTTATCCTTTTGGCCTTTATCGGCGGCAAAATGCTGTGGCAAGCCTTTTCCGAAGACGAAGATGAGAACGAAGGCGACGACAAGGATGCCGAAAAGATTGACCTGGTAGAATACCTGATCCTCGCCATCGCCACCTCAATCGACGCCCTAGCCGTAGGCATCTCGTTTGCGGCGCTCTCGGTTGACATCGTTCCCGCCGTATCGCTTATCGGCGTCACAACGTTTATCTTCTCCGTCGCCGGCGTAGCGATCGGCCACACCTTTGGCGCGCGCTACGAAAAACCCGCCACCATCGTGGGCGGCATCGTGCTTATCCTTATCGGGCTTAAGATCTTGCTTGAGCATCTGGGGATTTTGGCGCTGTAACGCCAAGCACAATCGCTCAAAACTCAACGCCAGCACAAGGCCTTATGCAGAGTTTTGCATGAGGCCTTTTCGTGCAGACTTTTGCATGTCATACTAATATGCAAAAGTCTGCACGTTAGGAGATCGCCGTGGACACCCTTCCCATCACCACACCGCGCCAAGCTGGCATCTACGTGCGCCAGGCACGCGAGGCTCAGGGTCTCACCCGTGCCGCCCTCGCTAAAACGGCCAGTGTTTCGGAGCGCCTGCTCGCATCGCTCGAGCTAGGAGACGCCACCGGCATTCGACTCGACAAGCTGCTGACGATTTTCAATGCTCTTGGACTGGCACTCGCCGCTCAAGGGGATATCGGCGAAGCGAAAAACGAGCGACCAGTCGACGCCCCGCATGCCAATCCGCTGCCTCGCAGCACCCCCAGGTGCCATCACGCTCAACGTTTTCACCATCGCAACCGTCGTAGTACCCCCATTCCGGCTCTTGCAGATGCCCCCTTTACATCCGCACTCTACGACGAGGTCTTCGCCGATTTCGCCATGTCCAATCTCGGAGTCTCGATTGCCGCAAACGTATCTAACCAAACCAAGCCCGAAGGGAAATAGCCAATGGCCAGAACATCACTTCGGACCATTATTTGCGGCGTACCTGCGGGAACGCTCACGCAAGATGAGAACGGTCTTATCAGCTTTACCTACGATCATGACTATGACGGGCCAGCCCTATCGACCAACATACCCGTATCGAATCGCACATACGGACAACAGGTCATGAATCCGTACCTGTTTGGCCTTCTACCCGACAGCGAGGACCAGCGAAAAGCGATTGCCGCCGAATTCGACGTTAGGCCCAACAATCCCGTTGCGTTGCTCAGCCATATCGGACTCGACTGTCCGGGCGGAGTGCAGTTTTGTGCCGAAGAAGATGCCGATGCCGTCCTGCATCGCGCTGGCGAATACCGCCCTATAGACGACCACGAAATTGCTCTCCGTCTCAAGTCGATCAGAGATGACCGCGATGCATCGTGGATGGGCCTAGATGAAAGTTGGTCGCTTGGAGGCAACCAGGGCAAATTCGCGCTCGCGTTCACAAACGGCCGCTGGTGCGAATGCATAGGCTCCTCGCCCACAACGCATATTTTCAAAAATGGCGTTATCGGATTTAAACTCGAGGCTCTCAATGAGTTTGTCTGCATGAAAAGCGCCCAGCGCGCCGGTATCGCAACGGCAAACGTCAAATATCGTATGTTTGAGGACGAACCTGCCCTCATTGTTGAGCGCTATGACCGCGTGAAAGTCGAAGACGGAACGATCAGGCGCCTACATCAAGAAGACCTCTGTCAGGCACTTGGGGTGATGCCCTCCCAAAAGTACACGGCAGACGGCGGCCCGACCACCCGCGACATTCAAGAGCTCCTCGTAAATACGAGCCACCATCAACTTAACCTATATCTGTTTACGCAGATACTGTTCTTCAACGCCATTATCGGCGCACCGGATGCGCATGCGAAAAACTATTCCCTGCTCCTTGGAAACGACGGCGCAGCCATGATGGCTCGAATGTACGATGTCGCGTCGGGTTTGGCGTATGAGCGCATGCGACGTCGGGCACGCCTGGCCATGAGCGTTGGCGGCGAAAATCGTGTGGGGCGCATCGGTCCAGGCGCTATCCGCCGATACCACGGTATGGGCAACCCCGCGCTGGAGGCGGCGCTCACCGATGCCGGGCTATCCGAGAAGTTTTGCTTTGCGACCATGATGGACCTCGCCTACGAGGTACCCATTTGCATGGAAGAGGTCATGGACGAATACGCCGACCTGCCCGGCATGGCGGACCTGCGCGAGCATATGCTCGGCCCCGTCCGCGAAAACTGCCAGCGCACCCTCAACCTCATCAGGGCGGATATGGGCTAGACGCCAA
>DBFNYT010000017.1:0-6589 GCA_048425625.1 Collinsella sp. | reverse complement strand
CGTTCCCGTTTATCGGGGGAGTGCAATGGACGGAGCCGAGCTGGTCGGGCTCCAAAAAAGGCGGACGCCGTAGCGCCCGCCCCATAACAATCGAAAGCTCAAGCCAGCAGATCGGTCTAGTACACCATGCCCATGGCGTCCCGAACCTCGGCCAGGGTCTGCTCGGCGATCTCGTTGGCACGACGGTTGCCCTCGTGCAGCACGTCCTTCACATAGTCCAGATCGTTCTCGTAGCGCTGGCGACGCTCGCGGATCGGCGCAAAGTACTCGTTGACGGCCTCGGTCACGTACTTCTTGAGCTGGCCGGAGCCGCCCATGCCAATCTCCTCGGCAATCTCGACCTCGGATCGGCCGGTGCAGATGGCAGCCGTCGAAAGCAGGCCGGACACGCCGGGGCGGTTCTCGGGGTCGAACGTGATCATGCGCTCGGAGTCGGTCTGGCTCTTCTTGATGCGCTTGGCCGTCTCCTCGGCGGTCATCGAGATATTGATGGCGTTGCCGTAGCTCTTGCTCATCTTGCGGCCGTCCAGGCCGGGCAGCAGCGGGGCCTCGGACAGCAGCGCCTCGACCTCGGGGAACACCTTGCCGTAGCGGTTGTTAAAGCGGCGGGCGATGGTGCGGGTGAGCTCGATGTGCGGCAGCTGGTCGCGACCGACCGGCACCACGTTGCCCTTGCAGAACAGGATGTCGCAGGCCTGGTGCACCGGATAGGTGAGCAGAAGGCCGGTAAGCTCGTGGCCCGAGGCCTCCATCTCGGCCTTGACGGTGGGGTTGCGCGCCAGCTCTGCCTCGGACACCAGCGACAGGAACGGCAGCATGAGCTGGTTGGCAGCGGGCACGGCAGAGTGTGCGTAGATCATGGTCTTGTCGGGGTCGATGCCGCAGGCAAGGTAGTCCATGACCATGTTGTACACGTTGTCCTGGATGTGCTCGGTGGTGTCGCGGTCGGTGATGACCTGGTAGTCGGCAATGAGCACGTTGGTCTTGGCGCCCATGTTCTGCAGCTCGACGCGGCCCTTGAGGGTGCCAAAGTAGTGGCCCAGGTGCAGACGGCCGGTGGGGCGGTCGCCGGTAAGCATGGTGAACTTCTCGGGCGTCTTGGCCAGGCCCTCGCGAATGGCGTTGCTCTTTTGCAGCGCGACTTCGTAGCTGTTCTCGTTTGGCATGATTGCTCCTTACGTATGTTCATGGGTCAAGATGATAACGCGTTTATTGGAGGGGTGGGGCGTAAGTAGGCGAGGGGCGGGAGAGGGGTGGCTTGTGCGATGGGCGCGGCGCGGCCGCGCTTGGCCAACGGTGCCTTGGCACATCCTCGGCAGCTTGCCCTAGAGCTTGTGGTGGCGCTCTTCTTTGCGCTCCTCGGCTGCCTGCTCCTCCTGCTTAAAAGCGGGGTCGTCGGGGGTGACCAGCTCATCTTCGTGCGTGCGCTTGTTGTAATGGTGGAGCAGCACGGGCTCAAATAGATGTAGATGCTTGGCGAAGGCCGCCGAGCCAATGGCGAGCACGGTAAAGATGAGCACGCGCATGGGCACCTCGACCTGGTTAATCGCGGCGGCGCCGGCCGAAAGCATGATGCACCAGGCATAGATGAGCAGCACGGCCTGTTTTTGGTTGTAGCCTTCTTGGATCAGGCGGTGGTGGATGTGGCCCTTGTCGGCCTGCCCGATGCTAATGTGGGCGCGCTTGCGGCGCACAATGGCGCTAAACGTGTCGATGATGGGCACGCCGGCAACGATGAGCGGGATGATAAGCGAGGTGAGTGCGGCGGTGCGGCTCACGTTGAGCAGCGAGATGGAGCCCAGCGCAAAGCCCAGCAGCAGCGACCCCGAGTCGCCCAAGAAGATGCTTGCGGGGTTGAAGTTGTAGCGCAAAAAGGCCAGACAGGCGCCAAAGAGCGCAATGGAGAGCGCGGCGGCGTCGATGCGGCCCGAGAGAACGGCCATCGAAAACATGGCGAACGACGCGATGCCGCAGATGCCCGTGGCCAAGCCGTCGAGGCCGTCGATGAGGTTAATGATGTTGGTGAATGCCACCAGATAGATTACGGTGATGGGGTAGGCGAGCCATCCGAGCATGATCTCGCCGGGGGCAAACGGGTTGACGATGACGCCGATCCGCAGGCCGCCCATGCAGGCGATAAGCGCGGCGAGGACCTGTCCGGCCAGCTTTTGCTTGGGCGTGAGCTGGAAGACGTCGTCGATAGCGCCGGTCGCAAAGATAACGGTAAAAGAAAGCGCAAGTATGGGGTAGCTGATGTGCAGACGGGGGTGGGGCACCAAAACGGGCGGCCAACCCAGGTACCAGGTGCCTAGGATTTGCACAGTGCAGGCGACGACCAGGCCCAAAAACACCGCCGTTCCGCCCAAACGCGGGATGGGCTTGGTGTTGATGCGGCGCTTAGAAGGATAGTCGACGGCGTCGAGCTTGATTGCCAGGCGCTTGACCAGGGGTACCGTGAGGAAGGTCGTGATAAAGGCCGCCGCTGCCACGCATAGGTACGGTATGTAGCTCGGGGATGAAGCCATGAATCTAAAAACCGCCAAGCGTCGAAGGAAAAGGTCAGAAGAACGCCATGCGCAAAGGGCATAGCTGAACCATGATACTCGACCAAGGGGGGTGCATGGAATTGCACGCAGCGATAATCACGCGCTTACCAGATATTGGAATGTTGTCGATGGCTTGTCGGGATGCCGGCGGGGATCCATATGGACTGTATGGTGATTTTCGGCAAAAGAAAACCACCCCCCACGTTACGAAAATGAACCCACCTAAAACAGGTGGGTGCCCTCATCGACTGTTCCAGCGTCCTTAACAACGAAGGATACCTGTACTAGGTACGACTGTGTGGGCTCCCTAAATAAACGCGACGGTTCACCCAGTTGCTCCGCGGGGGGCGGAATACCTACATCATAAAGCGGCACTTTATCGATTCCAGTCTTGACATTACAAAAATCGTGTCGGACGATTACGGCGCCTTAGGGACGGAGCCGTCTACGCGGTCTGGCCCTTTACGTTTGAGCTGCTGAATCGTTGTTTTGGAGCATGTTTTTATGCCGACGTCGTTGACCGAACTTTTTTCGCCCGCCTGCCATTTGTGTCCGCGCCGTTGCGGTGCGGCGCGCGATGAGGGCGCGCACGGCGTCTGCGGTGCTAACGACACGCTCAAGGTGGCCCGCGCCGCGCTTCATATGTGGGAGGAGCCGCCTATCTCGGGCGAGGCCGGTTCGGGCACGATCTTCTTTAGCGGTTGCTCGCTTAAATGTATCTACTGCCAGAACCACGAGATCTCGACCGGCAATTTTGGCCTTGAGATTTCGCCTGAGCGTCTGGTCGAGATTATGCTGGAGCTGCAGGACCAGGGTGCCAACAACATCAATTTGGTGACGGCGACGCACTATGCGCACCTGTTGTCTGCCGTGATTGCCGCGGCACGGGCGCGCGGACTGGTTATCCCGATCGTCTACAACACGAGTGGTTACGAGCGCGCGAGTGCCGTGGCCGCGCTGGGCGACCTGATCGATGTGTGGCTTACCGACTTTAAATATGCCGATGCGGCGCTTGCGCAGTCGCTCTCCCATATAAAGGATTACCCGCGTGTGGCCGTGTCGGGTCTGGCCCAGATGGCGCGCGAGATCGATCGCCGCGGGGGAGAGCTGGTGGATGACGACGGGCTCATGAAGCGCGGCATCATCGTGCGCCACCTGGTGCTGCCGGGGCATGCGGATGACTCGTGCCGCGTGTTAGACCTGGTGTGGCAGACGGTGGGCGACGTGCCGATCTCGGTCATGAACCAGTACACGCCCAATGCGCTCATGCGCGAGCAGGGCGGCGAGTTGGCGCGCGCCGTGACGCGCGAGGAGTACGAGCGGGTGCTCGACCATGCCGACGACCTGGGCTTTACGACGATGTTCTGGCAAGAGGGCGGCGCGGTAGACGAGAGCTTCACCCCGGCCTTCGACACCACCGGTGTTCTCACCAGTGCAAAGTAATGCGTTCGTCGATGAATTTTCTGGGACGGGGATAAAAAATCATCGAGAGCATCGCCTGTTCGAAAAGTTGCCAAAATAGCCGCGCCCCAAAAAGACTGGTTATTGGGCGTTGACAGTTGGCGAGCCGTAGGTAAAATATCGACTTGTCCTGGGGACGTAGCTCAGTTGGGAGAGCGCTGCCGTCGCATGGCAGAGGCCGAGGGTTCGACTCCCTTCGTCTCCACCCTTGGATTTGATAAGCCGCTGACATTGTGTCGGCGGCTTTTTTTAAAAGAAAGGGCTATACCATGGCCGAGCTTGAGTCCCAACCACTGTCTGCCGAGGAGCGCGCCGAGTTGGAGGAGCTCCGCGCCGAGAAGGCTCGTCGCGAGGCCCAGGAAGAGGCCCGTCGCGAGCGCGAGGAGCTGGCTGCCCTGCGTGCCGAGCGTACGAAGGCCGAGGAGGCCGCCGCGAACGCCGTATCCGCATCGGTGCCCGCGCCCGCACCCAAGCCCGCTGCTGCGAAGCCTGCACCTGCCGCGCCCAAACCTCAGCCTAAAAAGGCCGCTCGTCTCAAGTCCGTCGAGCCCAAGCCGAGCCGTGACGAGATGACCTTTGCCCAGCGCATGGTTACCTCCAAGGAACCTATGGGCGAGAACGAGATCCCCGGCATGGCGCCGGCTCAAAAAATCATCATTGTCCTTGCCCTCATCGCGTTTGTCATCTTTATGGGCTACACGATCCTGACCAGCATGGGCCTGCTCTAACCGATTTGCATCGGGCGTCATGTCCGCATGCTCTGCTCTCGTCCAACCCTCAAATTCTGCACCACACATCCGAAAGGTCGCCCCATGGCTTTGACCGACATCTCTCATTCCACCGACATTGCAATGCTCACTGATCTGTACGAGCTCACTATGGCCCAGGGCCTGTGGGAGAACGGCAAGGCCAATGAGCAGGGTTGTTTTACGGCGTTTTACCGCGACCATCCCTTTGGCAGCGCGTATGCCGTCATGTGCGGCACCGCCGAGCTGCCCGAGCTGGTCGAGAATCTGCGCTTTACACCCGAGGATATCGACTACCTCGCCTCACTCCAGGCCCCGGCCGGCGGCGCGATGTTCAAGCCTGCATTCCTCGACTACCTGCGCGATTTTCGAGCGCATGTAAACATCGACGCTGTTCCCGAGGGCGAGCTCGTCTTTCCGCGCGAGCCCATGGTGCGCGTCACCGGTCCCGCGCTGGAATGCCAGCTGCTCGAGACGGCGCTGCTCAACATCGTCGGATTCCAGACGCTTGTCGCCACCAAGACGGCGCGCGTGGTGCTCGCCGCCGACGGTCGCCCCGTGGCGGAGTTTGGCCTGCGCCGAGCCCAGGGTCCCGATGGCGGCCTGGCCGTTGCGCGCGCGAGCTACGTTGCCGGCTGCTCCTCTACGTCCAATGTGCTCGCCGGCCGCCGCTACGGTATTCCCGTCTTTGGCACGCATGCGCACAGCTGGGTGATGAGCTTCGATTCCGAGCTCGAGGCCTTCCGCGCCTTTGCCAAGTCGAGTCCCAAGAACTGTACGCTGCTTATCGACACCTATGACGTGCGCGAGGGCTGCGAGCATGCCATTACGGTTGCCAAGGAGATGGAGGCGGTGGGCGAGCGTCTGTCGGCCATTCGCATCGACTCCGGCGACCTCGCCAAGCTCTCCAAGTATGTTCGCGGCCGTTTTGATGCCGAGGGCCTGCCCTATGTGGGGATTTCGGTTTCCAACGATCTGGATGAGTACACGATTCAGTCGCTGCTCGACCAGGGCGCGCCCATCGACAGCTTTGGCGTGGGTACCAAGCTTGCGACCTGTTACGACCAGCCGGCGCTGGGCGGCGTGTACAAGCTTTCCGCCCGCCGTGCGAGCGAGGCAGATCCATGGACGCCGGTTGTCAAGCTCTCCGAGCAGCCCTACAAGCGCACGATCCCGGGTGTGCAACGCGTGCGCCGTTATTACGACGGCTTTGGCGGCCCGGTCTGCGACATGATCTACGACGAGGACCATCTGGCGGGGGAGGGCGCCGCGCGCGGCAATACCCTTGTGGCCGTGAATGATGCCGCCCTGGTGACCGACGTGTCCGAACTTGAGTATCGCGAGCTGCTGGTGCCGATCGTGCGCGATGGCAGTGCGGTGGCTCCGCGTGAGAGCATCCAGGACGCGCGCGAGCGCTGTGCTTGGGCGTTCGATCATCTGGACGCAGCTTTCAAGCGCTTCCTGTACCCGCAGACCTATGTGGTGGGCATGGAGCAGGGCCTGGCTCAGGTGCGCGACGAGCTCGTGCGCAAGAACATGGCTGCGGCTTCGGCCTTCCCCTGGGCAAAATGATCCGAAGGGGACGGAGGAAAACGGATCATTTTCGTCCGTTCCGCACTAGGCGCCCCGACTGCCCCAGCTCGCCCGAACGCTCGACATTCGATTGGTTTGACGTATGACGACTTCTTATAAAACGATGGTGGTAAAGATCGGTTCGTCCACGGTGGTGGGCGCCGACGGCAAGGTCAACCGCGCCTTTATCGGCGGGCTTGCCGACCAGGCCGCAGCGCTGCGCGAGCTTGGCTGGCGCCTGGTCGTGGTGAGCTCGGGTGCCAT
>DBFNYT010000016.1:0-9025 GCA_048425625.1 Collinsella sp. | reverse complement strand
CTATTCCATGTCCCAGGTCGGCTCATCTTCACCACCTTTAAATAAAAAAGAAGTACCGGTTGGAGCCGGTACTTCTTTTGGTGCGTTGTTTCTTGGCTGTAGCTTTTGCCGTTAGCTTACAGGTCGCAGGCTGATTTGAGTTCTTCGACTCGGTCGGTTTTCTCCCAGGTGAAGTCGGCGTCTTCTCGGCCGAAGTGACCGTAGGCTGCCGTCTTTTCGTAGATGGGGCGACGCAGGTCTAGGTCGCGGATGATGGCGCCCGGGCGCAGGTCGAAGGTCTTCTCTACGGCCTCGACGATCTTGTCCTCGGCAACATGTGCGGTACCGAAGGTGTCGACCATGATTGAGAGGGGCTTGGAAACGCCGATGGCGTAGGCAAGCTCGACTTCGCAGCGGTCGGCAAGGCCGGCGGCGACTACGTTCTTGGCGACCCAGCGAGCGGCGTATGCGGCGGAGCGGTCGACCTTGGTGCAGTCCTTGCCGCTAAAGGCGCCGCCGCCGTGACGGCCGTAGCCGCCATAGGTGTCGACGATGATCTTGCGGCCGGTGAGGCCCGTGTCGCCCATGGGGCCACCCACGACAAAGCGGCCGGTGGGGTTCACATAGATGTCGGCGCTATCCCACGGCATGTTCTCGGCAGCCATGACAGGCGCGATGACATGCTCGATGAGGTCGGCCTTGATCTTGCCCATGTCCTCGATCTCGGCAGCATGCTGCGTGGAGATGACGATGGTCGTGACCTCGACGGGCTTGCCGTCTTCGTAGCGCACGGTGACCTGGGTCTTGCCGTCGGGACGCAGATAGGGCAGGGTACCGTCGTGACGCACGGCGGCCAGGCGCTCGGCCAGGCGGCTTGCCAGGTAGTGCGGCATGGGCATGAGGGTCTTGGTCTCGTTGGAGGCATAACCGAACATCATGCCCTGGTCGCCGGCGCCGATCAGGTCGATCGGGTCGGTGGTAGCGCCGGTCTGGGTCTCGAAGGACTCGTCGACGCCCTGGGCGATATCGGGCGACTGCTCGTGGATAAGGCTCATAACGCCGCAGGTGTCGCAGTCAAAACCGAACTTGGCACGGTTATAGCCAATGCGGCGGATAACGCCGCGGGCGATTTCCTGTACGTCGACGTAGGCCTGGGTGCGGATCTCGCCGGCGACGATGACGGTGCCGGTGGTCACGAGGGTCTCGCAAGCGCAGCGGACGTTCTCCACGTTGGCAGGCACGCCGTTGGGGGCGATGTAGCCCTGCTCCTGGAGCTCTATTTCTTTGGCGAGGATTGCGTCGAGGACGGCGTCGCTGATCTGGTCAGCGATCTTATCGGGATGACCTTCGGTCACCGACTCCGACGTAAAAACAAAGGACCCGTGTTGGGGTGGGATGGAACGAAGTTCTTCTGACATGACTGTCCTTTCAAAAACGTGTCCCGGCGACCGTTACCATTCCGCTGGGCTCTCTATGCAGAGGGACATCATAGCGCGTAAATCAAACATTCACACCCTTTCCGCACCTACTCATTGGGGACAGACATAAATGACCAGCCTTAAACTAAGAACGTCTCCAACGACTGGTCATTTAAGTCTGTCCCCAATGAGTAGGTCGGTGCCCTTTGTGCGGAGGCTGCTTTGATGCTTTATACTGGTGCGGTTAGACATCCATCCTGCAATCGAGGAGATTTCCATGGCATCAGACGTTCGCGTCCGCTTTGCACCCTCACCGACGGGCAAGCTGCACATCGGCGGCGCCCGCACCGCTATCTATAACTGGGCTTTCGCCCGCGCAAACGGCGGCACGTTCATCCTGCGTATCGACGACACCGACCCCACCCGCTCCACCGACGAGAACACGCAGATCATCCTGCGCGCCATGCGTTGGCTGGGCCTGGACTGGGACGAGGGTCCCGAGGTGGGCGGCGACTATGGCCCCTATGCCCAGACCGAGCGCCTGGACCTGTACAAGCAGGCCGCCCAGAAGCTTTGGGACGAGGGCAAGGCCTATCCCTGCTTCTGCACCAAGGAGCAGCTCGACGCCGATCGCAAGGCCGCGCAGGAGCGCAAGGACCCCTTCCAGGGCTATCAGCGCCGTTGCCGCGATCTTGATCCCGAGGAGGCCCGCCGTCGCATCGAGGCCGGCGAGTCCTACGTCCTACGCATCAAGGTGCCCGAGGACCGCGGCGACGTCGTCATCCACGATGCCGTCCACGGCGAGGTGACCTTCGACGCCAAGGAGCTCGACGACTTTGTCATCTTCCGCTCCGATGGCACGCCCACGTACAACTTCGCGACCGTCGTCGACGACGCCATGATGAAGATCACCCATGTCATCCGCGGCGACGACCACCTGTCCAACACCCCGCGTCAGGTCATGGTCTACGAGGCCCTCGGCGCTCCCGTGCCCACGTTCGCCCACATCTCCATGATCCTGGGCGCCGACGGCAAAAAGCTCTCCAAGCGCCACGGCGCCACCTCGGTGGAGGAGTATCGCGACGCCGGCTACCTGTCCGACGCCTTCGTCAACTACCTGGCGCTGCTCGGCTGGTCGCTCGACGGCGAGACCACGATCATCCCGCGCGATGTCCTGGCCAGCAAGTTCTCGCTCGACCGCATCTCCAAGAACCCGGCGACCTTCGACCCCAAGAAGCTCGACTGGGTCAATGCTGAGTACATCAACGGTATGTCCGACGCTCAGTTTGCCGACGAGATCATGGTCCCCGAGTTGCATGAGGCGGGTCTCATCGAGGGTAATGTCGAGTACGGCGAGGATTGGATCGACGCGCTTGCCGCCATCGTCAGGCCGCGCACCAAGATGCCGGCCGACGCTGTGACCGTCGCCGCGCCCATCTTTGCTACGGCCGAGACGCTCGAGTATGACGAGAAATCCGTCAATAAGGGCCTGGCCAAGGAGGGTATGGGTGCCATTTTGGACGCAGCCAAGGCCGCGCTCGAGGGCGTGGACGAGTGGACGGCTGCCAACATTGATGCCGCGCTTGAGCCGCTGCCCGAGCAGATGGACCTCAAGAAGCGCGTGGTGTTCCAGGCTGTGCGCGTCGCCGTCTGCGGCAACATGGTGAGCCCTCCGCTGGGCGAGACCATGGCGCTCGTCGGCCGCGACGACTGCCTGGCGCGCATCGACCGCGCCCGCACGATGGCGCTGTAGCAGCCGCGCAAACGCACGTATCCGAGCCCCGTTCACCCGAGCGGGGCTCTTGTTTCTGTAGACGAATGGGATGGGAGGTGCTGGGGCCATGGCCGAGCAACTGTCGCTGTTTGGTTCGCCGGAACCGGAGCAGGCTCCGGCCACGCCCGAGCCTGTACCTGAGCCCATCGCCGCCTACGCGAGCGTGGTTCTCGACATCCCGACCCGTGCGCTGTCCGAGCCGTTTGCCTACGGCATTCCGCAGTCACTCGCCAACGATGCCCAGATCGGCTCCACCGTCCTAGTTCATTTTGGAAACCGTGCGGCCGCTGGCTATATCGTCGACATCGCGTCTGGGCTGGGCGAGCTGCAAGGAAACACCGTCCTTGATCCAGTGCGCATCAAGCTCGTCGAGGCCATCCTCAGCAAACCGCTCTTTGACGCCGAGGCCGCCCGCATTGCGCGTTGGATGAGCCGCGAGTATGTCGCGACGCTTTCCGAATGCCTGCGTCTGTTTTTGCCTCCGGGCGGCAGCCCGCGTGTCGTGAAGGGCGATGACGGGGCGTGGACGGTTGAGCGCCCAGCCGTCAAGCCTATTCAAAACCGCTGGGTCATGCTCACGCCTGAGGGTTTCGACTATACGCCGCCCAAGACCGCCGTTCGTCAGCGCCAGCTCATCGAGGCGCTCCAGTGCGGGCCGGTCACGACGCGCGATCTCAACCTGCTCTACAACAGCATGTCGGCGACCATCAAGGCGCTCGAAAAACGCGGCATCGTGGTGGTGGAGGAGCGCCGTGCCTGGCGTGGCTGCAGCGAGCAGACCACGCTGTCCTCGGCAAGCGGCAAGGCGCCGGTCTCCCTTACCAACGGCCAGCAACAGGCACTAGCGCAGATTGAGCGCGCCCGTTTGGACGCTCATGGCGACGTGGTGCTGGTCGACGGCGTTACCGGCTCCGGCAAAACCGAGGTTTATCTCTCTGCCATCGAGCGTGTGCTCGCAGCTGGTCGCTCTGCCTGCGTGCTCGTCCCCGAGATCTCGCTGACGGCCCAGACTGTCGGCCGCTTCCGCTCGCGCTTTGGCGAGACGGTCGCCGTGTTCCATTCGCGTCTTTCTGCGGGCGAGCGCCTGGACCAGTGGGATATGGTTGCCAGCGGTGCGGCCCGCGTGGTCGTCGGCGCCCGCTCGGCGCTCTTTTGCCCGCTTGACGACTTGGGCCTTATCATCATTGACGAGGAACATGAGACCAGCTACAAGCAGGGCTCCAGCCCGCGCTACCACGCGCGCGAGGTAGCGGCCGAGATGGCGCGGCGCTATCGCTGCCCACTCGTGTTGGGCTCGGCCACGCCTTCTGCTGAGGCCCTCGACCGCTGCCGCCGCGGCACGTATAACGGTGCCACCTGGACGCGCGTCGAGATGCCCGAGCGCCCGGGACACGCCGTGCTGCCGACTGTCCGCATTGCCGACCTGCGCCGCGAGTTCGCGCACGGTAGCCGCTCCATGTTCTCTAAACCTCTGATGGAAGGCCTGGAGCGTGTGGTCGAGCGCCGCGAGAAGGCCGTGCTGTTGCACAACCGCCGTGGTTTTGCGCCATTCCTGATGTGCCGCGAGTGCGGCTGCGTCCCCACCTGCAACCACTGCTCTACCGCGCTTACGTATCACGAGCGCACACACACGCTGCAGTGTCACACATGCGGTTCGTCTTGGCGCGTGCAGCCGTATCCCGCGTCCACGAGCCGTTGCCCCAAATGTGGCAGTCGCTACCTGGCAAAAATGGGTCTGGGCACTCAACAGATCGAGGACGCGCTGCACCAGATGCTTCCCGAGGACGTCGCCATTATTCGCATGGATGCCGATTCCACGCGCGGCAAGGACGCGCACAAAAAGCTGCTCGAGCAGTTCGATGCCGCCGATTGCGCGGTGCTGCTGGGCACCCAGATGATCGCCAAGGGCCTTGACTTTCCCGAGGTCACGCTCGTGGGCGTGGTCAATGCCGACTTTTCATTAAAGCTGCCGGATTTCCGCGCAGGGGAGCGCGCCTACGACCTGCTGGAACAGGTGGCGGGTCGTGCCGGTCGCGGCGATCGACCCGGCGAGGTGATCATCCAGACCTACCTGCCCGAGGATCCGGTCATTCGCGCCGTCGCCGAGCACGACCGTTCGATCTTTACCGACTACGACCTGGACCAGCGCCGTGACGCGCTGTACCCGCCGTTTGTTCGCCTGGTCAACATCTTGGTGTGGTCGGCTAATCGAGACGACGCGCAGGACTACATCGGGCGCATTTCAAAGCTTCTTAAGCGCCGCTGGCATGCTGCCGCGCCCGACTTTTTGCGGGCGGGGAGTGCCGTGCCGCAGGTGCTGGGCCCGGCTTCGTGTGTAATCGAGAGAGCCAAGGACCGTTACCGCTTCCATCTGCTTGTGAAGTCGCCCGTGGGGTACCATGTCTCTGATGATATCGACGCCTGTCTCAAAGAGGTGGGCTCTGTGCACGGCGTGAACGTTAGCGTTGACGTCGACGCCTATGATTTGATGTAACAACCCGAAAGGATGGCCATGGAAGCCAACGGAATCGTACTTTCGCCCGACCCTCGTCTGCGTCAGGAGTGCGCCGTCATCGAGGAGATCACCCCGGCGATCGAGGCGCTTGCCGAGAAGATGAAGAAGATGATGTTCGAGAACGGCGGCTGCGGCCTAGCTGCCCCGCAGATCGGCGAGCTCATCCAACTCGTCACCATCGACTGCGACTACAGCGACAAGAGCGACTATGATCCCTACGTGCTCATTAACCCCGTTATTGTTGAGCAGAGTGACCATCTGGTGCCGTTTAGCGAGGGCTGCCTGTCCATCCCTGGCATTAGCTGCGAAATTGAGCGTCCTGACCATGTCGTCGTCGAGGCGTATGACCTGGACGCCAACCTGATTCGCTACGAGGCCTCGGGCGATCTGTTCTGCGTGTGCCTGCAGCACGAGATCGATCACCTGCACGGCAACACCATGTTTGAGCGACTGAAGCCGATGCAGAGGATCAAGGCCGTCAAGGAGTACCAGGACGCCCTGGCCCGCGGCGCTCGACCGGGCGAGACGGAGTAAGGTCGTCCGTCCCCTTCCGCCGCAGGGCTTAGGTTTTGCTCCATGCTCAAACAGTCCTGCTCGCACGAAGAGCACATTAAGTGCTCTTCGGCTCGTGCGGAACTGCGCGTGGAGCAATAACCTAAGCCCTGCGGCGGAAGGGGACTGCGTTTTCGTGCTCCTTTTCGCCCGGGTGCCGTTGGGCCAGGGAGGGGCGTCTTCGCTGATAATTGCTTTGTTGGAAGAGCTGCTTTTATTGCGGCTCTTTCTTTGGTTTTGGGTATATTTGTTCTTGTTGAATTGTTATTGCGGATGGGCTGGGTACTTGGCTTTCCGCTGTTCTTTGTAGCCGTCTCGGCTCGTTATTGAGAGGAGACTAACTTTTATGCGTATTGTGTTTATGGGTACGCCTGATTTTGCTGTGCCTTCGCTTACTTCGCTTGTTGAGGCTGGGAACGAGATTGCACTTGTTGTTACTCGTCCCGATGCTGTTCGTGGGCGTGGTAAAAAGTTGGAGCCGTCTCCTGTTAAGGCTAAGGCGCTTGAGCTGGGGTTGCCGGTTGTTGAGGCTAATCGCATGACGCCGGAGGTTGTTGAGGCGCTCCAGGCTGCCCAGGCCGATATTTTCTGTGTGGCTGCCTATGGCTGCATTTTGCCTGATGAGGTGCTGCATATGGCTCCGCTTGGTATTGTGAATGTTCATGCTTCGCTGCTGCCACGTTGGCGTGGCGCTGCTCCTATTCAGCGTGCGATTCTCGCTGGTGATGAGGTTGCTGGCGTTTCCATTATGCGTATTGGGCATGGTGTGGATACTGGTGCTTATTGTGCTCAGGCTTCCACGCCTGTTGCCGGTAAGCATGCCGAGGCGCTCACGATGGAGCTTGGCGAGCTTGGCGGCAAACTGCTTGCTGATACGCTTCCGTCGCTTGCCGATTGCTCGGCTGTTTGGGCTGAGCAGGATGAGTCGCTTGTGACCCATGCTGCCAAGATTTCCAAACAGGAGATGCGCCTGGATCCGCAGATGGCGGCGCTTGATTGCGTGCGTCACGTGCTGGCCTCATCCGATACCGCTCCCGCTCGTTGCGTGATTGCCGGCAAGACCGTGCGCGTGCTCGATGTTGCGCCGGCCGAAGTGTCGCTTGGCGAGGGCGCCGTTGACGTTAAGAACAAGCGTGTTTACCTTGGTCTTTCCGATGGTGCGGTTGAACTGCTCGAGGTTAAGCCCGACGGCAAGCGTGCCATGGCTGCCTCTGCTTGGGCTACCGGTCTACAGGGTGCCGATCTTTCCTGGGGTGTTCTGTCATGAGCAAGCTGTCTCCCGCGCGCAAGCTTGCGCTCGATGTGTTGATGGAGGCCGATCGCCGCGGCATGTACGCGCGCGACGTGCTGTTCTCCCGTGCTTCTGCCAAGGCCATTGACCAGCGCGATTCTGCTTTTGCCGCGCGTTTGGCGCTTGGAGTCGCCGCCACGCAGGGCATTTTGGATGAGCTGCTCGACCAGTTTCTCGATAAGCCCAAAAAGGTCGCGCCGCGTGTGCGCATGGCACTTCGTATCTCGGCCTTCGAGATGCTCTACTTGCATACGCCGGGTCGTGTTGCGGTGAGTCAGGGCGTTGAGCTCGTGCGCAGCGGCGCTAAATCGGCCGCCGGTTTGGCCAATGCCGTGTTGCATAAGGTTGCGGATAACGTCGAGGAGTTTGCCACTGCGGCGGATGCCGATGAGTCCGAGCGCCGCCTGGTGCGCCTGTCGCGCCTGATGGGTCTGCCGCGCTGGCTTTGTGCGCGCATTATGGCATCGTTCGACACGCCCGAGGGCGCGCTTAACTTTGCCGGCAATCTGGCGCCCGCGCCGCTCGCCCTGCACGAGAACGCATTTGCGACCAAGTCGGATCCGTATATCTCGCAGCTCGTCGCGCCTGTCTTTCCGGGCTGTCACGCGCCGGTCGATGCTCAGGTCACGGTGGCGTCTGGCGTGTTTGAGCGTGCGACTGCGGTGTCATCTGATCTCAACGCACAGCTTATCGCCACGGCCGCCACGCGCCCCGGAAGCTGCCTTGAGATTGGTGCCGGTCGTGGTACCAAGACCTATGTGATGATGTGTCAGGCTAAGCGTGCCGGTTATGAGCGTCAGCATACTGCGCTCGATCTGCACGACCGTAAGTGCGATCTAAATCTCGCACGCCTGCATAAGGCGGGCATCAAGGGGGTGCGAACCGTCTCGGGCGATGCCTGCGAGCTCAACGAGGTGCTGACTTCTTTTGACGCCATGCGTGGCGAGCAGGTCAAGTTCGATACCGTGTTTATCGATGCGCCGTGCTCGGGCACCGGAACTATGCGCCGTCATCCCGAGATCCCGTGGCGTCTGACCGAAAAGGATGTGACGGTTGAGCTGCCCAAACTGCAGCTGTCGATGCTCAAGGAAGCCGCCGCGCGCGTGGCTGCCGGCGGCGAGCTCATCTATGCGACGTGCTCGGTCTTCGACGAGGAGAACACGCAGGTGGTGGATGCTTTCCTTGCTTCTCCTGAGGGCGCCGGCTTTAGCGTGGCACCGCTTTCCGAGGCACAGATTCTGCAACTCCCCGAGTTCGATCAGGCCAAGAAGCTCATTTCCGTACGGCAGAACGACCGAGGACTTTTCCAAAGCGTGCCGGTAAACGCCGACTCCTACGACGGCCACTTCTGCGCCCGCCTGTTTCGTAAGTAACTAATATGTTGCGGTGAAATAGGGATTGAATAGCGGCTTCTGCCCACCAAACAGTCCTTATTTCACCGCAACTCATAAGGAAACCTGGGTAGCCAAAGAATCAGCCCCGCGATCGGTGTCGAT
>DBFNYT010000015.1:0-8426 GCA_048425625.1 Collinsella sp. | reverse complement strand
GCTCGTAGTGAGCGCCATGGCCGATGCCCTGGTCTGCGCAGCCGAAGTCGCCGAGGCGCTGGAGCTGTAAAGTAGTCATTGGGGACGTTCTTTTTTGTCTAGTCGTTGGGGACACTCTTCGCGGGGCGCCTGTTCGTTTGTCGACGTATGGGTGTTCATTTGTCGACTTCTTGGGCTGTGGTCACCTGTTGTTTCTGTGGTGGTAGCGGGCATCTGGCTCAAATGGGTGAACTGGCTGTCTATGTCTACCTGCGGTTTCTTTGCGGTGCGCTCATTCGGTCAAGTGCCCCGTCAAGTGTTTGGTTGGCATCTGGTTTGCAGTCGAAGGCCTATTTTGCCCATGCTTGCCTCGGTTGCTCGCCCTCCTCGTAAGCTCAAATTGAGGTCCATCAGTTTGAGGAGGATACCATGACTGACCAAGTTTTTGACCGAGCGCAGCTGACCGAAGCCGTCGGCAACGATATTGCCGACATGGCCCATTTTTGGATGCTGCGGAAGTTCCAGTTTTTGGAGCCGGCGCGCGAACAGTTCGAGATCATTGTCGACCCGTGGCTCAGCTATTGCACCGAGCCTTCGCAAAACGAAATCATGGCCTACAACATGGCATTTACCGATTGGCTGCTCTTCGAGCGCCCCTATCGCCATGGCAAGACGCTGCTCGAGCTGTATGTTGAAGAGCCGCCGACATCGCTTTCGCCTGCCGCGCTCAAGCGGCTCGAGCAGGTACGCGACACGCAGTATTTCTCGCGCTTTGGCATTTTGGACAAGGATCCTGCGACTGGTATGGTCGCGCTGAAGGACACGCGCGCCGACCGTCGCTTTGATGTCTACGACCCGCATATCGTGCAAAAGGAGCATTGGAGCGACGGAGCGATTGCGGTGCGCCTCGCCTGCGTCGACGATGTCTGGCTGACGGCGGGACAGCTCTATCTGTACGACATCGCGCGCCTGAGTGACACGGCAGTCGATGGGCCGGGTGCGGTGCATCCGGAGGACCTGCAGGATGGCTTTGACACCTCGTGCATCAGCTTCTTCTTGCGCCTGGTCCGCGACATCATGGGCGCCCAGGGGCGCTACGTAAAGTCGCTCATCATCTACGAGCAGGAGTGGGAGTAGGGGATGTGGCTGGTGTCGCCCTGCTGCCCTGACTTTGTCTCAATCTGTAACGTTTGGCGGCTGTTTGGGCCCGTAACTGTTACAGATCGAGACATTTCCCTGGTGTTGCTGGGGTGGGGCTGCAACGTATTCCGTCCCCCACATCCCCTCTTCCCTCCGTTAACCGATATGCTTGACTTTAGGTCGCTGCATTAGGTGATAATGGACAAATGTTCAAGTTAATCGTGAGGGAGGAGCTCGATATGGCGTCTGCCGATCGTTCCACGTTGTTTATCAATGCGACCGTCCTGGATGGTTCGGAACATATGGAGCCGCAGCCCGACATGGCCGTGGCCGTTGAACGCGGTGTCATCACCTGGATGGGGCCGAGTGCTGTGGCGCAGGCGCCTGCAGGCGCCGAGGTCATCGACCTGGCAGGTGCGTATCTCATGCCGGGCCTCATCAATATGCATGTGCATCTGTGCGGCTCGGGCAAGCCGGTTTCGGCGGGCGATGCGGGCGCGCTGATGAAGAAGCTCGATAATCCCGTGGGCCGCGCCATCGTGCGCCACATCCTCAAAGGCAGCGCCCAACAGCAGCTGGCAAGCGGCGTGACCACGGTGCGCGGTGCAGGCGACCCGCTGTTTGCCGACATCGCAGTGCGCGATGCTATCGATGCCGGCAAGTATCAGGGTCCGCGTCTGGTGGCGCCGGGAACGGGCGTCACGGTTCCGGGCGGCCATGGTGCGGGCTTGTTCGCCCAGGTGGCCAACAGTCCCGCCGAGGCGGCCGAACAGGTGCGCGACCTGTATGCGCGCGGTGCCGACGTCATTAAGCTGTTCGTGACGGGCGGCGTGTTCGATGCGACCGAGGTGGGCGAGCCGGGCGTGCTGCGTATGCCGGTGGAGGTTGCCGCGGCGGCGTGCAAGGCGGCGCACGATATGGGCCTTCCGGTTATGGCTCATGTCGAGAGTACCGAGGGCGTGAAGGCCGCGCTTGAGGCCGGCGTTGATACGATTGAGCACGGCGCTCCGTTGACGCCCGAGATTCTGGAGCTGTACCGTGGCGCCGCGGGCACGCAGCTCGAGGGGCGTGCTCCGAGTGTGACCTGCACTATCAGCCCGGCGCTGCCGTTTGTATTGCTCGACCCGGAAAAGACCCATTCTACCGATACGCAAAAGAAGAACGGCGACATCGTGTGCTCGGGCATCATCGAGAGCGCCCGTGCCGCACTGGAAGCTGGCGTTAAGGTGGGCCTTGGCACGGACTCAAGCTGCCCGTTCGTGACGCAGTATGACATGTGGCGCGAGGTCGCCTATTTTGCCAAGTATGTCGACGTGAGCAACGCCTTCGCACTGCATACAGCCACGCAGGTTAATGCCGAGCTGCTGGGGCTGGGCGGCGATACTGGCGCGATCGAGTGCGGCAAGGCTGCCGATATCTTGGTAACGCGCGAGAATCCTCTCGATAATCTGTGCGCTCTGCGTGAGCCGATACATGTGATGTGTCGCGGTAATCTGGTACGCAAGCTCAAGGTGAAGCGTATTCCCGAGGTGGACGCCGAGCTCGACGCGATTATGGCCATGCCGGCTGAGGCGCTGGCCGAGGAGCTTGCCCGCGACGGCGTGGCGTAAGCGCGCGATATGGCGATGCGAAAAAGGGACAATCCTTTTGTCATAATCAGAAAAAGCCGAGGTCCCGGTGCGAGGCCTCGGCTTTTATTTGTCCTATGGTGTAGCGGCTATGAGCGCGTCTCCATCTTGGCGTGGCACTTGGGGCAGGTGACGCGAATCTTGCCCTTGCCCTTGGGGACGGAGAGCATCTGGCCGCAGTTGGGGCACTTGAGGTATGCCGTGGTCTTGCGACCCTTCCACATCTTCTTGGCTGTGCGCTTGGCGCGCTCAAAGTCTTCCTTGCTCGTTCCGGCTGCGCGTGAGGTGCTGGCCGCTGCGGCGCCGGCGCCCAAGCTGGCGACAAACTTGCCCAAGCCGGGAACATTGGCGGTCGCGGTGACAAAGGCCTCGTTCTCCTTGTGACGTGCGTCGATATTTTTGGACAGGCCGCGCAGCACGCCAATCACGATTACGGCGATGGCAATCCAGCTGAGCCACTGGATGCGGGCTATCGATCCGATCATGGCGATGATAATGCCTGCGAAGCCCATCACGATGGTGAGTTCGTCAGCGCCATTGCGGCCCTTCATAAAGTCATTCATGCAAATTGCCTTTCATTCGATATGCCGCACGCCTTTATACCCGATTTAGAGCAAGGGGGACAGGTTAATCTGCACCAATGTGGTGCAAACGTACCTGTCCCCAATGCCCCAATTACTTGGAGAGTTTGTCGACGACGCGTTCGATTTCGGCGAGTTTGGCGGCTTTGAGGTCTTCGTCGCCCGATTCGATTGCCGAAGTCACGCAGCCCTCGATATGCGCCTTGAGCACGTCGGCGTTAATGCGCGCGAGGAGCGCCTGTGTTGCCATGAGCTGCGTGGAGATGTCGACGCAATAGCGGTCCTCATCGACCATCCGCAGGATGCCGTCGATCTGACCGCGTGCCGTTTTGAGCATGCGGGTCACCGATTTGTGGTCTGCCATCATGGCGGGTCCTCGTTTCTGGTCGATCTTCCGGATGTCCCCGTCAGTTGCGGTGAAATACGGACTGTTTAAGGGCCTAGGGCGGCTCAACAGTCCGTATTTCACCGCAGCTTCTGAGGGGGCAGGTGGCGCCTGCTACGCGGCGGTTACGGACAGGGCATGGAATTTCTCGCCGGCGCCCTCGACGGCGGCGGCGAGCTGCTCGGCGGTCACGGTGTCGGCGCACTCTACCTGGACGGTCTGGGTCTCGTGATCGGCATCGGCGTCGGTCACGCCGGCAACGTTGAGCAGCGCGGTCTCGACGGTGGCATCGCAATGGCCGCACATGAGGCCGGAAGTCTTGATTGTGAAACGCATGGATATTCCTCTCTGTTGTGTCGGCTTTCCCAGGCACCCGACCTTGACCTTCAAGCCGTCGCTCGCGTACCAAAGTACGCGTCGCTCCTCTTTCAGGTCAATCTCGGGCACCTGGAAAACCCGTTCTAAATGGACTTAATGGTGAGCTTATTTTGCCACTTTTGGCTTAAAGGATTTTAAGCGCAGCGCATTGCTTACGACGCACACGCTCGACAGGCTCATGGCCGCGGCGCCAAACATCGGCGAGAGTTGCCAACCGGTGAGGGGGAAGAACACACCCGCCGCCAGCGGAATGCCGATGCCGTTGTAGAACAGCGCCCAGAACAGGTCCTGCTTGATGTTGCGGATCGTGGCACGCGAAAGCTCGATGGCGCGGGCGACATCCATGAGGTCGCTGCGCATGAGTACCACGTCGGCGCCCTCCTTGGCGATGTCGGCGCCGGTGCCGATAGCAAGGCCCACGTCGGCGCGCGCCAGGGCGGGGGAGTCGTTGATGCCGTCGCCCACCATGGCGACCTTGCCGCCCGCGTCCTGCAGCTCGCGTACGTGGCGTTCCTTGTCGGCGGGCAGGACGTCGGCGATAACCTGCTCGCTGTTCAGTCCCACGCGGCGGGCGATGGCCTCGGCCGTCACGCGGTTGTCGCCGGTGAGCATACGCACATCGACGCCGAGCTTGCGGAGCGCGGCGATGGCCTCGGCGCTCGTCTCTTTGACCTCGTCAGCCACGGCGATGGTACCGACGAGCTCGCCGTTCTTGGCAAAGAACAGCGGTGTCTTGCCCTCGGTGGCAAATTGCTCGGCAAGACCGGCGGGCACCTCCGCGCCCAGCTCGTTCATCAGACGCACGTTGCCGGCCGCGATGGCGTTTTGTCCCTCGCGCGCCGTGACGCCGCGACCGGGCACGGCGGCAAAGTCCTCGACCATGCGTGCGACGATTCCGCGCGTCTCGCACTTGGCCATAATCGCCTCGGCCAGTGGGTGCTCACTCTGGCGCTCTAGTGCGGCGGCAAGCTTGAGCAGCGCCTTTTCGCTCATAACAGACGAGCCGTCGGCACGCACGGCTGCCACGATGTCGGTCACGGCGGGCTTGCCGCGGGTGACGGTGCCGGTCTTGTCGAGCACCACGGTGCCCACGTTGCGCAGATTCTCCAGCGCCTCGGCACTCTTAAACAGAATGCCCATCTCGGCGCCCTTGCCGGTGCCCACCATGATGGCGACGGGCGTGGCCAGGCCCAGCGCGCACGGGCAGCTGATCACCAACACGGCCACGGCGGAGGTGAGCGCCTCGTTCACGCTGCCGGTCAGCGCCATCCACGCCACAAAGGTCACGGCCGAGATCACAAACACCACGGGCACAAACACGCCGGCGACCTTGTCGGCCAGGCGGGCGATGGGCGCCTTGGTGGCGTTGGCGTCCTCGACGAGCTGGATGATCTTGGCGAGCGACGTGTCGGCGCCCACGCGCGTGGCACGGAAGGTAAACGATCCGGTGCGGTTGACGGTTGCGGCGTTGACGGTGTCGCCGGCGGTCTTTTCCACGGGGATGGACTCGCCGGTGAGCGCACTCTCGTCCACGGCCGAGCCGCCCTCGAGCACCACGCCGTCGACGGGGATAGACTCGCCGGGGCGCACGCGCAGGACCTGGCCGGGAAGGATGCTGTCGACGTCGACGGTGGTTTCGGTACCGTCGTCGGCAACGATAGTCGCGGTCTTGGGTGCCAGGTCGATGAGCGCCTCGATGGCGCCGCCGGTTTTGGACTTGCTGCGCGTCTCGAGATATTTGCCCACGGTGACGAGCGACAGAATCGTGCCGGCGCTCTCAAAGTACAGGTTGTCCATGCCCGTCATCATGGCCTCGTGGACCTGCCCGGCGGCCAGCTGGTCGGCCATGATGAACATGGCGTAGAGCGACCAGGCGATCGACGCGGTGGCGCCGACGGCGATGAGAGCGTCCATGGTGGGCGCGCCGTGCACGAGCGACTTGAAGCCGTTGATAAAGTACGCGTCGTTGACGTAGACGATGGGGATGAGCAAGACGAGCTCGGTGAGGGCGAGCGTCATGCTGTGGGTGTGGTCGGTGAAGATGCTGGGCAGCGGCCAGCCGAGCATATGCCCCATGCCTATGTAGAACAGCGGGATGAGGAAGACGATCGAAACGATGAGTCGGGCGCGCATGGCGGAGGCGGCCGCCTCCAGCTTTTTGGTGGGCGACTCCATATGGGCGGCGCCGGACCTGGCTTGCGCGCTGCCGCTTGGGGCAGCAGCGGTGCTCGCGTCGACGGGCGATGCCGAGTAGCCCGCGCGGTCGACGGCGGCGCAGATGTCGTCGGGGGTGACCTGCGCGGGATCGTAGTCGACCAGCATGGAACCGGCGAGCAGGTTGACCGCGACGCTTTGGACGCCGTCGAGCTTGCTGACGGCGCGGTCCACGTGCGCCTGGCAGGCGGCGCACGTCATGCCACCCACATCGAACGTATCTTGAGCCATGGCTTCTCCTTTCTGGGACGTAATGTCGGAAATGTTAACCTGCCGATACTATACACCCATACCCCCTGGGGGTGTCCAGTAGAGAAATGGGATACACTCATATTCGATACAGAGTGGGATGACTGCCCTGCATTTCTTTCGACGCTATAGCCCAACGCCCCGTCATCTGTGGTTTACGTGGGGGCATGCGATGCGCGGGTATACTAACCGGCGGCGAATCTGCTCCATCGCTTAGAGCTGCTGCGTCTGGACGGCGCGTGATAGGGCTGCCAAAGCGATCGCCAGCGTGCTGAGCAACGTCCTCTCTGTGCGCACCTGTTTTTGTATGTATTAGCGCACTACCAAGCACGCCCGCGCGGCCGTATGCCGTGCCCATAACGCGTGCAGATAAGGAACAACAACATATGCGTAATTCTGTATCCGACGTCACGGACGCCGAGATTCTGGACGAGACCCGCGAGGCCATGACCCAGGCTGCCTTCGATGCTGCCGACGAGGCCAACGCCGCCGAGGTTGTCGAGTCCGCGACCGAGAGCCTGCCCACCTTTGACGAGCTGGGACTTTCCGACGAGATGCTTCGTGCTATCGAGAACCTGGGCTACACGGCGCCGACGCCCGTTCAGGCCGGCTCCATCCCCGTGGTGCTCGAGGGTCGCGACCTGCTTGCCGCCGCTCAGACCGGCACCGGCAAGACGGCCGCCTTCCTGCTGCCGACCATGAACAACCTGGAGCACATTGCTCCGCCCAAGCCCGTTCGCGAGCGCGGCAGCCGCAACCGCCATCGCGGTGCCAAGAAGCCCGAGGGCAACGGCCGCGGTCCCGTGATGCTCGTCATCACGCCCACGCGCGAGCTTGCCCAGCAGATCGACGAGGTCGCGAGCAAGATTGCCGACGTCACCGGTCATGTTGCCGTGACCGTCGTGGGCGGCGTGAGCTACAAGCCGCAGACCGCGGCGCTCAAGTACGGCTGCGACATCCTGGTCGCCACGCCGGGTCGTCTGGTCGACCTGATCGAGCAGGGTGCCTGCCACCTGAACGAGGTTAAGGTCCTGGTGCTCGACGAGGCCGACCGTATGCTCGACATGGGCTTTTTGCCTGCCGTCCGCCGCATTGTGCGCGAGACGCCGGCCGAGCGCCAGACGCTGCTGTTCTCGGCGACGCTCGACGAGGAGGCCGTGGGCGAGATCACCGACCTGGTGAGCGACCCGGCACGCGTGGAGATCGCGCCCGCCACGTCGACCGCCGACACCGTCGACCAGTTTGTGTTCCCGGTGTCCATCGAGGCCAAGAACAACCTGCTGCCCGAGTTCCTCAAGAAGGAGGGCCCGGAGCGTACTATCGTCTTTATGCGCACCAAGCACCGTGCCGACAGCTGCTGCCGTCGTCTGGAGCGCAAGGGCATCAAGGCCGCCGCGATCCACGGCAACCGCAGCCAGGCCCAGCGCGAGCGCGCGCTTTCGGCCTTCCGCGACGGTACCGTCGACGTGCTGGTGGCAACCGACGTGCTCGCCCGCGGCATCGACATTAGCGACGTGCGCTACGTCGTGAACTTTGACGTGCCGGCCGAGCCGACCGACTACATCCACCGTATTGGCCGTACGGGCCGCGCCGGTGAGCTGGGCTGGGCCATTACGTTTGTGACCGAGCAGGACGTCGATGAGTTCTACGAGATCGAGAAGCTCATGGACAAGACGGCCGATATTTACGAAGCCGGCGACCTGCATGTGGGTCCCAACCCGCCTGCGGTTGATCCCGAGCGCGACCCTGCGGCCTTTAAGGTGAAGAAGAAGACTAAGCGCGGCAAGTCCAAGAGCAAGAAGAAGCTTGAGCAGGCGCGTCGCGACGGCAAGCGCAACGGCGACGATTACGGCGATGTTGCCGGTCGTTCCA
>DBFNYT010000014.1:0-21849 GCA_048425625.1 Collinsella sp. | reverse complement strand
CCGAGGAGCCCAGGAAGAACAGGCCATCGACGCCGGCATCGATCATGCGGTTGATGCTGCGCTCAAAGGAGGCAACATCGAGCTGGTGGTCTTCGGTATCGGGAACAACGACGGGAGGGATAACGCCGGTGAATTTCTGAGTTGCCACAAGAATCTCCTTAGTTGTCTGGCGGGCAGCCCTATGCCGCCCACTCTTGTTGGCAGTGTCCAGGCCGTCTAGGCCAAAGAACACGGGTAGAACGTTTGGTTAAAGAAGTCGACGACTTCGTTTTCGAACGCATTGATGCGCTCATGAGCGTATTTGGCATAGATGATATGCCTCCGGTCACACTCAAAACCGTTGAATACGGCAAACTGACCCTTGGGGTCGCTCACGGTATCCATGAGCGAAGTGCCCATGAGCACCGAGCCGCGCACACGAGACGACAGCACCTCGAGGCCGCCGGGAACTGGATTGGCAACCGCTGTACAGGCAAGGCCGCACTTGTCCAAGGCGGAAACCGCCAGCGCGATACCGCCGCCAAGGCCCTCGCCCCATGCAAAGATGCGGTCGGGGTCCATGCCATCAAGATTGCGCGCAACCTTCGCCAACGCGCAACCCCAACGGACGCGCTCGACAAAAGCGGGCGAGGTAATCCCCCGCTGCAGATCGTCCGCACCAGCAACATCGTCATCCAGCGCGAGAACGGCATACCCCATGGCGGCAAATCTCGTCATGTGATGCCAGCCACGCACAGGCCGATCGATGTCGTGAAACATCAGGCACAGTGGCACGCGCTCAGATACTCGGGCACGACCGACAGGCTCAATCAAACGAGCGTGGACCGCATCGTCACCGAGCTCAAAGGAGACCTCGGAGTAACGGGCGCAGGGGTTAACAAAGTCAATCGCCGTAATGGCCAGGCCTTGAATCTCAAGATTCGAAGCGCATGCCTCTAAATCAGAAACATCTACTTGGACGTCACCGTGCCAGCCCCGATATTCTGCGAGCCTTGACGAAACCGTTCCAGGAATTCCCACGAGCCCGGGGACTATCAGCTCGTCAACATTGCTCTCGCACTTAGACATGAGCCTCCCCTCCCTCACAGAAAAACGGAATGATCAGATCGTCAAAATCCTGAATCTCCTCGTGGCCAAAGCCCTCAAAGAACTCATGATGCTTATCGCAGGTCAGATTGTTGTACACCGCAAACTGCGTCGCCGGCGGACAGACGATATCGGCCGTGCCCGTGCCAAACAGCACGGGGCATTTGACCATGGGGGCAAAGTTCTTGGAATCGAAGTACGCCAGTTTGGCATAGGCTTCCTCGATACGAGTCGAGTCCTCGTCAAACCAGCGCGACCAATAGCGCAGACCCTCGTAGGCAATATCGTCGGCGTCCAGATCCCAAACCAAGCGGAAATCCGATAAGAAGGGATAGAGGATGGCCGCGCGGTCAACCAAATCGCTATTGAGCGCGCAGGTTGCAATACCCAAACCGCCGCCCTGCGATGCGCCGTTCACAAATACGCGGGCAAGATCGATGCCCTCGAGCTCGCGAACAATACGGCACAGGATGCGGATATCCTGGTGCAAGCGGACATAGTAGAGGTTGGCCGGGTCGCCATCGATACCGGCGACAATATGGCCCGCGACCGTTGTGCCTTCAAATCCACCAATATCCTCGGAGGGGCCACCCTGGCCGGGGCAGTCGAGGGCGATGAGTGCCATGCTCATGCCCGCAAACGACGCCTGCTCGAACCAGCTGCGGCTTGCACCCGGATAGCCGTGGAACTGTAACACCAGCGGCACGGGATCGTCCGAAACCGGCTTGAGATACTTGGCATGCAGGCGGGCGCCACACATGCCGGTATACCAGAGGTCGAAAAACCGACAGGTCGCGGAATCCGCAACCGAAGCCGCCTCAATCTCGTAGTCGAGCTCGACAGCGTCGGCCTCGGCCATGCGGTCCTTCCAAAAGAGATCGAAATCTGATGGACGGGGCATGGCGCCTCGATATTCACCAAATTGATGTTGTAGCTCCTGAGCACTTGGCATGGCTCGTGAACCCAACCTTTCGAAATCGCAACGGAGGTGCGCCCGGCAAGGGAACCGGGCGCACGGGAGGGAAAGCGAGGCTACTCGCCGAGCTTGGGATGCAACAGCGACGGCGCAGCGCCGAGCAGCATCTTGGTGTAGGGGTCCTGAGGGTGCTGGAAGACCTGCTTGGCCTCGCCCTGCTCGACAATCTTGCCGCCATTCATAACGATGATGTCGTCAGAGATATAGCGGACCGTCTGGATGTCATGGCTGATGAAGACCATGGCCAGGCCGAGCTCCTTCTTAAGGTCGGTCAGCAGGTTCAGAATCTGCGCGCGGACCGAAACGTCCAGAGCCGAGGTGGGCTCGTCGGCGATGATGGCATCGGGGTTCAGCGACAGGGCACGGGCAATTGCGACGCGCTGGCGCTGGCCGCCCGAAAGCTGGCCGGGAAGAACCTCGGCGGCGGAGCTGGGCAGACCGGTGAGCTCCAAGAGCTCCTTGACGCGTTTCTCCTGCTCGGCCTCGGTACCCAGGTTGTGGACGCGCATGGGGTCGAGCAGTTGCTCGCGAACGACCATGCGGGGGTTGAGCGCCGTGGCCGGGTTCTGGAACACGACCGAGATGACGCGACCCATGTGGCGACGGTCCTCGGCGGTACGTTTGGTAACGTCCTTGCCCTTAAAGTAGACCTTGCCGCTCGTGGGGGCCTGCAGGCCGCACATGACGTTGGCGGTGGTGGACTTTCCGCAACCGGACTCGCCGACGATGCCGATGGTCTGTCCGGGCATGAGCTTAATCGTTACACCCTGGACGGCGTGAACCAGGTTGGGGTGCAGAATCGAGCCGGTACGGGTCCTAAAGGTGACGTGGACGTCATCAAGGAAGATGATCGGCTCGACGCCGTTGACTGCGGTCTCGCTCATCTACATCACCTCCGCGTGAGGGGTCAAACCATTTGCCTTGAGCACCTCATCGGGGAGCTCGGAATAGAAGTGCTCGGTGCCGGGCACGCGCTTGAAGACCGGACGGGTGTCCAGGCCAATGCGCGGATGGCTCGAGCGGGGTGCGAAGCGATCGCCCTTGGGGAAATCGCGCGGGCTCGGAACGGCGCCGGGCACCTGGTGCAGGCGGCCCGAACCGCTCTCGATGGACAGGACGGAACCCAGAAGACCGCGAGTGTACTCGTGGATCGGGTTGGTGAGCAGCTCCTTGGTGGGCGCCTGCTCGATAACCTGACCGGCGTACATAACCGTGATGTTATGAGCGACCTCGGCGACCAGTGCCAGGTCGTGCGAAACGAAGATCATGGCAAAGCCGAGCTTGGCCTGAAGGTCGTTAAGCAGCTTGATGACCTGCTTCTGGACGGTAACGTCCAGAGCGGTCGTGGGCTCGTCGCAGATGACCAGCTTGGGGTCGCGGGTAAGGGCCATAGCGATCAGAACGCGCTGACGCTGACCACCGGAAAGCTCATGCGGATAGCTCTCGAGCGTACGCTTGGGGTCGAGACCCACGAGCTCCAGGAGCTCCTCGGCGCTTCGGGTGCCGCCGCGCTTGGTGAGCTGCTTCATCTGGGCGGAAATGAGCATGGAGGGGTTGAGCGAGGACAGGGCGTCCTGATAGACCATGGCGATATCGGTACCGCGCAGGCCGAACCACTCCTTCTTGCTCATCTTGAGCAGGTCGCGGCCCTCCCAGAGAACCTCGCCGGAGAGATGCTCATCATCGTCGGTCAGGCCCATGATGGCCAGCGTGGTGATGGACTTACCGCAGCCGGACTCACCGACCAGGCCCATGGTCTGGCCGGGACGGACATCAAAGTTGACGTGGTCGACGACGTTGATATCACCGTGGTGCTCAAACTGGATGCAGAAATCACGGACCGAAAGGATCGGCTCAACGGACTCATCGGGCACATGGCGGTCGTTACGCTTGAGCTCGACATCGCGCAGGGCGCCAAGACGGGCGGACAGGGACTGAGCCTGCTCCTTGTAAGCGCGAACGGGGTCGGAGACCAGCAGGTCGGCCTCGCGGCGCTTGGAGGAGTCGGTCGGATCCAGGGCGGCGGAGGGAGCAGCGGCCATGGCGTCGGTAATGCCCTCGGAGAGGATGTTGAGCGCCAGGCAGGTGATCATGATGGCCAGGCCCGGGAACAGCGCCTGCCACCAACGGCCGGCGAGCACGCCGCCGCGGGCGTCGGCGAGGATGTTGCCCCAGGTAGCGGTGGGCTCCTGGATACCAGCGCCGATGAAGGTCAGCGAGGCCTCGAAGATGATGGCGTCGGCGACCAGGGTAACGGTGAAGACCATGATCGGGGCGATGCAGTTACGCAGAACATGCTTGATCAAAATCCACGGAGCCTTGGCGCCGGAAACGATGACCGCGCGGACATAGTCCTCGCCGTACTCGGACACGATGTTGGCGCGCACGATACGGGCAATCTGCGGAGTGTACATGAAGCCGATGGCGAAGATGATCGACGGCACGGAGTTGCCCAGGATGGAGACGAAGACGGCCGCGAGGGCGATGCCCGGGATGGACATGATGATGTCCAAGATACGCATGATCGTCTCGGAGACGGCCTTGCGCGAAACCGCTGCAAGGGCGCCCACGACCGAGCCGCAGACCAGAGCCATGGCAGTGGCGCCAAAGCCGATAATCAGCGAGTAACGACCACCGTAGAGCATACGCGACAGAATGTCGCGACCCTTATCGTCGGTACCGAAGATAAATCCGTTGCCGGGAGCCTGGCGAGCCGTAAAGATCTCGACCGGGCTATAGGGGGCAAGAAGGGGCGCCAGAATCGCAGTCAGGGCGACCAGCACCAGCACGACGGCTGCAATCTTAGAAGACAGCGTCATCTTCTTCCAGCCACCGAGCTTGAGCCCCTTGGAGGCAGCCTTCTCGAGCTGCTCGGTTTGCTTCTCTCGAATCTTTACCATAATCTACACCGTCCTGATGCGCGGGTTGATGAGCAGGTAGAGCATGTCAACCACGATGTTGATGATGATGAAGGCAAGAGCAACGACGATGACGACGCCCTGAACCAGGTTCGCCTCGTTGCCCTGAACGCCCTGCAGAATCGCGGTGCCCATGCCGGGGAGGTTGAAGATAACCTCGATGACGACGGCGCCGCCCATGAGGTAACCGATCTTAAGACCGAGGGTGGTGACCGGGGTGATCAGCGCATTGCGAAGAACGTTGATGCCGACGACGACCTTCTCGGGAACGCCGGCGCCGCGAGCCATACGGACATAATCCTTGTCGAGCTCCTCGACCATGGCGGTACGCACGATACGAGTCATCTGGCCCGTCAGCGGGAAGGCAAGAGCAATGGCGGGCATGATCATACGTCCCAGATAGCCAGCCGGGTTGGTGGTGAAGTGAGGCAGAGCACCGGACGCCGGAAGCACCTTAAGGTAGGAAGAGAACAGCAGAATCAACAGAACGGCAAGCCAGAACGACGGGGTTGCCAAGCCGGCGATGGAGAAGACGCGGATCACTTGGTCCGGCCATTTATCGCGATACAGTGCCGCGATGACGCCGAGTAAAAACGAAACGACCGCGCCGATGGCAAGACCGATGAAGGTCAGCTGCATCGTGACGGGCAGGGCAGTGGAGATGCGCTTGGCAACGGAGTTGCGAGCAGCACCATAGGTGCCCATGTCGCCATGGATCAGATCGCCCATGTAGCGCACGTAGCGCACGGGCCAGGGGTCGTCCAGACCATACTTCTCATGGTACTCGGCAACCGCCTCGGGCGAGGCACCGTCACCCAACGCCGTGTAGGCGGGGTCGGTCTTGGAGAACGACATAAGGAAGAACACCAGGACGGTGACGCCCAATGCCATGATCGGCAGCGCCACAAGACGCCTTCCAATCAAACGTAGCAAGTTGTTCACGTTCTCTCCCCTTTCTTTTGTCGGTAGGACCAACTGGTATATGAGTACGGATACTCATTACAAGACCCGAGCGACATCGTTGCCGCCCGGGTCTTTGTTTCAACTATGGGGATACGGTCCCAACGACCGACATCCTGCATACAGACTCAAGCGAGTCTTACGCCTTGACGGTCGCAACGCCCCTGAAGGACATGCTCGTCGTGCCGATGCCCTTGAAGCCATCGAGGGCCTCGCCGTTGGGCGCAGTGGACGGATCGTCCCAGGAAGCGGAGACGGTCTTGACGTGAACAACAGGGTACAGAACGGCGTTGTCGGCAATGATGTCGAAGCACTCGTTCCACTTCTTCTGCTGCTCGTCGCCCTCAGCGGCAAGAGCCTCGTCCATGAGACCGTGGAGCTTCTGCCACTCAGCGGACTCCTTCCACGGGCAACGGGTCTGCATCCAGACGTTGTCACCGTACCACCAGTTGAGCAGCAGGTCGGGGTCGGCGCCGAAGCAGGAAGGATCGCCAGGGGCAAGGAGGATATCGTAGGCCTCGCCGCCGTCGATGGCAGCGTAGGTGGCCGGCGAGGTATCGGTCTGGATGGTCACATCGAAGCCGAGAGCGTCGAGGTCGTTCTTGACTTGGGCGGCCATGCCCTTAATCTGCTCGTTATCGGTGGTGCGCAGGGTGATGGCACCCGGGGTGATGCCAGACTCCTCGATGAGCTTCTTAGCCTTCTTGGCGTCGGTCTTGTACACCGTGGAAGCCTCATGATAGTTGGTGAAGCTCTTGGGCAGGTAGCAGCTGGCAGCGGTGGCAAGGCCGGCGAAGGTGTTGCTGACCATCTTCTCGGTGTCGAGCGCATACATGACAGCCTGACGGACCTTGACGTTGTTCCAAGGCTCCTTGGCGACGTTGAACATGATGAAGCGGGTGCCGAAACCCTGAACGTTGTCAATCTTGCAGCCGGCGCTCTCGAGCTGGTCGACGGCGTCAGCGGTAACGAGCTCCATAACGAGCGTGGAGCCCTCCTGCTGAGCGGTAACGCGAGCAGTGGGGTCGGTCAGGATGCTGTACTGGATCTTCTTATCCTCGGCAGCATACTCACCGTTGTACTCGGGGTTGGGAACCAGGGTGATCTCGGTATCGGAGATAGAGTCGTACATCCAGGGGCCGGAGCCGATCGGCTGCTTGGCGCGATCCTCCTCGGTCTGGGTGGCCGGGGTAACGCGGACGATGGCCAGACGATCCTTGAGCAGGGAGAAGTTGGGGACCTTGGTCTTGACCGTCACGGTGCTGGCGTCCTTGGCCTCGATGGACTCGAAGGGCTGGAAGAACGGAGCATAGGTAGCGGAAGCGGCGCAAGCGGTGTAGGAGGCAACGACATCGTCAGCGGTGACCTCGGTGCCATCGGAGAACTTGGCGCCCTTGCGGATGGTGACCTCGAAAGTGGTGTCGTCCACAGACTTGGGATCGTCGGTGGCGAGCTCGTTGAAGGTGCTGTAGTCGTGGTAATCGATGCCGTAGAGGCCCTCGACGACGTGCCAGTTAGCACCCAGGCCCACAGCGGAGCCGGTGCTGGCGGGATCGAAGCTGGACGGAGCGTAAGCGGAACCAGCGGTGATCACGCCGCCGCCACGGTTGGCGGAATCGGTGGAGCCGGAAGCGGAACCCTCGTCGCTAGAGCTGCCACCGCAGCCAGTGAGACCAAGGCCGGCGACAGCAGCGACGCTGCCGGTGAGGCCGAGGAACGAACGCCTGGACATACCCTTGTTGATGATGGCCATGTCTTCTCCTATCAATAGAGAATCTTACTCGGGAGCACCTAGACTTGCCCCCGCGCAACTTGCGGACGATATATACCTTACCTACCGACGAACCCAACTGAGGTGCCGCGCTCGGCGACCGATACATACATACGCTTGAACGGTATTTACTACCGTTCACCGAATTCATTGACAAATGATTCGCCAGACAGTATGTATCGACGAGGTGAGATATCAGTCTTCGTCAACCCGCAGGATAGCAGGGTTGTTCACCATGACTAGTCAAACGTTTTAGCGTTAATAAAACCCGAAACCAGCATGCAATCATGGCGAAATAAATGGTTGAAAATCACGCAATCATGTATATCAGTAGTTTAGGCTCGTGTTTAGCTATCGGAATGGCCAGCCGCCGCCTCGGCGCGCTCGGCATTCCACGCAACGAGCGCCTCGTGGACCGCCTTGGCAACATCGGCAGGTATGCCGCGAACTTCCGCGATCTCTTGCTCGCTCGCCGCGCGCAAACGCTTCATCGAACCAAAATGGCGCATAAGGGCACGTTTTCTGGTGGGTCCCACGCCTGGAACGTCATCGAGTACCGAAACTGTCATGGCTTTATCGCGCAACTCACGATGGAATGTGATTGCAAAACGGTGCGATTCATCGCGCACCTGTTTAATTAGATAGAGCGAAGCAGACCCGGTCGGCAGCACGACGGGAGTCTCGTCCCAAGGCACAAAAACTTCCTCATCGGCCTTTGCCAAGCCACAAACTGGTATATCGAGCCCAAGAGCCTCAAGTTGCTTGATCGCAGCGGTCAATTGCGGCTTACCGCCATCGACAACGAGCAAATCGGGGCGCGAGCCAAAACGCTCGTCGGCCATGCGCTCGGGAGCATAGCGTCGTCCCAAAACCTCGGACATCGACACGAAGTCGTTTGCCTCGTCCAATTCGGCCTGAATTTTAAAACGACGGTACTGGCTCTTGTCGGCGCGTCCGTTGGTAAACACCACCATCGAGGCGACCGTAAAGGTGCCATGCAGTGTAGAGATATCGAAGCACTCGATACGCAACGGCGGCGATGGCAGCGCCAACGCACTTTCGAGCTCCAGGAGCGCTTGATTGGTGCGGTCGTCAGCGTACCCCGTTCGCATCATGTAGCGCATGAGGGCATGGCGCGCATTTTTGGATGCCATATCGAGCAGACGGTACTTTTCGCCACGCTGCGGCCTATGGAGATGGCAGGAACGCTCACGCTTGCCCGCAAGCCACTCCCCCAGCGCCTCCGCATCCTCAAGCTCGACGGAAAGGTTGACCTCAGCTGGAATATCAGCCGTCTCGTCGTAATAGCGCTTAAGAAAGCCCGACTGGAGCTCTTCCTCGTCAACATCAAGACCCTTGTCGAGAATGAACTCGCAGGTGCGAACTGTTCGGCCCTCGCGAACGACGAAGACGCAAGCGGCGGAGATGGTCTCCTCGCGATAGAACCCGATGACATCGATATCGACACTGGAGGGAAAAACGACTTGCTGACGATCGTCCAGACCCCTGATGACCTCCAAACGACGTTTGACGCGTGCCGCGCGCTCAAAGTCGAGCGCCTCGGCGGCATCCGTCATCTCGGAGGTCAGCTCATCGACGACATCCTTGCGATGGCCCGACAAAAAGCGCTCGACACGCTTGACGTTCTTGGCATAGTCTGCCGGGGAAATCGCGCCGACACACGCACCCGGGCCGCGCCCGACATGGTAGTCAAAGCAGGGACGCCCGTTTTGTGCGCAAATCATATTGACGATGTCTTCCTCGCCCTTGTGGGACTCGATGGTACGGCGACAACGACGCCACTCCGCACAGGATGCAGAGCAGATGGGGATAACCTTGCGCAGCGTATCTATCGTCTCACGTGCCGCACGGCTATCGGTATAGGGTCCAAAATAGCGCGTTCCCGGCTTATGACGCTCACGCGTGTATTTGATCGCGGGATACAGGTCGCCCTTTGTAATGGCGATAAAGGGGTAGCTCTTGTCATCCTTGAGGTCGACGTTAAAGTACGGATGGTACTGGCCGATCAGGTTGCGCTCGAGTACAAGCGCCTCATGCTCGGTTTCGACAACGATGTAGTCAAAGCTCGCCACCAGCTGCATCATCAGCGGGATCTTTTGACGCTCATCCTGCAGTGTCACGTATTGACGCATGCGGGCGCGCAGGTTTTTCGCCTTGCCCACGTAGATGACATCGCCCTTGGCATCCTTCCAAAGGTAGCATCCGGGCTGTGTGGGAACGCGCGAAACCTGCTCGGCAAGCGTTGGTATGTTGTCGTGACCGGCCACGCGCACCTACTTGCGACGAAGCAGCGCCGAGACCTCGGGCATCTTAAGGACGACGGCAAGGCCAAAGGTAACAACAAGCGAGGCGACACCCGCAACGCAAACGTAGCCAAGAGTAATCAGAATCGAGCCGCCAAGTGCCCCGACAAAGTGTTCAAGCGCCCACATGACGCCGGCGCCTGCGGCAGCACCTAGGCCACCGAGCAAAAGGCCAAAGAAACCGCCATGTAGGATAGATTTGACCTGAAGGCCACGCAGGCGACGACGCAGCCACCACAGCGAACAGCCGACCAAGATCACGTAGTCGACGACATACGAAAGCGCGATTGCCGGCATACCGAAGCCCAGCACAACGCCAAACAGCAGAACCGAGCCGGCCTGGCCGATGGCGGAATACAGGCAATAGCGGCTATAGGGCTTCATGTCGAGCAAGGCAGAGAAGCTCTTCTGCATCAACACGACCACGCCGTAGAGCGGCAGCGAGAGCGCCAGGTAGACAAGGTACTCGGACACCAGCGCCACGCCGGATTCATCGAACTTGCCAGCACAGTAGATCATATTGAGCGGACGTGCGAAGACAATCAGGTACAGTGCGAACGGAATCAGGAAGAACAGCATCTGGGCGACGCCACGCGAAATGCCCGTGCGAACGCTGTCGTAATCCTTCTCCTGTGCGTCATGAGAGAGCTCGGTATAGAGCGCCGTCGAAAGCGAGGCGGCAATCAGCGCGTAGGGCAGCGTGTACCACAGGCGCGCATAGGCGATGACGGAAGGACCCGTCTCGGGCTGGACCACCAGCGCGGCAGCGTTGGTGATAGAAGTCGAGACAAACATGCACACCGTGGCGAGCAGCGTCGGGATACCGAGCGCAATCGTCTGGCGCAGCGCGGGGTCCTTAAAGTCGATATGGATATGGGGATGCACGCCGTGCTTGCCAAGCGCGGGAATCTGACATGCCATCTGAACAAAGACACCGAGGGTCGTACCGGCCGCAATCAAGATGATGCCGGCGCGTTCGCCAAACTGTGCGGACACGGGCGCAAAACCCATAAAGCTCGCAATGACGATCACATTGTTGAGGACCGGGGCAAACGTCGACCAGAAGTAGTCGCGGTGTGCGTTGAGAACGCCCGAGAACACCGAGCCCAAACCATAAAACAGAATCTGGATGGCAAAGAAACGGAACATGAACGCAGCGGTATCCATGCTGCCACCGTCACCCGAAAGGAACGATTGCGTCCAGATAAAGCCTGGGGCGAACACGGTCCCCAGCAACGAAATGCCACCCAGCACTAAAAGCAGAATGCCGAGCAGGTTGCCCACGTACTCGTTCGAGGCCTCGCGACCCTGCTCACGCCTCACGCCCATGTACACGGGCAAAAACGCCGTCACGAGCATGCCACCCATCACGAGTTCGTAGAGCATATTGGGCAGGTTGTTGGCGACCTGATAGGAGGACGAGAGTAGCGACATGCCGATAGCGGCCGCCATTGCCCACGTGCGGATAAAACCGGTGACGCGAGACACGATAGTCAGGATGGTCATAAGCCCGGCGGAACGACCAACCGTGGAGTAGTCCGACGAGCCCATGTCGTCAGTGTCATCTCGCGACGAAGAAGCTTCGGATGAGGGTGTCTGAGGCGCAGATTCTTTTGCAAAATGAGATCCGCGCTTCAATTCTTCCTGCGGCATCGCTCAGTCCTCTCTCGTAATCGCGGCAACCGTCGCCCCGCAAAATGCAATTAAATCATCGGGTGCAAGCTCGAGCTGATAACCACGCTTGCCTCCCGAAATAAAAATGGTATCCCAAAGGACACACGTCTCATCAATGAGCGTCCGGTAGCGTTTTTTCATACCGACCGGGCTGCAGCCGCCGCGAACGTAGCCAGTCGCCGCAAGCAAATCCTTCACATGCATCATAACCAAGGACTTCTCCCCCGCGGCACGCGCGGCGGACTTTAGATCGAGCTCATCGGCAACAGGGATGCAGCACACGACATGGTCGTTGGACGGCGTCACGCAGACCAAGGTCTTAAATCCTTGACCGGGCTCCTCGCCAAGCTGCTCCGAAATCGCGACCCCCAGGCCCACCGACTCATCACCATCGTCTTCGTACGTATGTAGAACATAGGAAATGCCGGCGCTTTCCAGCTCGCGCATCGCATTGGTTTTTGGCGTCTTTACAGCCTTTGCCATGACATATCCTTTCCCTCGCATTCGGACGCAAAGATTAAGTATATGTCCAATTCGGCTGCATACGTCACTTCGGCACAGCAAGCGCCATCGAATCACAAGGAGTCGATGGCGCCCATAAACTGAATCGCCTATTTATTGAGCATCAAGTTGAGCCTGACGCTCCCGGTCACGCCTGAGCAAAGGCGCCAAAAACTTGCCCGTATAACTCTGCGGACAGTCCGCAACCTGCTCCGGTGTGCCCGAAACCACGACGGTTCCGCCGCCGTTACCGCCCTCGGGACCCATATCGATCAGGCGGTCGGCAACCTTGATGACATCAAGGTTGTGCTCAATCACCAGCACCGTGTTGCCCGCATCGACCAAGCGCTGCAGCACATCGAGCAGCTGGCGGACGTCCTCAAAATGAAGACCGGTCGTCGGCTCGTCCAAAATATAGAACGTCTTGCCCGTCTGGCGTCGATGAAGCTCCTTGGCGAGCTTCACACGCTGCGCCTCGCCGCCCGAGAGCGTCGTGGCGGGCTGGCCCAGGCTCACGTAGCCCAAGCCTACATCGTACAGCGTCTGGAGCTTTCGCTTGATCTGCGGGATATTCCCAAAGAAGGCCAGCGCCTCGGTGACGCTCATGTCGAGCACGTCCGAGATGGTCTTGCCACGGTAGGTGACCTCGAGTGTCTCGCGGTTGTAGCGTTTACCGCCGCAAACTTCGCAGGGAACGTAGATATCGGGAAGGAAGTGCATCTCGATCTTAATCTGCCCATCGCCCTTGCACGCCTCACAGCGCCCGCCACTCACATTAAAGGAGAAACGACCCGGCGAGTAGCCGCGCGCCTTCGACTCCGGCGTACTCGCAAACAGCGCGCGAAGATCATCCCACAGGCCGATATAGGTAGCAGGGTTGGAGCGCGGCGTGCGGCCAATCGGCGACTGGTCGATATCGATAACCTTATCGATGCACTCGATGCCCTCGATTTTTTTATACGGACCCACAGGGCGCGTCGAGCGGTGAATGGCATTCGTAAGGGCAGGCGCAATGGTGTCGGTAACCAGGGAGCTCTTGCCCGATCCCGACACGCCGGTAACAACCGTAAGCGTACCAAACTCGATTTTGGCAGTAACGTTTTTGAGGTTGTTGGCTCGAGCGCCCGTAATTTTAAGGCAGCCGCGACCGGGCTTGCGCCGTTCATCAGGCACCCGGATCATTCGTTTACCGGTCAGATAAGCGCCCGTCATCGACTCGGGACACGCCATGATATCGGCAGGCGTTCCCGCCGCGACTACGTGTCCGCCGTTGACGCCGGCGCCGGGCCCCATGTCGATCACGTAATCGGCGGCACGGATTGTATCCTCGTCGTGTTCGACGACGATAACGGTATTGCCGATATCGCGCAGGCGCTCGAGCGTCTTAATCAGGCGCTCGTTGTCACGCTGATGAAGACCGATCGAGGGCTCGTCCAGAATATAGAGCACGCCCATGAGACCCGCGCCGATCTGCGTTGCCAGTCGAATACGCTGCGCCTCGCCACCGGAAAGCGTCGCCGAGGCACGATCGAGCGTCAGATAGTCGAGTCCAACATCGACCAGAAAACGCAAGCGCTCCAGGATTTCCTTGACGATACGGCCGCCGATAAACTGTTGGCGCTCGGTGAGTTCCAGGCCCTCAAAAAACTCGAGCGATTCACGGCACGACAGGCAACAAACCTCGTAAATGGACTTGCCGCCCACGGTGACGGCGAGCATCTCAGGGCGCAAACGAGCGCCGTGGCAGCTCGAGCACGGCTCCTCGCGAATGTACTTCTCCAGGCGCGCCTTGGTGTTCTCGTTCGTCGTCTCGGTATAGCGTTCGTACAGGATGTTGCGAACGCCCGAAAACTTGGTATCCCACTGGCTGCGACGTCCGTCGAGCTTTTGGTAGTCGACCGAGATCTTCGTATCGCCCAGGCCATCCAAGAATGCACGACGCACGCGAGGAGGCAAGTCCTCCCACGGCGTATCGGCGCTCACCTTAAAGTGTTTGCAGACCGCAGCAAAAATCTGCGGATAGTAGTTCGAATTGCCGAACAGACTACCAAAGACTCCGTCGGCAATGGACTTCGAGGGGTCCTCGATCAGCGCCTCGGCATCAACGGTTTTCTTAAAGCCCAGGCCGTCGCACTCAGGACATGCGCCATAGGGAGCGTTGAACGAAAAATCACGCGGTTGAAGATCGTCAATGGAGTGACCATGCTCCGGGCACGCCAAGGCTAACGAATACTCCAGCAGCTCGCCCTCGGTCCCCTCGGGAGCATCACGATCGGGCAGCATGTACACGTTTACATTGCCGTGCGCCAGTGCGGTCGCCTGCTCAACAGACTCGGCTATACGGCCCAGAGAGTTCTCACGGATCACGATGCGATCGACCACGACCTCGATATCGTGCTTGAACTTCTTGTCCAGATCGATCGGATCGTCGAGCGAGCGCACTTCACCGTCGACACGCACGCGGCTAAAGCCCTCGGCGCGAAGGTCCTCAAACAGTTTGGAGTACTCGCCTTTTCGCCCGCGCACCACCGGTGCCAGCACAAACGCGCGGCGGCCCTCCCCCGCCGCCAAGACCTTGTCGGCAACCTGGTCGGTCGTCTGGCGCTCAATGACGCGGCCGCATTCGGGACAGTGCGGGGTGCCCACACGGGCGAACAGCAGGCGCAGATAGTCATAAATCTCGGTTACGGTGCCAACCGTCGAGCGAGGGTTTTTAGACGTCGTCTTTTGGTCGATCGACACCGCCGGCGAAAGGCCGTCGATTGAATCCAAGTCGGGTTTGTCCATCTGGCCCAAGAACTGGCGCGCATAGCTCGAAAGGCTCTCGACGTATCGACGCTGGCCCTCGGCATAGATAGTGTCAAATGCCAGCGAGCTCTTGCCCGAGCCAGAAAGACCGGTAATGACCACGAGTTGGTCACGCGGAATGGAAACATCGATATCGCGGAGGTTGTGCTCACGAGCGCCGCGAATAACGATAGAAGAATCAGACATGGAAGCTCCTTGCCTCCTATTGCATCGAATCATACTGCCGATGAGTTTAGCGCACTCGACGCGCACAGATGTTCGTAATACAAGATTCGCAGACCTTTAGCTTTGCGTATCGGGTGCTTTGTTTCTCGAAATACCGTGGAGAGGTTACAGTAATCTAATACTGAACTTAGTTTGCTGTAACAGAGGAACGTCCATGACCGAAGATATCCCCCTTGAAATCACTTCGAGCGACATGGCCAATCTGCCCATATTCATCGCCGTCCTTATCGTGGCCACCGTCGTCGTGCGCGTGTATTTTTCAATCAAACACAATGAAAAGCCGCCCATTGCCCGCGTCTTTTGGTGCGCGACGCTCCTCATCCCGCTCGGCGTGGTAGCTGCATGGATTACGAATCAATTGCTCGTAAATGAGGACAGTTCCCTATGGGTCCTTTCTTATTCGGCGCTCGGTGCTGCCGCCGTCATACTTCTTGTCGAACCCTTGGTTTCGGGACTTATCGACCAAACCGATCTTGCGACGGGAACGGTTGCCTGTATTTGCCGTGACATCCTTGTCATCGCCGCTGTTTCAGCGCTCTCGTTCGTTTCACTCGAAATTGCCTGTAACGAAACGTTCTATCGCATTCCCGCCAACTCATTCGGGTTTTCCGTCGGGCTGCTCGCGACGGTTCTGCTCTCCCTTTATTTGCTGGGACAGCGTCATGGAGGCGTCATGGCCCTCGTGCCCGTCGCCTGTTGCATCCTTGGCATTGCCGAGCACTTCGTCATAACGTTTAAAGGCGAAGCCATCCTGCCAAGCGATATCTTGGCCCTTGGCACCGCAATGGAAGTGAGCGAGGGATACGAGTTTACCTTTACCGCCGGAATCGTAACCTCTCTCGCCCTGCTGGAGATTTCCCTGGGGCTTCTTTCGCTTATCCGACCGCGAAAGCTCCGTACGCCCACCCATGTCTTCCCCGCAATCGCCGCTAACCTCTGCGCTTTTCTGCTAGTGACCGTTGTGGGGCTCTCAGGCTTTTCCAGCATCGACTTGGAGCAGGCGCTGGATTTTGGATTTGACCGTTGGCAGCCCATCACCACATATACGTCTCAGGGTTTTATCACTTCGTTCACCGAAATGGTCAACGAGTTGCCCATTGAGAAGCCCGAAGGCTATACGCCCGATGAGGCGCAGAGCATCGAGCAGGAGCTCGCCGCCGCCTACGACAGCACGTATGGCTCGAGCGAGCAGCGCGCGGCTGCCGTTGCCCAGTTCAATGAAATCAAGCCGACGATTGTTGCCGTCATGAACGAGAGTTTTAGCGACCTTTCGTGCTTTGAGCAGCTCCAGGCGGCCGGGTACACCGGCCCCGCATTCTACAACTCGCTTCCCGACACACTTGTTCGCGGCACCATGCTCGCTTCGGTCACCGGTGGCGGAACGGCAAACTCCGAATTCGAATTTTTGACCGGAGCGACAACGGCCTTTGTCGGATTAGGCAAGATCCCCTATCAGCTGTATCAGATGAATGGCGTCAACAGCCTGGCAAAGGACCTTAAAGAGCTTGGGTATACCGCTACCGCTATGCACCCGCAAAACCCCGTCAACTACCATCGAGATAAGATCTATCAGCAGCTGGGCTTTGGAGACTTTCTTTCAATCGGCGATTTCGAAGGTGCGCCCTGTTACCATGCCGGCGTATGCGACTACGCCACCTACGACAAGATACTCGACCTGCTTAGAACCGACGAAGCGCCGCAGTTCATCTTTGACGTCACGATGCAAAATCACGGCGGCTACGACTATGGCACCGTTCCCGCCGAAGAGCTGACAAACTATTGGGTCGAGGGAGCCAGCGAGGGCGCCAATAGCGCGCTCAACACCTATCTTACCTGCATCAACGCGTCCGACCGGGACCTCGAGTATTTTATCAACGAGCTCCGCAATATCAGCAGACCGGTTGTCCTTGTCTTTTTTGGCGACCATCAGCCGAGCGCCGCAACGACTCTCAACGATGAGCTGTACCCTCAGGAAGATACGGCAAGCCACGCTTTCCGTATCTATCAGTCGACCTATTTCGTCTGGGCTAACTATGAAATCGCCGGCAATACCGAGCTCAACGTCTACGACACCGTCGGGGCAAACGAGATTGCAGCCATTACCCTTAATAAGATCGGCGCCCCGCTCACCGACTATCAAAAGGCCCTGCTTGCAACAAGGTCAGATGTGCCCACCATCAATGTCGCCGGCTACCTTGGTGCCGACGGGCTGCGCTACGACTTGGAATCTGAAGGCAGCCCATACGCCTCGACGATCGACAAGCTGCAGCGCATGCAATACCTCGAGTTTGCCAGCAAAGTTCAGTAAGCCCGCCCATTCGCTTGGACCCATCGTATTGCAAGCACGCTCGGCCCAAATGCATCGCAAATGACTCCCGCTCGCAAACGAGGGTACAATGACGCTCGTGTCACATCACGGGGCCCCGGCCCCAACATATACAAAGGAGTCATACATGGGTTGCGAGCACGCACAGGCCGCCGGCGGACAAACGTCGCCGTCGCAATTTGAGGAGAACACGCTGTCCGAGGTCAAACGCGTCATCGCCGTGCTTTCCGGCAAGGGCGGCGTCGGCAAGTCATTCGTCACCGGCGCCATCGCCACGGAGCTTTCCCGCCACGGTCACAAGGTCGGCGTCCTCGATGCCGATATTACCGGCCCCTCTATCCCTAAGATGTTCGGTATGAGCGGACGTCACGTCCATGCCCTCGGCAACCTTATGCTGCCCGAAATCTCCGAGCACGGCGTCAAGGTTATGAGCTCTAACCTGCTGCTCCAAAACGAAACTGACCCCGTCCTCTGGCGCGGTCCGGTTATCGCGGGTGCCATCAGGCAGTTCTGGAGCGAAACCTCATGGGGCCCCATCGACTACCTGCTGGTCGACATGCCTCCGGGAACGGGCGACGTCGCCCTCACCGTCTTCCAGTCGCTGCCCGTCGATGGCATCGTCATCGTCACGAGCCCGCAGGATCTGGTCTCGATGATCGTCGCCAAGGCGGTCAACATGGCCGAGAAGATGAACGTCCCCATTCTGGGAATCGTCGAAAACATGAGCTATATCGAGTGCCCCGATTGCGGCAAGAAGATCGAGGTCTTTGGCAAGAGCAAGCTCCCCGATGTCGCCGAGCGTTACAACCTCGAGATCCTAGGGCAGCTTCCCATCAATCCGGCACTCGCCGAGGCTTGCGATAAGGGCGAGGTTGAGACCGCACTGCCCGCACGTATGCTGCCCCAGGTCGTCTCTGCCGTCGAGGCCATTGCCCCGCACGAAACCGCCGAGGCCTAAGTGAACGCAAACGCCTCCTATGACGTCTTGGTAATCGGCGGCGGGGCCTCGGGTCTCGCCGCCGCCATTACGGCCGCACGCGCAGGCAAAAGCACCTGCATCGTTGAGCGCGATGTTGCCTGCGGCCTTAAACTCCTTGCGACCGGCAACGGCCGCTGCAACCTTTCCAACGAATCAATTGATTTCCAACGGTACAACCACCCCGCATTCGTCGAATCCGTCATGGGTCCCCAGCCCGAGCAAGAGCTCGGCAGTTTCTTCTCCTCGCTGGGCATCATGACGACCTCCGAGGAGGGCCGGCTGTATCCGCGCTCTCTTCGTGCCGAATCGGTGCGCGATGCGCTTCTCAACGCTTGCAATCACCTGGATATCACCTTGATCTGTGGAGCAAACGTCGCCTCGGCATTCAAAGCCCCCGAGGGCTGGGCACTCCAAATAGACCGTCCCGCGCGAGCACTCAAGGCAAAAAAGCACGGCGACCGAAAATCCGAACTACGCTCGCTTCGGAAGGCGCTCGCCGACACCCCTCGCACGAACGAGACGCTGCAGGCAAAGGCCGTAATTATCGCTACGGGCGGCAACCCTGCCGACATCGCGAGGACGTTCAATCTTTCCCTCACCCCGCAGCGACCCGTCCTCTGCCCTGTGTCGGCATCGGTCTTCGGCGACCAGGCTGCGCTCAAGACACTGGATGGCCTGCGCGTCCGCGCCCGTTTGACGCTCACCCGCAATCACGAGGAGCTCTGGCGCGAAGACGGCGAAGTGCTCTTCCGAACCTTTGGCATCTCAGGCGTTGCTGCCTTCAACCTCTCCCGTCGCGTCCAGCGCGGCGACACGATTCTGCTCGACGTTTTCCCCGACCTCTCCAAAGACGAGTTGCTCGATATGCTCAACCAGCGAGTTGAGTTGCTCGGCGGCTTTTCGCCCTGCGACCCCCGCTGGCTCGACGGCATGCTCGCCCCGCAGTTCTCACACGTTGTCTGCACCGCATTCGAACAGTGCCACCCCGGGTCGCACGACCCCATCCATCTAGTCTCAATCCTCAAGCACTTTAAGTTGCTCGTCGAGGGAACGACAGAGGAGCGTTCGGCCCAGGTCACGCGCGGCGGCGTGCCCATCGAGAGCGTCTCGGCTCCCTGCCTCTGCGTGAGCAACGCGGCAAGCGCCCTACTTTACATCTGTGGCGAGGCGCTCGACATCGATGCCGATTGCGGCGGTTTCAACCTTGCGTGGGCTTGGATCTCGGGTATTCGCGCTGCAAGCAGCCTATAGCCGCGCAGTCTATAATCAAAACGCATTCGGGCCGTCTGGGACACCGGGCGGCCTCTTTCTTGCATCTAAGGAGACCTCGATGATCGAAATCACCCAAGTCCACGCGTCACTCGATGAGGCCGGCGACGAAGCCGCCTGCCTTGCTATTGGTAGACGCGCCGTCAAACGAGCCCTGCGATGCGAGGATTCCCAGATTAAAGCCATTGAGCTCCATCGCAAGTCAATCGACGCCCGTAAAAAACGAGATGTCCATTTTATTTTGAGCTTTCGAGTTGAACTGACAAGCTCCCGACTCGAGCAGGAGGCGGTCGACCGCGTCGCCGAGCGCGACCGCTCGCGCATCCGCATGGTAGACGGCGAGGCTCCTTCATTCCCCAGCCCTGTCCCGAATGCACCCAAGGAGCGTCCCGTCGTTGTCGGCGCCGGTTGCGCCGGTCTCTTCGCCGCCCTGACCCTTGCCGAAGCGGGCCTTAAACCCCTGCTCATCGAGCGCGGCGACCCCGCACTTCGCCGCTCGGAAGCGATTGATCTCTTTCTTAAGGAGCGTATCCTCGACCCCGAAAGCAATATCCAATTTGGCCTGGGCGGCGCAGGGACCTTCTCGGACGGCAAGCTCAACACGGGAACCAAGAATCCCGCCCATCGACTGATTCTTGAGACCTTCGTCGAAGCTGGCTCACCTCGCGACATCCTGTGGGACGCCAAGCCGCACATTGGCTCCGACATCCTCCCCATCGTCGTCACCAACATTTCTCAGCGCATCGAGCAGCTCGGTGGAACCGTCCGTTATCGAACAAAGCTCGTCAATATCCGAACCGATGGTTCTGGCGCCATCACCGGCATCGATGTTCAGCCACCCCAAGAAACCACAAGCGAGACAATCGCCACAAAGCACCTCATTCTCGCCTGCGGCCATTCCGCCCGCGACGTATTCGAGCTTCTCAAAGAACATAACGTTGCCCTCGCGCAAAAGACCTTTGCCATGGGTGTGCGCATCGAGCATTCTCAGCGCGACATCGACCGTGCCCAATATGGCCCTTCGGCAGGGCACCCGGCACTCGGAGCAGCCCCCTACAAGCTTGTCGCCCATCTCCCCAACGGCCGCAGTGTGTTCTCGTTTTGCATGTGCCCCGGCGGACAGGTTGTCGCGGCTTCTTCCGAGCAGGGCCATCTTTGCGTCAACGGTGCCAGCCTCAATGCCCGCGACGGGCGCAACGCAAATGCCGCCCTACTCGTTAACGTCACACCTGACGACCTTCCCGACGATGACCCGCTCGCAGGCATTGAACTCCAGCGAGCCTGCGAGCGAGCCGCCTATCGCCTGGGTGGCTCCAACTGGAACGCGCCGGCACAGCTCGTCGGAGATTTCCTTGCGGGACGCGCCAGCACGGCACCCGGAGAGGTAAAACCAACCTATCCACTTGGCGTGACCTGGACGGCGATCGACGATGCCCTCCCCCAGCATATCGTCGAATCGCTTCGTTTGGGAATCCCCCTGCTCGGTAAGAAACTGCGTGGCTATGACCGCCCCGATGCGGTCCTCACTGGCGTGGAGACGCGTTCGAGCTCCCCGGTCACCGTCACCCGCGATCGAACATGCCATGCCGTGTCGACTCCGGGCCTTTACCCTTGCGGCGAGGGTGCCGGATATGCCGGCGGCATCATGACTGCCGCCACCGACGGCATCCGTTGCGCCGTGGCGCTGATAGCAGACCTCTAGCGCACGAACTCCCGCGTCCGAACGACACAGGCCCCAAGCTCCACAGGGAACTCGGGGCCTGTTCGCTACTTCCTGAATCGTGCACCCTGGCGTTTTCTGCCCGAAGCAAAGGTAGAGCCCTTGCGAGCCTGCGAACGCAAACGCTCGATCGTTTCGTCCTCAGATGCGCCCTCAAGCATCGCCCGAATCTGAACGACGGCATCGCGCAGACGCGCCGCCTCCTCAAAGTCCATGGCGGCGGAAGCGTTACGCATGTCTTCCTCCATGGTCTCGACGATCCGCACGAGCTCGTCATGCGGCAGCCCTTCCAGCTGCTCGGCGAGCGTCTGC
>DBFNYT010000013.1:0-9201 GCA_048425625.1 Collinsella sp. | reverse complement strand
GGCCCCCTTTGGAGCGTTATGCATGTATGTCGGCGCGCGGTTGATTGCGATGCCGCAACTGGGGCGTTTCCGCAGGTAAAACCTGCCAAAATAAACCTGTCCCTAAATAGTAGGTTCTAGTGCTTGCCGTTGGCGGAAGCGGCGCCGTTTACGTGATCGCGGGCGTAGATTACGCCGTGGACGATGGCCAGACCGGCGGCATCTGCGGCGCGGGCGCAGGTGTCCTGGAAATCCTCGGCCTCGCGGGCGCGCAGCTGCTTAAGCACGTAGTCGGCGACGGCCATCTTACCGGGAGGGTTGCCGATGCCGGTGCGGATGCGGCTGAAGTCGCGGCTGCCCATCTTGTCGATGATGGAGCGCAGGCCGTTGTGACCGGCATGGCCTCCGCCCACCTTGACGCGCACGTCACCGGCGGGAATGTCGAGCTCGTCGTGGATCACGAGCAGCTCCTCGGCCTTGATTTTGTACTCGCGGCAGAGCTTGGAGATGGGACCGCCCGAGGTATTCATGTATGACTGCGGCTTGACCAGTACAATCTGGCGCTTGCCTCCCTCTTCCTCGGGATCGTTGATGTTGATGAGCGCGACCTCGGCGCCTGCCTGGTTTTTCCAGTACGTGACACCGGCCTGACGGGCCAACTCGTCGATTGCTTTGAAGCCAGCGTTGTGGCGGGTCTCGGCATACTCATCGCCAGGGTTGCCAAGCCCGGCAACCATGCGAATCTTAAGCGGCTGTGCAGCTGCCATGTGCTTCCTTTCGTCGATTTGTCGCCTGCTATGGTGAGCGACCCTGTTGCCGCTGTCAAATGGAGGGTAATTGAGGGCGTTTAGGGGCGTTTGGACGGCCGTCGAAATCAGAGGTGGACAGTTAGTTCGGATACGTATAAGTTCTGAGGACTCGAAGTGCTCAATTCAATGCCGATACGTTGTTTTGGAGCTTTAGTTAGTCCATATGGCGCTGTTTTGAAGTCTACCCTGCCTTCAAATAGGGCGAATGGTATAGAGATAGCCGCAAAACAGCCTAATTCAATGTGTCCATTTATACGTATTTGAACTAACTGTCCAGTCCTGTTCGGCGGCGCGCGGGTGATTCGCCGTTTAGACCGGCGCAAGGCTGATTCCGGCCCGCAGGGCGTTGAGCCAAGCGGCCTGACGCTTGCGATAGCCCTTGATACGGTATCGGAATCGGACTCCCGCGAGTCGATGCATCGTTTGGGCGAAGGCTTCGAGTGCAACAAGGTCTTTCATTTGGTCGCGATTGATAACCAGGACGTGGATGCCCATTGCCTTGAGGCCATTATTTCGATTGCCATCGTGGATGCGAGCGTTTTGAAGCTCGTGCCCAATTCCGTTGTATTCGTTGTCGACTCCGGCTGCCGGGCAATATAGGTCACAGATGGCATAGGGGATGCCCGAGGACATGTTGACCGCAAGGGTGTCGAAGTCGATTCGATAGTTGAGTAGCAGGCCTCCCATGGGCAGGCTGCAACATCCGAATCCGCCAAAGCGCATGGGCGCTCCGAGAACGGCAAACATTAGGGATTCGGCTGGGGATGCAGATCCGGGTCGGGCGAGCTTGACTGCCGTGCGAAACGAGGTGTATGAGCTGCTTTTGGCAAGCTGTGCAACAGTCTCGAGCTCTTCGATGGTCGTGGCGGGCCCGCATTTGTAGTGTGCCTGTTCGTAGCGGGTTTCGTTCTGTTGCTCGACCACCGACTGGTTGCCCAAGCAATCGAGATCGCCCGTCGCTGCGCAGCCATCGCCCTTGGGCCAGATGTCGTCATGGGCAATGGGGTATGTTGCCCCGGGAGGAAGGGAGTAGGTTCCGAGCAGTTCCATGAGTAGCATCAAGGTTTTGGCGACTGATTCATTCTTGGAACAAAGCATGGCTGTCATGGCAGGAGACGTAGCGTAGATGTCGGCCTCGACGTGCATAATTGCACCTTCAGGAAGCGGAGCGGAGAGAATATGCTGAAGAAGTCGCTTGTCGGGGCGCCTGTTGTCTTCGTTTGAAACGAGAAGATCGAGCAGTTCGGAATCATCTTCATTCCAGGCGTCGAGTATCGAAAGTGCGCCAAAGTCTATCGCGTCATTGTTGGGAATGCAGCCAGCCAAGGCCTGTGCTTGCTGTTCGCTATCAACGGAGTCCCAGGGTAGGGCAGAGCACGCCCGTCGTGCGCGACGAATTGCGCGGAGGGCGGAGAGATGTGAAATCACGGTCGTCATAGCTATAACGTACTAAGTTGGCGGCAGAATGCGACCGCCATACCGTTCTTTTCGCTCAGCGGGGCGCTGCGCGCCATGAACGGCTGGGTGTTATGAAATCGGTGGAATCGGTTGAGGGGATTGCAGGAAATTGAGCTCTGCCGCGAAGGTTGACGATAGCTACTGGACAGTTAGTTCAGATACGTATAAGACGGCGGGCGTTCGAGGCGTTTCTAAGGGCTTTCGAGGGCGATTTGAGGGTAAATATGCGGCGGTCGTACTCGAAAGCGATGAGCTTTGGGCAGTATGGCGTTCGCCGGGGAGCTCAGAACGGCCTTTGGAGCTTTAAAAAAATACGTATCTGAACTAATTGTCCAGGGAAGGTTGTCGAGGGGTAGAAAAAGGGTCGGAAGCGAGCTTCCGACCCTTTAAAAACACCAAAGATGATGAGATGCACGCTGGATTACAGCGCGAAGTCGCCGCCGACGAGCGTGGAGACGGGCTCCTCGTGGTAAACGGCGGAGATGGCCTGAGCGAACTCCTCGGCGACCGAGATGGTCTTGATCTTGCCGCCGACCTCGACGGGAATGGCGTCGGTGACGACGCACTCGACGATCGGGGCGTCGTTCAGGCGCTCGATGGCCGGACCGGAGAAGATGCCGTGGGTGGCGCAGACGTAGATGTCGCCGGCGCCCATAGCCTTGAGCTCCTTGACGTTGGCGCACAGGGTGCCTGCGGTGTCGATCATGTCGTCGTTGATGATGCAGGTCTTGCCCTTGATGTCACCGATGATGCCCATGACCTCGGCGGCGTTGTGGCGCGGACGGCCCTTGTGGGCGATGGCCAGGTCGCAGCCGAGCATGTCGGACAGCTTCTTGGCGGCCTTGGCGCGGCCCACATCGGGGGAGACGACAACCAGGTTGTCGGTGTCGAAGTGCATGTCGTTGTAGTACTGGCCAAACAGCGGCAGCGCGGACAGGTGGTTAACCGGGATATCGAAGAAGCCCTGAATCTGGCCCTGGTGCAGGTCGAGGGTGATGATGCGGTTGACGCCGGCGCGCTCGAGCAGGTTGGCGACGAGGCGGGCGGTGATGGGCTCACGCGGGCCGGCCTTGCGGTCCTGACGGGCATAGCCGTAGTGGGTGATAACGGCGGTGATGGAGCGGGCGGATGCGCGCTTGGCAGCGTCGGTGGCGATGAGCAGCTCCATGAGCATGTCGTTGACGTTGCCGCCGGCCACGGACTGAATCAGGAAGACGTCGGCGCCGCGGACGGTCTCGTCGTAGCGGGCGTAAATCTCACCGTTGGCGAACTGCTTTAGCGTAAGGCCCGAAAGCTCGACCCCAAGGTACTCAGCAATCTTCTGAGCGAGGGGACGGTTGGAGGAACCGGAATACACGCGGATGGACTTGCGCATATTCTCCGACTTCTCGGGATCATTAATCGGCATTACCCTTCTCCTTTATATCGAATGCCATATAGATGCCTTGTTGCATTGTAACCGCGCGACGGGGTTAATCGGGTCTTGATAACGTCTTTACCGTCAACGGACACGAACCGACCACTCATCCGGTTGCGCAGGTCACGATAGAAAAAGGAGCCGCCCCCATGGGAACAGCTCCTTAGATGCTTGGTAAAACGTTATACCTCGTCGTCCTCGTGCAGACGGCGGCGGTAATCGGCGGCCCAGCCCTCAATGTTTACCTGGCGGGCACGACCCAGGCCAAGTGCGTCGGCCGGGACCGGCTCGGTGATGACGGAGCCGGCGGCCACGAGCGCGCCGTCGCCGATCTGGGCAGGCGCGACCATCATGGTGTCGGAACCGATGAAGGCGTCCTTGCCGATGACGGTCTTGTGCTTGTGCACGCCGTCGTAGTTGCAGGTGATGGAGCCCGCGCCCACGTTGACGCCGGAGCCCATGGTGGTGTCGCCGATGTAGGACAGGTGCGGCACCTTGGAGCCCTCGCCGATCGTGGACTTCTTGATCTCCACGTGCGTTCCGGCCTTGGATCCGTCGAGCATGTGGGTGCCCGGGCGCAGGTAGGCGCGCGGGCCGCAGTCGACGCCGTTCTCGATGACGGCCTCGATGGCGATAGTCTCATCGATGACGCAGCCGCTGCCGACGGTGGTGTCGGTGAGGCGGCTGTTGGGGCCAAGCTGGCACTCCTCGCCCACGGTGACGTGGCCGATCAGGTGCGTCTGCGGCCACACGACGGTGTCACGGCCGATAACAGCGTCGGGGCCGATCCAGGCCTGCGTGGGATCGATGAACGTGACGCCCTCGGCCATCCAGTGCTCGTTGATGCGGTCGCGCGCGATGGCGGTGAGCTGCGCGAGCTGAATGCGGCTGTTGACGCCCAGGCCGTCGCGGTAGTCATCGCAGTGGAAGATGGAGACCGCCTGGCCGTGACCCTTGAGGATTTCGAGCATGTCGGGCAGGTAGTACTCGGACTGCGCGTTGTCGTTGCCGATCTCGTTAATGTGGGCGGCGAGCTGCGCGCCGTCAAAGGCGTAGCAGCCGGCGTTGCACTCCAGCAGCGTGGCGGCCTGCTCGGGCGTGCAGTCCTTCTGCTCGATGATGCGCTCGATCTGGCCGTCGGCGCCCAGCTTGATGCGGCCGTAGCCAAAGGGGTCGGGCGGGGTCATGGTCATGACGGTGCAGGCGAGCTCGCCGGTGGCGACGGTCTGCGCGAACTTGGCGACGGTGTCGGCGGTGATGAGCGGCAAGTCGCCGTTGAGCACGACGACGGGGCCTTGCGTGATGCCGCAGGCCTCGAGCGCGACCTTCACGGCGTGGCCGGTGCCCAGGCGCTCGGTCTGCTCGACGCACTCGACCTTGGTGGCGCTGTTGGCGTAGGCGCCGTCGATGAGGGCGCGCATCTCGTCGGCGTGGCTGCCGATGACGACCACGACGCGGCTGCAGCCGGCCTTGATGGTGGCGTCGACGATCCACTGAACCATGGGCTTGCCCAGGATCTTGTGCGAAACCTTGCAGTGGTTCGACTTCATGCGGGTGCCCTCGCCGGCGGCGAGGATAATTGCGGTTGCGTCCATGTGATCTCCTGTTACGTTATAGAGACGTGTGCTTGGAAACGATACACGGCGCAATATGATACCGCAGGCATATGTTGAGCGCGTAACGATTGGATTGCGGCGGTTGAGGCTTGCGCCGCCGGCGTGGCGTTTGCGCTGGCCGTGCATGGCGGCGGTGCTGCGGAGCTGTCGTTTGAGCGAGGGGACGGGGGTGCCCGTGGACAACATACGAGAGGAGTTTGGCGGCGAGCCCGTCGCGGCATTCTCGATGTCGCATCCAGCTGTGCCGGCGCTCTATATAGTGCTGACGCTGGGGCTCACCATGTTCTCGATGCAGCCGGTGCTGATTGCGCTGTCACTTGCGGGCGGGTTGGCGTATGGATTTGCGACGCGTGGGGCTGCCCGCACGCTGGGCGCACTTCGCTGGCAGCTGCCGGTGATTTTGATTATCGCGCTGGTCAATCCACTGTTTAGTGCCTCGGGCTCGACGGAGCTGTTCCGTATTGGCATGCGCGCGGTGTATCTGGAGAGCATGGTATATGGCCTGTGCATGGGTGGGCTGTTTGTGGCGAGCGTGCTGTGGTTTGAGGCCGCGGCGTCGATGCTCGAATACGACAAGGTGCTCGCGCTGCTGGGTAATGCCGCACCGGTGATCGCGCTCATGATCTCGATGTGCATGAGGCTTATCCCGCAGTTTTTGCGCCGCGGTCGTACGGTGCTGGCGGTGCAGGATGCGATTGACGTGCCGGGGCGCGCGCCGGCCGATCCCGTGCGCTCGCGTCTGCGGGCGTCAAGCGTGTTGATGGGCTGGGGCATGGAAGATTCGCTGGATCGCGCGGACGCGATGCGCTCACGCGGGTGGGGTGCCGCGACGCGTCGTACGACGTATGCGCGGTATCGACTGGGACTCAGCGACGTTGCCGCGCTGGTTGGGCTTGCGCTGTTTGGTGCTGCCGCGGTGGCGGTGGCGTGGACCGCGACGACGCAGTATTCGTTTTATCCGCAGCTCTCGGTGCCGGCGCCGTGGCCGGGCTATGTCGTGTACGCTGCCTGGATGGTGCTGCCTTGCGCGTTGCACGCGATTGATGAGAAGAGGTTTGGCTGATGGCTCGGTTGGATAGCTGCTCGGTAACGGGCGGGGCGTGCGGCTCCGATGTGCCTGCGATTGAGGTGCGGGGCCTTAGTTTTGCCTATCCCGGGGCCGAGGCACCGGTGCTCGAGGGGCTTGATTGGCGTGTTTCCCAAGGTGCGTTTGCGCTGCTTGTTGGCGGTACCGGTTCGGGCAAGTCGACGCTACTCTCGCTGCTCAAACCCGAGATCGCGCCGACGGGCGAGCGCGCTGGCGAACTGCGCGTGCTGGGCGAGAGCGTTGCCGACATGGATGTTCGGACGTCCGCGGAGCGCGTGGGTTATGTGTTCCAGGATCCCGAGAACCAGATTGTGTGCGAGACCGTGTGGCACGAGATGGCGTTTGGCCTGGAAAACTTAGGCATGTCGCGCGACGAGATGCGCCGCCGTGTTGCCGAGACCAGCTATTTCCTTGGTCTGGAGGACTGGCTTCATCGCGATACCGATACGCTTTCGGGTGGCCGCAAGCAGCTGCTGTCGCTTGCCGCCGTCTTGGCGCTGCGTCCGCGTGTGCTGCTACTCGACGAGCCCACGTCTCAGCTCGATCCCGTTGCCGAGAAGAATTTTCTGCACGCGCTGTTTCGCGTGAACCGTGAGCTGGGCTGCACGGTTGTTGTGGCTACGCATCAACCGCGGCCGATGCTCGAGTATGCGACGTGTGCGTACCGGATTGAGGACGGTCGCGTGCGCGACGTGGCGGATATGGCTTCTTTGGGACGCCGAGAATCGCTGTTTTCCGACGACATGTTGGGGTGGGGTGCCATCCGATGTGCAAAAAACGGAGTATTCAGCAGGCGTGAGGACAATTTGGGCTCTCTGGAGCCGCCCGGGGACGTATCGGGCACGAAAAAAAGTTCGGAATTGGACAAATCGTCCGAATTTGTGGCGCAAACGTCGCTCGAGAACGGCTCGGAAGCCTTCCTGCGCACGGATGGAAGCAGAATACTCCAAAAAATGCACGGCGGGTCGGCTACCACCCTGTCGGAAGGCTGGTTTCGCTACGATCGAGCGTCCGGCTGGGTGCTGCGCGGGCTCGATGCGTCGTTTTCGGCTGGCGCGGTGCATGCGGTTGTGGGCGGTAACGGCTGCGGCAAGTCGACGATGCTTTCGGTGCTGGCCAAGACTGCCAAGCTGCAGCGTGGTCGTATGGTGCGCGGGGCGGCCTCGGCTGCGCTGCTGCCGCAGAACCCCAAGGCCCTGCTGGTTGCCGAGACGGTGCGCGACGAGCTGATGGAATGGGCCTCGACCTGCGGATATGACGAGAACTTGGCGCGGGAGCGTGCGGCGAGCTTGGGGCTGTCGGGTCTGGATGGGCGCCATCCGTACGATCTTTCGGGCGGGCAGCGTCAACTGCTTGCATTGGCAAAACTGCTGCTAATCGGCCCCGAACTGCTATTGCTCGATGAGCCCACCAAGGGTCTAGACCTGTTCAGCCGCCGCATTATCGCCCGCGCCCTGCGTGACCATGCGAAGGCTGGCGGCACCGTCATCATGGCTACGCACGATTTGGACTTTGCCGAGCAGGTAGCCGACGACGTCGCCATGATGTTTGACGGCGAGATTGCCTGCATGGAGCCCCCGGCCGACTTCTTTGCCGACAACGTGTTCTATAGGGCGTGATGGGATGACGGACTGTCGTTTCTCGCGTTTACTCACAAAACTGGAGATCCCGCTGTTGTTGGCGGTGCCGGCGGTGATGGCAGCGGCGTTGCTGGCGGGCGTTGAGCAGGCGGCGCTTGCCATGCTTGTCGTGGTGGCGCTGGTGCTTGCACTGTTCTTTGCGGGTTACGAGGCATCTCGTCCGGGTTTGCGCCAGATTATGCCCACGCTGGTGCTGGCGGCGCTGGCGGCGGCGGGGCGCATCCTGTTTGGGCCCATTCCCGACTTTAAACCGGTGAGCGCCATCGCCATTATCGCGGGGGCGACGCTTGGTCGCCGCAATGGTTTTATGGTTGGCGCGCTGGCGGCGCTGACCAGCAATTTCTTTTTTGGGCAGGGCATGTGGACGCCATGGCAGATGTATGCCTGGGGCCTGGTTGGCTATGTTGGCGGTGCGCTGGCGCATGCCGGTGCGTTCGACCGTGCGGATGGAACCGTGCGCATGCCGGCGCTGATGGCGTACGGCTTTGCTTCGGGTCTGCTGTACGGCGTGGTGATCAACGCGTACGACATTATCGGTTTTGTACAACCGCTCACGTGGGCGGGCGTCGTGGCGCGTCTTGCCACGGCAGTGCCGTTCGATATCACACACGGCCTCGCGACCTGCGTGTTCTTGGCCGCCCTCTACAAGCCTTGGTGTCGACGGATCAACCGCGTTGTCGTGAAATACGGGCTGTAGGGCTGGTTGCGCCGGGGCGTGAATCAATACTTCCGAAGTACCATTTCAAAACTATGCCGGTTTACGGGGCTAGATTAGCGTAGGCCGACCATACCGGCTTTTTTCAAAATAGAGCAAGCCGTTTACCTGAGGTTTTATTATTTCGGAATTGCGTATGGTTGGGGGTTCGCGATTCAGCCCCGTAAACCGGCATAGTTTTGGAATGGCCGGCTGGTATGACGGGCATCGTGGCCCTCAGAGAGCCAAATCGATCCGTTTTCCTCCGTCCCCAGACGTCCCCGGGGAATCAGTTGGCGGCGCTTGCCACGAAACTGGCCCATCTACTACGTTTAGCTTGATACCCCCGACCATGACCGCGTTTTACGAAAAACCGCAGGCTTTCTACCTGCACTGATAATTGTTCTCGGGGGAAGCGGGCACTGCGGGGCGCGGCAACGGCGCGCGATTTCCGCGTCGCAGCGCTACCCTGATGCTGAATGCCGGGACGATGACCCACTG
>DBFNYT010000012.1:0-8720 GCA_048425625.1 Collinsella sp. | reverse complement strand
ACCGAGCTCGACGTGCCCGCCACCTCCGTCTACCAGGCCGGCGCAATCAAACTCGAGGAGGAGCTCTCCCCCGCCGAGGCCTTCGAGACCGGCATGGGCGAGGCTGCCTACACCTACCTGGCCGGCCACGCTACCAAGCGCATCGTCATCGATGTGCCCGCGTACCAGCACGCCACGGTTACTGTGCGCGTGAGCGGCGTCGACGCAGCGGCTGCGATTGCCGCCATCGACGTCGTCGCCCGCCCGCAGGCAACGCTCGACCTGCAGATCGCCCTAGACTCCCCCGTTGCCGGCGAGGGCGTCGTGGGTTCCGTGCTGCGCGTGTGCGCCCACGAGTACGCCACCGTCAACGTGACCTGCACGCAGACGCTCGACGACAGCTGGATCGCGCTCGATGACACCGGCCTATTCCTGGACGAGGGCGCGCGCGTCAACGTACAGCACACCATCCTGGGTGCCGGCGCCAGCGCCACCGGCCTCGCTGGCGACCTGCTGGGCGACACCGCCAAGGTGACGATCGATACCGATTACCTGGGTGCCCGCGAGCAGGTGCGCGACTTTAACTACGAGCTGCGCCACCGCGGCCGCAAGACCGAGTGCGAGATCGACGCCAACGGCGTGCTGACTGGAACGTCCAAGAAGGTCTACCGCGGCACCATCGACCTCGTGCACGGCTGCAAGGGCGCCACCGGCACCGAGCGCGAAACGGTGCTTTTGGCCAACAAGGGCGTCGACAACAAGACCGTTCCCGTCATCCTATGCGACGAGGACGACGTCGCCGGCAACCACGGCGCCACCATCGGCCACGTCCGCGACGAGCAGCTGTTCTACCTCGCCTGCCGCGGCCTTGACCAAAACGCCGCCGAGGATCTGTTCATCCGCGCCAAGCTGGAGGACGCCGCGCTTTCCGCCACCGATGAGCGCACCCGCGCCGCCGTCGTCCGCCTGGGCAACAACCTGATCGATAACTTTGAAGAGGAGCTCGCATGATCGATACCGAGCACGTAAAATGCGATACCTGTACCGCCCCCGAGCCCATGGAGCTCGACGCCAGCGACGAGGCTTCGCGCGGCTGGCCCACCGTGGACATAGAGACTAATCCCTACAAGGCGCAGTTCCCGCTGTTCCAGCAGCATCCCGAGATCGCCTTCCTCGATAGCGCCGCCACCGCGCAGCGTCCCGCCTGCGTGCTCGACGCCGAGCGCGACTTCTACCAGCGCATGAACGCCAACCCGCTTCGCGGCCTGTACTCGCTGTCCGTCGAGGCCACCGAGGCTATCGCGAAGGTGCGCCAGCAGATCGCCGACCTCATCGGCGCTTCCCAGGCCAACGAGGTCGTCTTCACCCGCAACACGAGCGAGTCGCTCAATCTGGTCGCCAAGAGCTTTGCGCCTACGGTGCTCAAGCCGGGCGACGAGGTCGTCATCACCATCATGGAGCACCACTCCAACCTGATTCCGTGGCAGCAGGTCTGCCGCGAGACCGGCGCCAAGCTCGTCTACCTCTACCCCACCAAGACCGGCCAGCTCACGACCGAGGAGGTTCTGTCCAAGGTGGGCCCCAAGACCAAGATCTTGGCCGTGGGTCAGGTCTCTAACGTCCTGGGCGTTGAGAACCCGGTCAAGAACCTCGGCAAGCTCGTGCACAAGTACGGTGGCTATCTGGTAGTCGACGGCGCACAGTCGCTGCCGCACATGCCGGTCGATGTGGCCGACCTGGGCGCCGACTTCTTTGCCTTTAGCGCGCACAAGGCCATGGGCCCCATGGGCATCGGCGTGCTGTGGGGCAAGATGGACCCGCTCAACGCCATGCCGCCCATGCTCACCGGCGGCGAGATGATCGACTCGGTCACCGAGCAGGACGCCGTCTGGGCGCCCGTCCCCGAGAAGTTCGAGGCCGGCACGCAGGACGCCGCTGGCATCTTCGCCACGGGTGCGGCACTCGACTACCTGGTCAACACCGTGGGTTACGAGAACATCCAGGCCCGCGAGCAGGCACTCGTCCACTATCTGATGGGCGAGCTCATGCAGCTCGACTTTGTCCAGATCATCGGCTCCATCTATTGGGACAACCACCACGGCGTTGTGAGCTTTAACGTCAAGGGCATCCACCCGCACGACGTCGCGAGCATCATGGACATGGACGGCGTCTGCATACGCGCCGGCCACCACTGCGCGCAGCCGCTGCTCACCTGGCTGGGCGTCGAGAACCTTGCCTGCTGCCGCGCCAGCGTGGCCTTCTACAACGACAAGGCCGACATCGACAAGTTCATCGCCGGCCTGCATCACGTTTGGAGCACGTTCAATGGGTAATCTGTACACCTCCACCACATTTATGGAGCACAACTCGCACCCCGACTATAAGTATGAGATGGATGCTCCCACGCACGAGCACGACGGCATCAACCCCAGCTGCGGCGACGAGCTCACCTTGCAGCTGCGCGTCGAGAACGGCGTGATCGAGGAGGCCTCCTTTACCGGCCACGGCTGCGCCATCAGTCAGGCCAGCGCCGACATCATGGCCGACCTCATCACCGGCGAGACCGTCGAGGAAGCTCGCCGCCTAGCAGAGCTCTTCCTTGCCATGATCCGCGGCGAGCAGCTCTCCGAGGAGGACCTGGAAGACCTGGACGAAGCCGCCCAGCTCCAGGACATCTCGCACATGCCCGCCCGCGTCAAATGCGCCGAGCTCGCCTGGCGCACCCTCGACGGCATGCTCACGGGACAAAATAATCAGTAGAACTTGTCCCAAATCTTAAGATTTTTGTTGGCCGAATCGCTTGACAAGAGTGGTTCGGCCATTTTCTATTCCGAGAGCTCAGCCTGTGCCTTCACCCGCGCATAAGCGCGCACGATACGAGATACGGTACTCTTGCTGATTCCCGTATACCGTTCGACCTCGCGCACCGTGTAGCCGCCATCGTGCAGAGCGAAAATGATTCTGTCTCGCCGCGAGGGCGCAACGGTCTTGAGTTCGTTGAGCGGAACCCCGAGGCTCTTCGCCATCTTGTCGGCAAAGGCGTGGCGTTCCCACTCCGTCTCTTTCATATCGCACAGCGCTGGCTCACTGCCGTCGGGCGTCGAAAGCGAATAGGCAATAAAGCCCTCGGCAGAGCCAAAAAGCTCAAGCACACAAGAAGGATCAGAAAATCCCCTCGCGGCATCGGCCACATCACCGTCGTAAGCGCGTAGATGTTCCGGAAAGCTGCTCCAGGGATAACGCTCGATTAGGCTAACGCCCACCTCCTGCGGATCGGCGTGTACAGAGCGAATAGCCTCCATCACCTGCCAGTCGGTATCGAGCGAGCGCCGGTCAAAACGGTTTTGGAACAGATGGCCTGTGCGCCCCGTGCGCTTATTGAACCGCCGCGCGTACGTCAAAAGCAGCCGGTGCATTGCCGCGCTCATCCTGTCCTCGTAATCTGCAAGCACCAAATGCACGTGATTGCCCATAAGGCACCAGGCGATAACCGTCACGCCCTCCTCGCGACAGCACTCGCGCATCAGCTCCAAAAACTCCCACCGGTCGTCATCGCCCTCAAAGATGAGCCGCTTGCCCGTACCGCGGGCACAGACATGGTAAAAGCCGGTAACCGTTCTCCAAACGCGCTGCATGGCGCTCCCTTCACCGGGATCTACTTGCCATCCAATACAGCACGATTGAAGCGTGCCATCAAAACATTCACGCAAAACAATACACTCGCGCGGCCAAAGGCAGTAATCAGGCGGCGAACGGCACCGTTGCAACAGGTCAACCCCTGCAACGCTTACAAGAGCTGACCAAAAGCTTGCCCAAGACGGACCCCCTCTACGGAAGTTCGCGACCACAGAACATAGCGTTAAACCGTTTCAATTAAAACTTCCGGACTTCTCGCTACGAAAACTGAGCCGTTCGCCGAATATTCCGTGCATTTCGCGGTATTATAGGGGCTGCATGTCATGTCCCTTTCGAAGGGTCGCCCGGCAATCGCCAGCCACGACCCCCAGACGGGACGCCAACACGATAGAGAGGAGAGGCATGCAGTACTCACAGGAAGTGGAGAACATGTGCCCCGTTGCCAAGGGTGCATACCACGGCCCCGCACCCATCCCCGAGGAGGGCAAGTGGGTCCAGGCTAAGGAGATTTCCGACATCTCCGGTCTTACGCACGGTGTGGGTTGGTGCGCACCTCAGCAGGGCGCCTGCAAGCTCACGCTGAACGTCAAGGACGGCATCATCGAGGAGGCCCTCGTTGAGACCATCGGCTGCTCGGGCATGACCCACTCTGCCGCCATGGCTTCCGAGATCCTTCCCGGTAAGACCATCCTCGAGGCCCTCAACACCGACCTCGTCTGCGACGCTATCAACGTTGCTATGCGCGAGATCTTCCTGCAAATCGTTTACGGCCGCAGCCAGACCGCGTTCTCCGAGGGCGGCCTGCCCGTGGGCGCCTCCCTCGACGACCTCGGCAAGGGCCTTCGCTCTCAGGTCGGCACCATGTTCGGCACCAAGGCCAAGGGCGCTCGTTACCTCGAGCTCGCTCAGGGCTACGTCACCCGCATGGCTCTCAACGACAAGAACGAGATCATCGCATTCGAGTTCCTGAACCTCGGCAAGTTCACCGACGCCGTCAAGGCCGGCAAGACCCCCGAGGAGGCCATCGCTGGCGCTATGGGCCACTATGGTCAGTGGGAGAACGCTGCCAAGTACATCGACCCGCGCACCGACGAGGAGACTCACTCCGTCGCCAGCGTGTTCCCGGTTCACGAATAGAAAGGGAGGGAAATAACTATGACTGTTACGTTCGAAGGTTACGAGCGCCGCGCTGACAAGATCAACAAGTGCCTCGCCGACAACGGCATCGCCTCCCTCGAGGAAGCTCTGCAGATCTGCACCGACAAGGGCTTCAACCCGCGTGAGATCGTCAACAACACCCAGTCCATCGCCTTCCAGAACGCCGAGTGGGCCTACACCCTCGGTTGCGCTCTCGCTGTCAAGCGTGGCGCCAAGTCCGCTTCTGAGGCTGCCGCCATCATCGGCGAGGGCATCCAGGCCTTCACCGTTCCCGGCTCCGTCGCCGAGGACCGCAAGGTTGGTCTGGGCCACGGCAACCTGGGCGCTATGCTGCTCTCCGACGACACCGAGTGCTTCGCCTTCCTGGCCGGCCACGAGTCCTTCGCTGCCGCTGAGGGCGCTATCGGCCTGGCTCTGAACGCCAACAAGGCTCGCAAGAAGCCGCTGCGCGTTATCCTCAACGGTCTGGGCAAGGACGCCGCTCAGATCATCGCCCGCATCAACGGCTTCACCTACGTGAAGACCCAGTTCGACTACTACACGGGCGAGCTCAAGGTCGTCGAGACCATCCCCTACTCCGATGGTCCCCGCGCTGCCGTTAACTGCTACGGCTCCGACGACGTCCGCGAGGGCGTTGCTATCATGTGGCACGAGAACGTCGACATCTCGATCACCGGTAACTCCACCAACCCCACGCGCTTCCAGCACCCCGTCGCTGGTACCTACAAGAAGGAGCGCATCGAGGCTGGCAAGAAGTACTTCTCCGTCGCTTCTGGTGGCGGCACTGGCCGTACCCTGCACCCGGACAACATGGGCGCCGGCCCTGCCTCTTACGGCATGACCGACACCATGGGCCGTATGCACTCCGACGCCCAGTTCGCCGGTTCTTCCTCCGTGCCTGCGCACGTCGACATGATGGGTCTCATCGGCATGGGCAACAACCCCATGGTCGGTGCCACCGTCGCCTGCGCTGTCGCCGTCGAAGAGGCCCTCAAGGCCTAATCGCACCCGCGCGATGCTCATATATTTGAGCTTTGGAGCCGCTACCTTTCGAGGTAGCGGCTCTTTTTGTTTGCGCTGGCGCAGGGTAGCTAATGCCGATATATCAGCTGGGGCGAAATACGAGATGTGAAGAGATGGAGCGTCAGAGCGTCCATGACGCCCACCTGCCATATTTGCCCTTTACCGATTTGACGGGTCTTTGCGGCCCCATTGCCGATCACCCGTGCGACAATGCGCCGGACGAGAAAGGAATCCGATGGAATCGACTGATGTACTGGTAATTGGATCTGGCATTGCGGGCCTTTGTGCCGCCATCGAAGCGGCACGCACGGGTGCAACCGTCACTGTGGCAAGCGCCGGCAAGACTATGAGTGGATCGAGCTTCTTCCCGGGTACCTGGGGCCTCGGCCTCATCGGTCCCGTCGACGAAGACGACGAGCAGGACCTCATCGACACCATCCAGACCGTCGGCGGCGGTGTCGCCGACCCCGAACTCGTCCAAACGTTCGTCCACGGCATTCCCCAGGCAATTGAATGGCTCGAGCAAGACCTGGGCGTTGAGCTCAAGCGTCCGCAAAACGCTGAGAGCGCTCAGCAAAAGCAGTTTATCCCCTGCTTTGACCACAAGACGCGCATGTGGCGCGGCCTCACCCGCAAGCCCCTTGAGGACGCTCTGACAGCCCGGATCGAGTCGCTCGGCATTCGCCTGCTCCCCCGCCATGAGCTTATCGACCTTATTGAGGACACGAACGGCAGAATCACCGGAACCGTGCTCTACAACCTCACCGAAGATCGAATCGTGCCCTTTGCTACCAAAGCCACGATCATCGCAGCCGGTGGCACGGGTGGCCTGTTCGAGCGAAGCCTCACTTCCGCCGACGTGCTCAGCTCATCACAGGCCATCGCGCTGGCGCACGGCGCATCGCTTACTAATATAGAGTTCATGCAGATGATGCCCGGCTTCATCGAGCCCAAGCGCAACCTTGTCTTTAACGAGAAGACCTGGCGCTACGTACATGTAGACCAGCCGGCAGATATTGCCGACGACAAGCTGGACGACCTGCTCGAGCAGCGCTCTGGATATGGTCCCTTCACGTCACGCTTGGCCTCCCGCGCTATCGATCTCGTCATCGATCAGGCAGGTGTCGAAGGCCTGGCACTCCACTACGACTTCCCCCGCGAGGATGTCCCAGAGTTTGTGCAGACCTTTGCCACCTGGCTGCAAGACGAGCACGGCATCGCCCCGACTGACGAGATGCGCGTTGCGATGTATGCCCACGCCGCTAACGGCGGCATCAAGATCGATAAGACCGCGTACACGGGCGTTGAGGGTCTCTACGCTTGCGGCGAGGCGACAGGCGGCATGCACGGAGCCGACCGCATTGGTGGCTTGTCAAGCGCCAACGGCATCGTGTTCGGGCGCATCGCAGGCGCATCGGCAGCCCTTGCAGCGCAGAAAGAGCCTAAGACAGCCCTGAAGGCGGATATCGCCCTCCCCCAGCACGGCATTGCCACAACAGATGCCGAGCGCCTGACCCGCAGCCTTAAGCACACGATGAGTACCTATTGCATGATCAACCGCACCGAAACAGGCCTATCCGAAGCACTACACGAGCTTGAGGGCTTGAAGACGGAGGCAACGACCTTGAGCACACAGAAAGCCCAGGACAGCGAAATCGCTGCCCTCGCCCGCCTTCAGTCGCAGATTCAACTAGCACAGGAAATGGTCAAAGCCATGCGCAAGCGAACCGAAAGCCTCGGATCGCACTATCGAACGGACTAAACTGGACACCCATCTAAAGCAGAACACACCTAATCGATATCTATGGGCCCCGTGAGCTGGAGGTGGCACGGGGCCTATTCGTGTCCGCACGGCAGCGTATCCTAATTCTGAATACAGAGCGGGCAAAGCCCGCACAGACAATAGACCAGCGAGGAGGAGATATGGACAGTAGTGATATCGAGAAGTGGCGTGTCAAACTTGATAGCTACGCCAATGTGGAAGACGGCGTTGAGTATTGGCTCGCACGCGATTTAATGGAACCCATGGGGTACACTCGATGGGAGAACTTCGCCGAAGTTGTTAAGAGGGCAACAGTCTCATGCGAAACAAACAAAACTCCAGTTGATTCCCATTTTCGTGACACCACGAAAATGGTAACTGCCGGTGTCGCCGCTCGCGCGGTTAAAGACTACAAACTTACGCGCTATGCATGCTATTTAATCGCACAGAACGGAGATTCAAACAAGCCAGAGATCGCGCTCGCCCAGGCATACTTTGCCGTGCAGACGCGCCGCCAAGAGCTCATAGAGCAGCGCTTCGCAGAGATTCAGCGCTTGCAGGCGCGCCACTCGCTATCCGATTCAGAGAAACAGCTCTCGGGTATTGCGTTCAAACGCGGCGTGGACTCCAAAGGATTCGCGATCATCAAGTCGAAGGGCGATGAGGCGTTATTCGGCGGCAGAAGCACGGCGGAAATGAAGCAGCAGCTCGGCGTACCCAAGAGCGCGGCATTGGCGGACAGGTTAGCCGATGTCCTCATCAAAGCAAAGGACCTTACGAACTCGATGACGGCCTTCAACGCCGAGGAACACGACCTGTACGGCCTGGACCAGATCAAGCAAGAGCACGTCGAGAACAACACAAGCGTGCGTGGCAGCCTCATCGACCGCGGAATTGTCCCCGAGAACCTACCGCCTGCCGAGGATACAAAAAAGCTCGAGCGTCGCGTGAAGGCAGACGAGAAGAAACTCAAGGAGGGTACTGACGGTTTTACCGATCCCCAGGGTAGGCTCGATCTGTGAAAGCGGCTGCGCCCTTTCGGGTTCGACCCCATGCGAGGTCAACAAAAAAGCGACCAGCCGAAGCCAGTCTCTTTAACATGCTTTGGTGGGCCGTCAGGGGGTCAGCCTGCTGCGCAGGCGGCCGCTGCGGCGCCAAGGCG
>DBFNYT010000011.1:0-10189 GCA_048425625.1 Collinsella sp. | reverse complement strand
AGCGCGTCGGCGCGACGCTCGCGAATGGAAGCATGGGCCTCCTGGCGTGCGGCACGGTCGGCGGAATCCGCTGCTGCCACGCGCACGCGGTCGCCGATAGCGCCGGCATTTTCGGGCGCGGCGGTCAGCGATTCCTCAAAGGTAATGCCCTCGTCGCCAAAGGTGAGCTCCATCGACTCACGCGCACCGCGGTCGGGGATGGCAAACACGCAGGCATAGCGCTTGCCCACGACCTCCTGGATGCGCGTCATAAAGCGATTGTCCGAGCCCGCGATGGCCGGCTGCTCAATCTTGAGCTCTGCCGTCACCGCACCGCCGGCACGGATCAGGCTCACATAGTTCAGGCGCTGCTGAGCACCAAAATCGAGCTGCTGGGCGCGTACATACAGGCCATCCAGTCGGTCAATCCCCGCCTCGCCGGCACGCGCCTCGATATCCTCGTAGGCGCGCAGGCAATCGTCGAACAGCGAGCGCGGCTCGGACAGCACCACGAGCGCCTTGCCGCTCACATGCGACAGCGGGCTCACGGTCTGGCCGTACATCACCGGCAAAAAGCGGTCGAGCTCAGGCGTGACGATGCGCGCATCCACCATCTCGAGCAGCGCCGCCAACTTGCTGTCGTCCTGGCTGGCGCGGTAGAGCGCCACATGCATGTTGTGGACGGCGTCGTCGGTGAGTGCCAGCTCGCGACAGGGGAAGATCTCGATGCTGTCCTCGTTGCCGATGGTTTGGCCCGTAGAGCTCACCATGCGGCGGATGCGGTCGATCTCGTCGCCGAAAAACTCAATGCGCACGGGCGCTTTCTCTTGTGCGGGGAATACCTCGACGGTGTCGCCGTGCACACGGAACAGGCCGGGCGCGTCGGCGGCGCCGGCATTGGTGTAGCCCATGCCCACCAGGCGCTGCGGCACCTCGTCAAAAGGAATCTCCTCGCCCACCGCAAAAGTGGTGGACTCCCAATAGCGACTCTCGACCGGCGGCACGCAGCGCAGCAGCGCGCGGGCCGAGGCGACCATGATGCAGTTGTCCCCGCGCACGATGCGCCCGAGCGCCTCGCAGCGTTGGGCCACCACGGCATCGTCGGGCGCCTGTTCGCGCCAAGGGTAGTCCTTGCGCTCGGGAAAGCGGCACACGTGCGCCAGGCCCACATAGGCGGCCAGACTACGTGCGGCACGATCGGCCGCATCCTCGCCACTCACGATGTAGACCGTGGGGCGCGGACGACGCGCAAACTGGGCGGCAGCCATAAGCGTTCGGCCCGACTGAGACACGGCCAGCGTCACGTCCTCGCCAGAATCGAGCCCGGCCTCGACGGTCTGCAGTGCCTCGGCAGTGTAGAGCTGCGCGGCTATACGGTGAATGAGCATGCTGTTCCTCCGGCATTGCAACGCCAAAAGCCCGCCGAGGCAAGCTCGGCGGGTCGTTCGTCAAATTCGTTGCTTGTCATGGTAGCGCATGGAGAGGACTCCGGCTCAAGCGTACGCCCAGCCCCGCAACAAAAACGCCAGATAGAACTGGATTCACCGGCTTCGCCAAAATCTCCCCGTCACGTCGAACGCCGCAACCACGGAAGGTGTCCCGAGAAACGGCTATTCCTCAAAAAAGCTTGCGACGTTCAAGCGACTCGTCCACTCACCTATGGTGTTGGCAAAACCGACGCGTGTGTACACGCCCGCAAAACGGCCGCGATACAGGTACAGGCCTTCCATATTAGAAGCGGGCGCAAAACCAAGATCATCCACAAGTCCTTTGGGCGCCTCTCCTCGATGCGGCCCATCGACAAGCGTCCCGCGCAAGCAGGGCGTCTGATACTGCTGAGCATACTCCTGTACAATCGCCCCAGCGGCCGCAGCGCGAGCAAGCACCTGAGGCCATTCCCGTTCCGCGACATCCAAACCAGCGACAACGCCAACCGCATTGTAGCCGCCGCACGGCTTGACAATCCACCGATCCTTTTCGGCAAATCGCGACAACTGGGTGCTTTCATCCAGAATCTCGGTATAGGGCACATGCTCCCGTACAAACGATTGCTCCTCCGGGCTCAACAAGGACTGACCGGCCCGAGACCACAAAAACGCAAATACGGTCTTAGTCGCACACGGCCACGTTCTAAAACCACCGACGATGCATGCAAGCCCTTCTTGGGCAGCCTCGATTAAGGCCGAGCGTCCATCGCACGGCTTATCCCACAACTCGCCGGTCACCGCGCGCCGCCAAACGCAATCAATAGGACCAGCGGCATCGCACAGGCGCCTAGCACCGCTCTCGTCTTCGCCAATCCACAGGTCGCGTACATCCACAAAGCGTGCGACTACGCCCCGCCGCCTCATAAGGTCGACAAAATGAGCCGCATCTTCCAAGTCGATGCTTTCCGAATAGTCGACGATTGCCACCGAAGCGGGATATATCTTTGATTGTGGTGCATAGAGCCCCTCGTCAACGCGGGCCCCGTCGTCCGACCGTGCACCATCCTCGGTGCGGCGAGGATGGGCCAGCTTCCACTCTGCATAGGTCTCAAACAATGCATCTATCCAGCTACCGCACAAATCGTACTGCCGAAAGCCGGGGTGGTCGGATGCAAACTCCTCAAAGGAAGGCGTCATTCGCACTGCCTGGCAGACCTCATCGGTTACCACCATTCCAGCACTGCCGTCGGTATTGAGCTCGCAAAACGTATACGAACCGGTGTCCTCGTCAAGAAAGATATCAACACGCGCAAGGGGAATTTGGCAATCATAGCCGGCATCCATAGCACACAGGTCAGCAAAAGCTGGATCCATGCGAAACCACGCACGCACAGAGGCATCGGAACAAAACGCCCGCGTCACCTTGTCCATAATGCCGTACATGCGTTCGGCGGCCTCCTTAAGAATCGCCGTCATATCCTTGTCGAATATCTTTGGCGTCAGAGCCCAGGGCGCAGGGTCGCCATGGTAGAGCGCATGGGTTTGAGACAAGTATTCGTCGCCTTTACGCCGACCAGGTAGGTCGCCTTCGCGCGTGCGCACGATGCGATCAAAGTCATCCTCGAGCTCTCGCGTCTTCAATGTTGCCACGTTGTCCTCCATTGCTTGATTTTTTGCTCATGCTACGCCAGCGCGCCACGACTTCAGCGCGCTTGAATAGGCTTCTAAATTAGCAACACATTTTTGCATGGGGCGGCATGAGGCAACATATACTCCTGCTCAAGCGTACGCCCAGCCCCGCAACAAAAACGCCAGACGGGCAAGCCGCCTGGCGCTATCAGAGTGAGCTATACGCCGAGTCTAATCGTAGACGCCCATTTTAAGCAGCATGAAGGTCGGGATGCCGTCACCCTGCGCGACGCGGACCGTGCAAGTCTCGGTACGGCCCATGGATGCGTCCGCTTGAATTGCGGCGATGAACTGGTTCTTTGGCAGGCCGTAGGTGCTCTCGGGGATGTCGGAAGGAAGTAACATGCCGCCAGCACTGTAGACCTCATAGGTGAGCTCGTAAATGTTGTCGCCAAGGTCAGTCGTGCCCGTAACGATGGCACACGGTGGGTTGTAATTTCCCTGGCCATATTCCTGTTTCAGATACAAATACCCACCATGCGCTTCGGCCGAATCAGGAATCGCCTGCCCCTCCGGCGTTCTGTCATAAGTCATATCGGCATCGGAAAGCGTCAGACCCGTCAGGCGATTGAGTTCCCTATTGATCACATCAGTCGCCACACGCTGGCTATTACCGTTGTCATAGTCGCCTTTCTCGATTCGATACGGCGCGTTGTCAATAAAATGGCACCAGATAAACTTAACCAGCTTGTATTTCTCGTCATCAGAAAGTCCGTCAGTCGAATCGAAGCCGCCCGTCTGATACCAGTCCCGATCGAAGTGCTCCTCCGTAAAGTTCGACAGGAACAGGTTTGCGGCGGCATAGGTTGCCTGGTCGTTAAGGTCGACTTTTACGCTGCTGCTCGTCTGCTCGGTCTCTTCCGGCTCTTCTTGCTCATCGGCAGGCTTCTCCTTGGCGCTTCCCTTGTCCTTGTGCTCGGCTGAACCCTCGTCGGACCCCAGTACCGTAATCTGCGATGAGTTGCCCTGCCCAAGCGGACCCAGCACGCCGGTCAGCGCCAAAGCGGAACCGCCGGCAACGAGCACGCCCGCCACGCACATGCCGGCAATCACCGCGCGCTTATGTGACTTCTTCTGCACGGGAGGCATCCCTGCCGCCGGCATCGGTGCGGGCTCAGCAGGCGCGGCCGCCGGAGAAGCGACGCCCATGCGTGCCCCGCAGTTCGTGCAAAAATCGGTTCCGTCGGGCATCTCGGAGCCACACTTGGTGCAAAACATATTCGGGCATCCCCTCACAACAAACGGCATCTGCCGCCATCATATTGAGCCTTCGCAGCCCAAATGTGTTGCGCAACATTGGCCACAGCCTTCGGACGCCGACAAAACGTGCCGAGCCCTACCCCGTCACGCGTACGCTGGGGCAAAGATCCGCCAGCGGACACTCGTCGCACTTGGGCTTACGGGCATCGCAAATCTCGCGGCCGAAGGTGATCCACTGGTGATTGACCGACTCCCAATACTCGTGCGGCAAGATCTTGAGCAGATCCTGCTCGGTCTTGAGCGGCTCTTTGGCGTGCGTCTTGGGACTCAGCATCAGGCGGTGCGCGATGCGGTTGACGTGCGTATCCACCGCGATGCCTTCCACGATGCCGTACCCCACGTTGAGCACGATGTTCGCTGTCTTGCGCCCCACGCCCGGCAGCTTTACAAGCTCCTTCATGTCGGCCGGCACCTCGCCGCCGTAATCGGCGACAATCATCTGCGCGGCCTCCACGGCGTGCTTGGCCTTACTCTTATAAAAGCCGAGTGACTTGATGGTATCAGCCACATCGGCCACGCTCGCCCCCGCCATGGCCTCGGGCGTGGGCCACTGGGAAAACAGCTTCGGCGTCACCTTGTTGACCTGCGCGTCGGTCGTCTGAGCCGAGAGCAGTACCGCGATGAGCAGCCTAAAGGGATTCTCGTGGTCCAAGAAGCACTCAACCGGGCCATAGCGACGGTTAAGGCGCTCGCACACCTCGATGGCGCGCTCGCGTTTGGCGGCATTGGTCTCGCGTGGCATAACGACTCCTCGGCTCGGCAGAAACATAACTTCACGGAAACGATTGTCCCACGTATGGGGGCCTTAAGCCTCCAAAAATGCGCCGGTCTGGCGGCTCCACAGGCTTGCGTATTCGCCGCCTGCCTCGACGAGCTGTGCATGCGTGCCGTCCTCGACAATCTCGCCGTCGGCCAACACCACGATGCGGTCGAGCGCTGCCACGGTGGACAGGCGATGTGCCACCACAATGGAGGTGCGGCCGCGCATCAGGTTCTCGAGCGCCTCCTGCACCAGCGCCTCGGACTCGCTGTCCAAGGCAGACGTCGCCTCGTCGAGCACCAGGATCGGCGCATCGGTCAAAATAGCGCGGGCAATGGCAACGCGCTGGCGCTGGCCACCCGAAAGCTTAACGCCGCGCTCGCCCACCATGGTGTCAAAGCCATGGGGCAGGCGGTCGATAAACTCAGTCGCGTTGGCCAGGCGCGCAGCCTCGCGAATCTGCTCGTCAGTGGCGTCGGGGCGGCCGTAGGCGATATTCTCGCAAATGGAGCGGTGGAACAGCAGCGCCTCCTGCGGCACGTAGGCAACCTGGCGGCGCAGGCTCTGCTGTGTGCAGCGCGAGACATCCTGGCCGTCCACGAGCACGCGGCCGCCCTGTACGTCGTCCAGGCGCAGCAACAGCTTGGTGAGCGTCGTCTTGCCCGAGCCCGATTTGCCCACCAGGCCCACGCGCTGGCCCGCCGCCACATGGAGCGTCAGGTCGTCGAACACGCTCTCGCCCGCCGCGGCATCACGGTATGCAAAGCTCAAGTGCTCAAAATCAATCGCGCCCTCGCTCACCTTGAGCTCGGGGGCGTTCTCGTCGTCTGCCACCAGACACGGCTCGTCCAGCACGCGCGTCATCTCGGCCGCATCGCCCAGCGCGCGGTTGATGCGCTGCATCATGGAGCTCACGTAGTTCAGACGCATGGTGAGGTTGTACGTATAGGTAAAGATCATGACGAGCGCGCCGGCAGAGATGCCAAACCACGCGTTGCCGCCCGCGACGAACACACTCACCACGGCCATGGTGATAACGATAAGGCCCGAGGTCGTAAAGTTGCGTTGCATCATGGCGTGCATCGATACCGTTTCGGCATCGCGCGCGGCACGGTCGGCGGTATCGAATAGGTCGCGCTCAAAGTCCTCGCGCCCGCAGGTCTTGACGGCCAGGATGTTCGTGACCGCATCGGACAGCACGCCCGACAGCTTGTTCTGTGCGACGGACGTCGCGGCCGAAAGCGGCATGATGCGCTTGTACATAAGCCAGACAAACGCAATGTAGACGACCATGATGCACACCAGAATCACGGTAAATGTGGGCACCACCGGGGCGAGCGCCGCTACCGTGCAGACAACCGAGGTGATGGTGGGGATGAGCGAATACACCGTCACGTCCACCAGACCCGTGTAACCGCTCATAAAACGGCTCGTCTGGCTCACAAGCGATCCGCCAAATCGGCTGGTGTGGAATGTCATGGACTGGTTGGAGAGCGTATCAAAGCACAGGCGCGCCAGGTGATAGTTGCCCGCAATCTCGAGCTTGTAGACGGTGTAGTCCTGCAGCTTGGAGAGGATTTGGCCCACTAGGTTAACGATCACGAGTGCCAGAATGTAGGGACCAAAGACCTCAAACACCTGGTCGCCCGCCACGGAGCCGGCCTGGACGCGGTCGACGATAAGGGCCATCACGTAGGTGTTGGCAAACGTAAGCAAAAAGATATAGCCCGCCGACGAGAACACCGAGAGAAAAACAATCAACGGCTGTGTGCGCGTGACGTCCCAAAAACGCTGCAGCGTGCGACGTACGGTGGAGCGTTTGAGCGGACTGGTGCTTCTCTGAGACATGGTCTTCCTTTCGCGTCCGATAGGGCGAAGCACCATTGTGCACACTAAAGTGCGCTTCAGGCAAGCGCGATGCGAAAAGCGCCCGCGCAGTGCTTGCGCAGGCGCCCCGCCGTTAGATGCAACTAGTCCTCGTCTTCCTGGCCCGCGAGTAAGCCTGCGGACTCCAAGCCCAGAATCGCGTCGGCCTCCTCGGCGTCCTCCAGCGCGTCGATGTCCTTGAGCTTGCGCTCCATGACGTTGGTGCGCGTGGTGATAATGCCCTCGACCGTCTTGCCCGCGGTCTCGATCTGCTGCTGTGCGCGACGCAGCGCCGCCTGATAGCGCGGCAGCTCAGCCTTGACGGCGGAAAGCACGCGCAGCACGTCATCGGTGCGTTTTTGCAGCCTAAACGTCTGATAGCTCATCTGCAGGCTGTTGAGGATGGCGGCCATGGTGCTGGGGCCGGCAACGTTGACGTGATAGTCGCGGCCCAGGGTCTCGATAAGCCCGGGGCGGCTGACGACCTCGGCGTACAGGCCCTCAAACGGCACGAACAGAATGCCAAAGTTGGTCGTCGCGGGCACGCTCAGGTACTTCTCGCAAATGTCCTTGGCCTCGCGTTTGACCATCGCATCGAGCGTCTTGCGCGCAGCGGCCACAGCCTCGGCATCACCCGACTCCTGGGCGTCGAGCAGATGCTCGTACGCGTCGCCCGGGAATTTGGAGTCAATCGGCAGCAGCACGGGATCGCCCTCGTCTACCGGCAGCTTGACGGCAAACTCAACGCGCTCCGAGGCGCCGGGCTTTGTGGCCACGTTTTCCAGATACTGATCGGACGTGAGGATGTCCGCCAGAATCGCGCCCAGCTGCACCTCGCCCAAAATGCCGCGCGCCTTCACATTGCCCAGCACGCGCTTAAGGTCTCCCACGCCGGTGGCGATAGACTGCATGTCGCCCAGACCCTTGTACACGGCCTCGAGCTGGTCGCTCACCTGCTTAAACGATGCAGACAGGCGATCGTTGAGCGTACGGGAAAGTTTCTCGTCCACCGTCGCGCGCATCTGATCGAGCTGCACGTTGTTGTCCTTGCGGATGGCACCCAGTTGGGCATCGACCGTCTCGCGCACCTTGTCTAAGCGATGCTCGATGCCCTCGCGGTTGGCGCCAAGCTGTTGGGCTGTCTCACGGCGCAGGTCATCCATACGGTCGCCAGCCTGCGAGAACTCGCGCGCAATGGTCAGGTAGCGTTGCTGCTCCACGGCGGCGTCGGTCGTCTGCTGCTGCGCGATGGCATTTGCCGTGCGGCGGGTTTCGGCCAACGCGACGTTGAGGGCATCGAGCGTGCTATTGGCCTGCTCGAGCGCCGCGAGCGTCTCCGCGTCGTTGCCGCCACGCTCTCGCAACTCGGCAAGAAGGCCTTTAAGCTGCATGGCGCAAACCACGGCAACTCCCACCGCGACCAAGGCAATCACAACAAGCACGATATCAATAGCAGACATAGACTCCGCCCAACAAACCCAATCGATTATCAATCAAAACCGCGATCAATCTTACCCCGCCACACGCACCGGGCGCCCGGCCCCTTCTTGGGTGCTTCTCTCTTCCGCATATTCCATAATGCGGCGCGCCGTCTCCCTGCTCACCTTTGAGTCATCGCCGGCTAAGTATGCGTACACGTTTCCCTTATTCAGATTCAAATCGCGGCAGAGACCGTAGCGCGTTACGCCCGATTCCCCTAGCGCTCCCAATGTTCTTTTTCGCATCAGGGCGTTGATCCTTCTGTCCGCCACTGGCTTTTCCTTCACCGCTCTATACGCACGCCAAACGTTGGCATAACGGTTAGGGAGCTCACTTTTGGCGCACAGAGACGCCATGCCACCCGCTTGATCGTACAAGGACAAAACGCCTCGGTAATCCTCTTCCATCCACGAACCCTCGGATAAACCCAGAACGTATTCGGCTTTTCCTTGCGCCAAAGCGAGCAAAAACAGAGGCTCCGCCACGCGCGGCGCAACCGTCGTCGCCTGCTCAACCAGTTTTCTAAAACTCAGCGACTGCTGTCCGGATAGCTCTCGGCAATAGCCTTTTAAGAATCCCTCAAAGGTCAGATTCAACCGAGCACCTCCTTTTTGTATTGCCTGTATGCCCAGACCATCTCTTGATAACTCCGCTCCGAAGGCGAAGACGCCAGCGCCTCGCCCTCGTCGAATATAAGCCGTTCGAGCAGATCCCAATCAAGTCGGTCGATAAACGCTCGACTATGGAGGTCGACGATGTCGTTCGGACGATAGGCATAAAGCTTCATCACCGCCAGGTCCTCCAAGGATGGCGTAAAGTACCTGATAAAACGCGCGCCAATATCCAAGGGAATCAAACGATCTTCGTAATTGAATGGCATCTGATTACAATATGCCACCGCCATACCATTCACCTCGGGGTATCGAACTATGATCTCGCGGAGGCACCTGTCTGCCTCAAACACATCAATGTCATGTGTAACCGACCGATTCGTCACATCGTTTAGCATGAAGGCGCTTCCTCCCACCAATACAACGCTCGGCCTGTCGTCTCTTGGACCTATTTCCAGCTCCGCCTCTTCGTCAATGCCCAAAAGAGTCCGCTCTAAATCCTGCTTATACATAGCAAATCCTATTATTATTTATCTTCAATAATACTATTCAGTTGCACGACAGGACCCACAGGTTGCAAGAATTCTACTCGTGGCGATAATCCCTACACCCTAGAAGTCCTAATGTGACAAACGCTAACTCTCCCAGCCGGCGCGAACGGTTGTTACGACATCGCCTAGGCGCTGGCCGAGGGCTGACAGATGTTGGAGCACTTCGCTGGGCGAGGCACCGTTGAGGGTGCAGGTGAGTGCATACGAGACCAAGAAAATCGCCGCAAGTCCTAACGGAATGAGCACGATCATCGCTAATGTGCGCAGGCGCTGGCCCACGCGGCGGTGACGTGTGCGGCGCTTGTCAAACGCAAGCTCCTGCGCATATGAATCTTGTTGTACGGAATAGTTCTCTGGCGCCGATCCGCCCGCAGGCGAAACCGCGGGCGTGGCATTTTGCGCAGGGGACTGGGCGGCTACCCCTTGCATTTGCATCTCCATGAGCCGTTGCTGCTGACGCAACATGCGCTCGGCTTGTTGCTGCGGGGTCTCGAGAAACAGGTCCATGCCGGCCTCCTCAATCGGAGCATTTGACGCTTGCGCCCAGCATCCCGCACCGCCAAGGCC
>DBFNYT010000010.1:0-16372 GCA_048425625.1 Collinsella sp. | reverse complement strand
CCGGCCTCACTAACTTTCCTATTAGATTATGTGAGCGATTAAGGAATCGCACCCCTCCCTGCCGCGTTGCCGCAGGGCCCGCCCTGGTGTTACTTTTCAGAACACTCCGCAGGACGGAGGAAGCCCCGCAGCGCGTAGCGCGCAGCGGGACTTCCGACGTGTCCGAGGACGTTCTGAAAAGTAACAACAGGGCGGGCCCGGACGAAAACAACCGACTACAGGTCGATGTGCGATTCCTTGATCGGGAACGGCTCGGCGAAGTGGCACGCGCAGCAGTGGCCCGGAGCAACTTCCTTAAACTCGGGAAGCTTCTCGGAGCAGATACCCTGCGCGATCGGGCAGCGCGTGTGGAAACGGCAGCCGGTCGGCGGGTCCAGCGGCGACGGCGGATCGCCAGCGAGGATGATGCGCTTGCGGGTCTTCTGGATATCAGGATCGGGCACCGGCACGGCAGACAGCAGCGACTGCGTGTACGGATGGTGAGGCTCGCTGTAGAGCGTCTTCCAGTCCGAAACCTCGACCATCTTACCCAGGTACATAACGGCAACGCGATCGGAGATGTGCTGCACGACAGAAAGGTCGTGAGCAATGAAGAGATAAGCAGTACCGAACTTATCCTGAAGCTCCTTCAGCAGGTTCAAAACCTGGGCCTGAATGGAAACGTCAAGTGCAGAGACAGGCTCGTCGCAGATGATCAGCTTGGGCTTCAGAGCGAACGCGCGGGCAATGCCGACACGCTGACGCTGACCGCCGGAGAACTCGTGCGGATAGCGGTTGATGTGCTCGGGGTTCAGACCGACGACGTCCAGCAGCTCGCGGACGCGCTCGATACGCTCCTCCTTGGTACCCACACCATGAATGGTCATGGGCTCGGAGACGATCTCGCCGATGGTCATACGAGGGTTGAGCGAAGCATAGGGGTCCTGGAAGATGAACTGCATCTCGCGACGCATATCCTTGATCTCGTGCTTGCTCATCTCGGCAACGTCTTTGCCCTGGAAAAACACTTTGCCTGCCGTCGGCTTGGTCAGGCGCATGATGGTGCGGCCCGTGGTGGACTTACCGCAACCAGACTCGCCGACCAGGCCAAAGGTCTCGCCCGGATAAATCTCGAACGAAATGTCATTCACAGCAGAGACGACACGCTTGGAGAAGCGCTTGGCGAACATGCCGGACTCAGCGGGAAACTCCTTAGAGAGGTGCTCGACCTTCAGCAGCGGAGTACGCTCGTTGGTATCTGCCATTACGCCTCGCCTCCCTTCTTGGAATCCTTGCGCGTACGGGACGTCTCAGGAGCGTTCTTGAGGAACTCGGGGTCACCGGAGTAGTGGCATGCAGAGTAATGACCAGACTCGGTGACAACGCGCTCGGGGCGCTGCTTGCGGCACTTATCGGTCGCATAGGGACAACGAGGCGAGAACACGCAGCCCTCGGGCAGGTTCATGAGCGAAGGCGGGTTGCCGTGAATCGGCGTAAGCGGCTTCTTCTCTTCGATGGCCTGCTCCGGGATGGAGCGGATAAGGCCCCAGGTGTAGGGGTGGCGGCTCTCGTAGAAGATTTCCTCAGCAGTACCGAACTCGACGGGACGGCCGGCGTACATAACCATGATCTTGTCGGCCATGTCGGCGACGACGCCCAGGTCATGGGTAATCATGATGATGGCGTTGCCGTTCTTCTCCTGCATTTCCTGCATGAGCTCGATAATCTGAGCCTGAATGGTAACGTCCAGAGCCGTCGTGGGCTCGTCGGCAATCAGAATATCGGGATCGCAGGCAAGAGCCATGGCAATCATGACGCGCTGACGCATACCGCCAGAGAACTGGTGCGGATACTCATTGACGCGCTTCTCGGGCTCGGGGATACCCACGAGGTCCAAAAGCTCGGTGGCACGCTTGAGCGCCTCCTGCTTGGAGTAGCCACGGTGCAGACGAAGGCCCTCGCCCACCTGCTTGCCAATCTTATAAACCGGGTTCAAGGAGGTCATAGGATCCTGGAAGATCATCGCGATATCGTTGCCGCGAATGTGCTGCATCTCTTCCTCGGTCATTTCGAGGATGGAGCGGCCGCGATAGCGAACGTCGCCGCCCTCGATCTTTCCCGGAGGCATCGAGATAAGGCCCATGATGGTCATGGCGGTCACGGACTTACCGGAGCCGGACTCACCGACGACACCCAGGGTCTCGCCGCGATCGAGCGTGTAGGAGACACCGTCGACAGCGCGAACGACGCCATCCTCGGTGTGGAAATACATCTTAAGGTCATCGACCTCGAGCAGATGCTGGCCCTCGGGAACCGGCTGGTCCTTCAGGTCCACATAGTTCTTGTTCTTCTTCATCCTTATGCGTCCTTCATCTTGACGTCGAGGGCGTCGCGCAGACCATCACCCAGCAGGGTGAAGGCGAGCACCGTCGAGAGAATTGCCAGACCGGGCATGATCATCATCCAGGGAGCAGTCAGAAGATACTGCTGACCGTCCTGAATCATGGAGCCCCACGAAGGCGTAGGCGGAATAACGCCCATGCCGAGGAAGGACAGAGCGGACTCGGTCAAAATAGCGCCACCAATGTTCATGGTCGCGTAGACCACGATGGAAGCAACGGAGTTCGGGAAGATGTGGCGCATAACGATACGGGCATCGGATGCACCCATAGCGCGAGCGGCATCAACATAGTCGTTCTCTTTGACCGTCAGGATCGCAGATCGAAAGACGCGCGCAATCGAAGGCCAGCCAAGAATACCGATAGCGATAAAGACGTTCTGGAGGCCACGGCCGATAACGGCGATCATGGCGACAACGAACAGCACGTACGGGAACGCCAGGAAGATGTCCGCACAGCGCATGATGATCGTATCCCAGATGCCGCCGTAGAAACCCGCCAGAGCACCCATGACCAGACCGATCAGCGTGGAGATGGCGGTGGCCATAATGCCGACGGACAGCGAAACACGTGCTCCGTAGATAACGCGGACGAGAATGTCACGACCTAGGGCGTCGGTGCCAAACGGGTGCTCGGCACACGGAGCCAGCAGCGACGTCTCGGCCATGGTGGTCGAGTCGGAAGCCGTCGGCGAACCGAGCCAGGGCTTAGCCCACAGATCTGCGGTCAGGGCAACCACAACGACGATGATGATCCAGCAGACACCGATAACGGCGAGCTTGTTCTTACGAAGACGCTTAAAAGCATCGCCCCACAGCGTGCGGGACTTGGCGGGAGCAGATGCGGCCTTGGTGGCGGTAGCCTGCTCCTGAGACTGAGAATCAGTTTCCTGCATGAGACGTACCTCCCTTAGGCCTTATCCGACGGACCGCCAAGGCGGATGCGCGGGTCGAGGAATGCATAGCTAATGTCGACGAGCAGGTTGATCACCATGACGACGACGACGATGAGCGTAACGCCGCCCATAACGATGGGCCAGTCGCGCATGCTAATGGCGCGATAGACCTCATAGCCGATACCGGGCCAGTTAAAGACCGTCTCGGTCAGGATGGCGCCCGAAAGCATACCGCCAAAGTCGACACCAATATAGGTAACGACAGGGATGAGTGCATTCTTAAGCGCATGCTTGATGATGATCGCGCGATTGGAGAGGCCCTTGGCCTTTGCCGTACGGATGTAATCCTGGTTCATGACGTCGAGCAACTGCGAGCGCATGATGCGGGCGGCATAGGCGGTCGAAACCGAAGCCAGCGTGATGGTCGGAAGCACATAGTGCATCCAATCCTGATACTGAGAGCTAGCACCGCCGGCACCCGAAATAGGCATGGAGATTGCACCGCCCGTGGCGTCCTTGAGGATGACGCCAAAGAACAGCTGCAGCAACATACCGAGCCAGAAGGCCGGGACAGCAACGAGGATCGACGTGGTGAGCGTTACCAAAATATCCCAGAAGGAATAACGCTTTACCGCCGAAATGATACCCGCACCGATACCCATAATTGCCTCGAGCACGATGGCGCACGCGGCAAGTTTGACCGTATACGGATACTTCTGGGCAAAGATATCCGTAACCGGCAGCTTGCGCTGATACGAATTGCCCAGATCGCCATGAAGCAGGCCGTTCATGTAATACAAGTAACGGTCCACGAGCGACGTTTGAACGGGGTCGCCGTTCTCGTCAAGGATCGCGTTGCCGTCCTCGTCCGTCTGGACCAGGTGATAGCGGACGCGAAGCTGAAGCTCCACCTCGGGGGACAGAGCCTTGTCTCCACCGATCAGCTTGATCGGATCTCCCGGCACGATATTCTGGAGGGCGAACAGAATCAGCGTAACGCCCAAAAACACCGGGATGAACTGAAGCACACGTTTAACGATGTACTTACCCATACCACTCCCCTATCTAGGGATTAACCTAAATGGGATGCCGATCGCCAGACCGGCATCCCAAAATTACCATCAGCCAGTTTACCCCAGGTTAGGGAGAACTGTATGTTTCCCATGAGGTCTACGTAAATACTTGACCCTCACGGAAGCTGCAAACTCTTAGGCGAGCTCAGCGGTACCCAGATCGGCGTGCTTCTGCGGATCGACATAGAGGTGCTTAATGCGATCGGAGCCGGCGATGGTGTGCGTGTAGAACATAATCGGGATGACCGGGCAGTCGGCAGCGACCATTGCGTCGGCCTCCTGCATCTTAGCGACGCGCTCCTCGTCGTCAACAATAGTACGAGCCTCGTCGACCTTGGCGTCGAACTCGGGATTGTTGTAACCGGAGCGGTTGTCGCCACCGAGGGAGTCGGAGTGGAACAGCGGATACAGGAAGTTGTCCATGATCGGGTAGTCGGCAATCCAACCCAGACGACCGAACTGATAGTTAAAGTTCTGATACTGCTCGAGCAGGGCAGACCACTCAGGGGTATCGGAGACAGCGGTAACGCCAACCTTGGCGAGGTCGCCGATGATGGACTCCATGATCTCCTTGTGACCGCCGTCCTGGTTGTAGGAAAGGGTCACGCTAATGCCACGATCCCCGTTAGCGCCAGCGGGAGCAACCTTGTCGAGGTACTCGTTAGCCTTGTCGACATCGTAGGCGCAGAACTCCCATGCGCCCTCCTTGTAGCCATCGATGCCCGGAGGAACAATGCCGTCGGCAGGGGTACGGGTACCCTTGAAGATGGTCTTGCAGATGGCCTCACGGTTGATGGCCAGGGAGATGCCCCTACGCAGGTCGGCGTTGTTGAACGGCTCGGCCGTGGTGTTGCAGGTCAGATAGTACGTGGAAGGCTCGGCGCCGAGCAGCATGCGCTCGCCGTCACCCATGGTGTAGCCGTCCTTGGACACGCCGCGATCCTTCTTGGCGGCATCGATCTGAGCAACGGGAACGTCGCAGACATCGAGGTTACCGGCCTGGAACTCCTTGTAAGCAGTCTCCATGTCCTTGATGACCTGGAAGTGGATGCCATCGATCTTGGCCTTGTCGCCATAGTAATCGTCGAACTTCTTGAGGTTGATCTCCTGACCATCCTCCCACTTGCCGTCCATCATGAACGGGCCGTTACCGACCGGTGCAAGATAGAAGCTCTTGACATCGGACTCGGCGCACTCGGGAACCGGGGCCAGAGCCGGGTGAGAGGCGACGAAGGGGAAGTCGGCGTAAGCGGAAGCCAGCTTGACGACGAGGGTCTCATCGTCGGGGCAGGTAACACCGCTGAGCTCGGTAGCGTTACCGGCAAGCAGATCGTCATAGCCCTCGACCATGGAGAGGTGATAGGAGACCTCGGAAGGGCCGTACTCGGTAGCGACAGCCGACTTGGTGTTGACCAGACGCTCCCAACCGAGCTTGAAGGACTTGGAGGTAACGTCGTCACCGTTGTGGAACTTGGCCTTCTTGATCTTGAAGGTAAACTCGGTGGCGTCGTCGTTGGACTCAAAGGACTCGCAAGCCAGCGGAACGATCTCGCCCTTCTCGGCGTCGTAAGAGGTCAGAGCGTCAAAGAGCTGGTACTCGACCTGAGTGCCCTGGTCCTCCTGGACGTTGTAGGGGTCGATGCAGACCGGGTTGTTGATGTAGAAGTTCAGCGTCGAACCGGACTCAGAACCGGAAGCGTCGCCGCCCTTCTTGCCGCATGCGGCAAGAAAAGCCATGGAGCTCGCAGCAAGGGTACCGCCAACAAAGGCGCGACGACCCATAACGGGCTGGTGGAACATAGAATCAGCCATGCCATCCTCCTTATGAGATAGGACAAAGAAATGTTCAGTCGGACACATGTCGAGACAATCCGATCCGAACCATTAAAACGCCGCCCGTTGCTATGGCTGGTCATGCACAACGGACCAACGTTTCACAATACAGTAGCGCATTTTATGCACGATTTGGGGCTAATTCCGGTCAACGGTCAAGAATTTCTTTAGTTGGGCGAAGTATGTGGGGATATTTTGACTCTGTTACAAATATGTAAACAAAAAGGGTCCCGCACATGCGAGACCCATTGCAAACGTATATACGCCGATGCTTAGTAGCCGACGATGCCCTGCGGGAAGAAGAACATGCACAGGACAACGCACACGGCAAAAACAACGGCCATAATTACCGTCAGGCGATCGAGGTTCTGCTCCATGACGCCCGTGGCAGAGCTGGAGTTATACAGCGAGCTAGCGATCATATCCGAAACGCCGGTGCCCTTACCGGAATGCATCAGGACGAGAATCGTCAGCGCCACGGCAGAGACAGCCCAAACGACAAACAGAAGAATCTGGAACGGACCCATAGATAAGCTCCTTAATAGAACAGTTTAAACTCCAGTACTGTACCACAATCCCCCGCTCTCCCCTACCTGCCACTCAAGGACGGGGTGGAAATGGCAGAAATACCAAAAAGGGGATTGTCCAGTCGTGGACAACCCCCTTACTAGAAAACGGTATTTGTTTTCTATTAGGCCTCGGTGGCGAGTACGCGACCCGTCATCTCGGCGGAAGGCTCAATACCAGCCATGGTGAGCATGGTCGGAGCGATATCGGAAAGACGGCCGTCCTCGATACCGGTGAGCTGTGCCTTCTCATCAACGATGATGAACGGCACGCGGTTGGTGGTATGAGCCGTGAACGGATGCTTGGAACCGTCGGAAGCAACGTCAAACATGTGATCGGCGTTGCCGTGATCGGCGGTAATCAGCGCAAAGCCGCCCTTAGCGAGAATCGCCGGGACAACCTTGGACAGGGCATCGTCAACAGCCTCGACGGCCTTAACGGCAGCGTCGAAGACACCGGTGTGACCAACCATGTCGCAGTTTGCGAAGTTCACGATGTAGAAATCAGCGAGATCCTCGTTGATGGCGGCGACAAGCTTCTCGGTAACCTCGGGAGCGCTCATCTCAGGTTGCAGGTCGTAGGTAGCGACCTTGGGAGAAGCGACGAGCACGCGCTCCTCGCCCTCCTTGGGCTCCTCGATGCCGCCGTTGAGGAAGAACGTCACGTGGGCGTACTTCTCGGTCTCGGCGATGTGCAGCTGCTTCAGGCCATTGGCGGCGATAACGTCGGCCAGAACGTTCTCGGGGAACGTCTTGGGGAAGGCGACCTCGACGTCAAACGTCGGGTCGTACTCGGTCATCGTCACAAAGTGCGAAAGCTTGATCTGCTCGCGCTCAAAGCCGTCGAACTCCTTGTCCGTGAACACGCGAGTCATCTGACGAGCGCGGTCGGGACGGAAGTTGAAGAAGATGGCCGCGTCGCCCTCGTGGATGCCCTCGTTGTGGGCAGCGAAGGGCTCGACGAACTCGTCGCCGCGCGGATCCTTCTCGTAGTAGGCCTTGATACCGGCAACAGGGTCGGTATCGGCATCGGATGCGTTGACCATGACGTCGTAGGCGCGCTGGATGCGCTCCCAACGGTTGTCGCGGTCCATGGCCCAATAACGGCCCGAGACGGTGGCAACGCGAGCGTCGCAACCGGTCTCCTCGGAGATCTTAGCCAGGAAGGCGCAGAACTCACTCATGTAACCGGCACCGGACTGCGGGTCAACGTCGCGACCATCCATGAAGGCGTGGACGCGAACGGTCTTGACACCGTGCTCGGCAGCCATCTTGACCAGAGCCTCGACGTGGCTCATATGAGAATGAACACCGCCAGGGCTCATAAGGCCCATGAGATGAAGGGTCTTGCCGTCAGCCTTGACATCGTCCATAGCCTTAACGAAAACCTCGTTCTTGGCGATGGAGCCGTCCTTGATGGCATTGTTGATGCGTGAAAGCTCCTGGAACACGATGCGGCCGGCACCGATGTTGAGGTGACCCACCTCGGAGTTGCCCATCTGGCCATCGGGAAGGCCCACGTCCTCGCCCGAAGCACCGAGCGTGGTGTGGGGGTACTTCTCGTACAGGCTATCGAGGAAGGGCGTCTTGGCAGCGGCGACGGCGTTCTCGCCATCGGCCGGAGCAAGGCCGCAACCATCCATGATGATCAGGAGTGCAGGAAGATGACGCTGTGCCATATGTCCTACTCGCCTGCCTTGACGACCATAGAGGCGAAGTCGGCAGCCTTGAGCGAAGCGCCGCCCACGAGGGCGCCGTCAACGTCGGGCTTGGCGACGAGCTCAGCAATGTTGCCGGGCTTAGCGGAACCGCCGTAGAGAACGCGGATGCCGTTGGCGAGCTCCTCGCCGAACATCTCCTTGAGGGTCTCACGGATAGCGCCGCAGACCTCCTGAGCGTCCTCGGCGGTAGCGGTCTTGCCGGTGCCGATGGCCCAGATGGGCTCGTAGGCGACGACGACCTGCTTGGGGCAGGTGATCTCAAGACCAGCAAGACCAGCCTTGACCTGGTTCACGACGTGCTCGACATAGGTGCCGGCCTCGCGGACCTCAAGGGACTCACCGCAGCAGAAGACGGGAACAAGTCCGGCGGCAACGAGGGCCTTGGCCTTCTTGTTCTGATCCTCGTCGGTCTCGTGGAAGTAATCACGACGCTCGGAGTGACCGATAATGCAGTAGGTGCAGCCAGCGGACTTGAGCATGTCGCAAGAAGACTCACCGGTGAAGGCACCCTTGGCCTCCCAGTACACGTTCTGTGCACCGAGGGCGATGGGGGCAGCCTGAATACGGTCATGAACCGTGGTGATGTCGATGGTCGGAGGGCAGACGAGCACCTCGACGCCAGCCGGAACCTCGGGCAGAGCCTGAGCCAGCTCGTCGGCGAGCTTGGCGGCCTCGGCGACGTCGTTGTTCATCTTCCAGTTACCAGCGATAAGAAGGGTGCGATTAGGCATCGAGAAGCGCCTCCACTCCGGGCAGGGCCTTACCCTCGACGAGCTCCATGGAAGCGCCACCACCGGTAGAGATCCAGCTCATCTTGTCGGCCAGGTTGAACTTGTTGACGGCTGCGACAGAGTCGCCACCACCGATGATCGAGGTGCAATCAGCCTCGGCGACAGCCTCGGCGATAGCCTGGGTGCCGTGAGCGAAGTTATCGAACTCGAAGACGCCCATGGGGCCATTCCAGAACACGGTCTTGGCACCCTTGACAGCCTCGGCGTAGAGCTCCTCGGTCTTGGGGCCGATGTCCATACCCTCACGGTCGTCGGGGATAGCGTCGGAAGCGACAACCTCGGGGACAGCGTCCTCGCCAAAGTGATCAGCAACGCGGTTGTCGATGGGGAGCAGGATCTTGACGCCCTTCTCCTCGGCCTTCTTGAGCATCTCGCCGGCGCGCTCGACCCAGTCCTCTTCCTTGAGGGACTGACCGACGGACAGGCCCTGAGCCAGGAAGAAGGTGTAGGCCATGCCGCCACCGATGATCAGGGTGTCAGCGGAGTCGATGAGGTGATCGAGAACGCCGATCTTGGAGGAAACCTTGGAACCGCCGACGATGGCGACGAAGGGGCGCTCGGGCTCGGCGAAGATGCCGGTCAGCGTGTCGACCTCCTTCTCGAGCAGGAAGCCAGCGACGGCAGGCAGGTAAGCGGCGGGGCCCACGACGGAACCCTGGGCGCGGTGAGCGGTGCCGAAGGCATCGAGAACGAAGACGTCACCATAGGAAGCGAGCTTCTTGGCGATCTCGGGATCGTTCTTCTTCTCACGCTTGTCGAAGCGGACGTTCTCGAGAACGAGAACCTTGCCCGGCTCGACGGCAGCGACAGCCTCGGCAGCCTTCTCGCCGTAGGTGTCGGCGACAAAGGCAACGTCGAGACCAGAGAGCTCGGCGAGCTTCTTGGCGACGGGCTCGAGGGACAGCTCGGGCTGGAAGCCGGTGCCATCGGGACGGCCGAGGTGGCTCATGAGGATGACGCGAGCGTTGTGCTCAACGAGATAGTTGATGGTGGGCAGGGCAGCCTTGATACGGGTGGTGTCGCCAACGACGCCATCCTTGATAGGCACGTTGAAGTCAACGCGGACGAGAACGCGCTTGCCGTCGACATCGATGTCGCGGACGGTCTTCTTGGTAAAGGCCATGTTTGCTTCTACCTTTCGTACGTGTCTGCCTCCCATTACGGCAGACGATTTCCTATAAAAAGGGCGCGACCCTAGGGTGTAAGCCCTATAAGGCCGCGCCCTTCTTTAGACGCTCAACGAGCTATTCGCTAAAAGCTAAATTAAGCAACGAACTTCTCGAAGTACTTGATGGTGCGGACCATCTGAGAGGTGTAGGAGTTCTCGTTGTCGTACCAAGAGGTGACCTGAACGAGGGTCTGGCCGTTGCCGAGGTCAGAGCACATGGTCTGAGTGGCGTCGAAGATGGAGCCGTGGGTCTCGCCGATGATGTCGGTGGAGACGATGTCGTCCTCGTTGTAACCGAAGGTCTCGGAGATGGTGGCAGCGTAGGCCTTCATAGCGGCGTTAACCTCGTCGACGGTGACCTTCTTGTCAACGACAGCGTAGAGGTTGGTGATGGAGCCGGTCGGCGTCGGGACGCGCTGGGCGGCACCGATGAGCTTACCGTTGAGCTCGGGGAGAACCAGGCCGATAGCCTTGGCAGCACCGGTGGTGTTGGGGACGATGTTGACGGCGCAGGCGCGGCTACGACGCTTGTTGCCCTTGCGCTGCGGACCGTCGAGCGGCATCTGGTCGCCGGTCCAGGCGTGAATGGTGGTCATGATGCCGGACACGATGGGAGCGAAGTCGTTCAGACCCTTGGCCATCGGGGCGAGGCAGTTGGTGGTGCAGGAAGCAGCGGAGATGATGTTGTCCTCAGCGGTCAGCGTCTCATGGTTGACGTTGTACACGATGGTGGGCAGATCGCTGCCGGCCGGAGCGGAGATGACGACCTTCTTGGCGCCAGCGTTGATGTGGGCCTGAGCCTTAGCCTTGCTGGTGTAGAAGCCGGTGCACTCGAGAACGACGTCGACGTCGAGGTCGCCCCAAGGCAGGTTGTTGGCGTCGGCCTCCTTGTAGATCTTGATCTCCTTGCCGTCAACGGTGATGGAATCCTCGCCAGCAACGACCTCGTGATCGCGAGCGTAGTTGCCCTGCGTGGAGTCGTACTTCAGCAGGTAAGCGAGCATATCGGGAGAGGTGAGGTCGTTGATAGCGACGATCTCGGAGCCCTCATGACCGAACATCTGACGGAAAGCCAGACGACCGATGCGACCGAAGCCGTTAATAGCAACCTTTACTGCCATTGTGTCTCCTTTCGTAAGGCCCCCGCGAGCTACAGCGCCCGCCGTTGAGGCCCACAAACTAACCACTCGCCTAATATACCTTTTTTTTGACTTGAATTTCACGAGAATGCTCGAAATTGAAAATCAAATTTACGTTAAAACGTTTTAAATACTAAAACAGCAGCTAAATCCGTATATAAGTCGATACTTTAATCTACCTGTTTGCTTCAATGAGCTTTTCAAGCCGTAAAACACGATGGTAGAGGGCCGACTTCGACAAGGGAGGGTCAGCCATCTCCCCCAAATCACGCAGTGACAGATCGGGGTAGCGCTCGCGCAGGTCGCAAAAGACCGCCAAGGCATCCGGAAGCGCATCGCGAAGGCCACGCTGCTCGAGCTCATCGATCAACGCAAGCTGATGCTGGGCGGCACCGGCGCTTCTGGTCTGGTTGGCGAGCTCGGCGTTCACGCGACGGTTTACGTCGTTCTTAACCAATTTGACCGCGCGCGCTTCCTCGATCTCGGCAACGCTGCGCTTGGCGCCGACCAGCTTTAGGAGCTGCTCGATCTCCTCGGCGCTCTTAATGTACACGGCATATGACCCCCGCCGCGCATTAACACGAGCATGGACCCCAATCTGCTCCAACAAATCGCAGAGCCCCTTGGCATATTGCTCGCCCTGCACCGCGATCTCCAAATGAAAATCGCCGCGTGGATCGGCCACGAAGCCGCCCGCGATGAGCGCGCCGCGGATATAGGCAAGCCTGCAGCAGGGACGGGCAACGATATGTCGGGGCACGCCGGCGACAAGTCCTCCCCTGCGGTCGAGGATGCCCAGCAGCACCAGAGCCTTATCCAGGTCTGGCTGATCAGGCAAGGTGATGAGGTAGTTTCGAACCTTATGCAATACAGATTTACGAACGGTGAATTCCGTTTTGAGCTTAAGGATGCGATGCGTCAGTGTGATCATTGTGCGCGCGACGGCGCCCGTCTCGGTCGCGACCGTCAAACGATACCGCCCGGAGCCGGCCAGCGAAAGTGTACCGCTCACACGCGTCAGGGCGGCAAGCGTCGACAAATCGCAGTATTCACATTCGGGTTCGCAGCGCGCGAGTTCGTCACGCACCTCGGCGGTAAACGACATGCAGGCCTATGCTTTCGTGTTGGCGCGCGACAGGTCGCGGTGGGAAATGCTCACGTGATATTGAGCGCCTTCCAAATAACGTGCCGTGGCCTCGGCGATGGCAACGCTGCGGTGTTGACCGCCCGTGCAGCCGATGGCAATAGAAAGCTGTGGCTTGCCCTCCGCGATATAGCCCGGCATCACCGTATCGAGCAGCTGCGTCCAAGCTTTCCAGAACTCCTGGGTCTTGGGATGGTCCAGAACAAAGTCGGAGACCTTCTTATCGAGACCGGTCATGGTGCGCATCTCGGGATCGTAGAACGGATTGGGCAGGAAGCGAACGTCGATCATAATGTCCGCCTCAACGGGCATACCGTGCTTAAAGCCAAACGAGAACACGTGAACGTCCATGAGCTGCTGGTCGGACAACTCGGAGAACGCCATGCGCAATTTGTTGCGCAGGGCAGAGGTACGCAGGCGGCTCGTGTCGATGATCATATCGGCTCGGTCGCGCACACCCTGCAGCTGCAGGCGCTCGCGCTGAATCGCATCGGCCGTAGTCTCCCCCGGCTTGGCAATGGGATGGCGGCGGCGGTTTTCGCTATAACGACGGATCAGCACCTCGTCAGAGGCCTCGAGAAACACGATGTCACAGCTCATCTCGCGCTCCTCGAGTGCGGCAACGGCATCGAGCAGCTCATCGAACAAGCCCTGGCTGCGCAGGTCACAGGTGACGGCGAGATGCCTGCCCACGCCCGTATTGATGCCGACGAGCTCGGCAAGCTGGGCGATGAGACGCGGAGGCAGGTTATCGATGCAAAAATAGCCCATGTCCTCGAACACGTGCATGGCCTGTGTGCGGCCCGATCCGGACATTCCGGTGATGATGACGATATCGGGGATGCGCTCCGAGCGCTCCGCCGCATCCATGGCATCTCCCTTTTGCATGTGCTGCCTCCCGAAAACAAGCGCGGGACCCAGCAACCCGGATCCCGCGCGGTCAATTGCCTAAATTGAGTATACCGCCCCGAGCGGATACGAGGCCTGTCTTACGCCTCAAGCGCAGCCTTGAACCAACTCGTAATACTCGTGGGGTGCGTGATGGCGGTGCCGACGACAACGGCCCAGGCGCCAGCATCGATCGCAGCGCGAGCCTCCTCGGGCGTATGCACGCGACCCTCGCAAATGATGGGAAGGCCGGGGAATTCCTCAGTCGCCTGGCGCAGGAGCGGCAGATCGGGACCGTCGGCCATGGTGCAATCGATAGCGGCAACACCATGAGACAGCGTGGTGGACATCAGGTCGAAGCCCATGTCAACAGCACGACGAATATCCTCGATGGTAGCACAGTCGGCCATCAGGAGCACGCCCTCCTCGTGCAGCGGACGGAAAGTATCCTCGACCGACTTGCCGTCGGGACGCGGACGATCGGTGGCGTCGATCGCCACGATATCGGCACCCGCAGCAACGCAGGCGCGAGCGTGACGCAGCGTCGGCGTGATGTAAACGCCCTCGTGCCCATCCTTCCACAGGCCGATAACAGGAACCTCACAGCGACCCTTAATGGCGGCAATGTCGGCAAGGCCCTGGCAGCGAATGGCGGCGGCGCCGCCGAGCTCGCAAGCACGAGACATTTGAGCCATGGTCTCGGGCGTACGAAGCGGCTCGCCCATATACGCCTGAACGCTCACGACGAGCTTACCCTTCAGGGACTGGATCAAAGGATCAACGGTCATGTTCGACTCAACCTTTCTCAAAAACAGCCTTCTGAGACACCGCACCTTGACGTTCAAACCGTCGCTCGCGTACCGAAGTACGCTTCGCTCCTCTTTCACGTCAATCTGCGGCACCTCAGAAGGCGCACTTGGTAGCTATGTTTATTTCAACGACGCAAGAAGGTGTTCGGCGGCACCGATGAGCGGAGCATCGCCCTCCAGAGAACCGATGAGGATCGGCGTGTCCTGAAGCGGATCGAGCGCCTGGCTGGCATAGCCCTCGTGCACCGAATCCTTCCACGTCTGCGAACGCCAATCGGGACCTTGGTGAATCACGCCGCCCGAAAGCACGATGACCTCAGGGTCCAGGATGTTAGCGAGCGAGCCCAAGCTGGCCCCCAGCGCAAAGCCGGCGTCATGGATGACCTCGGTCGCCTTTGCGTCGCCCGCACGGCACAGGTCGTTCACATCGCGACCGACCGAAGGACGGCTGGGGTCGACGCGACCAAAGCGCTCATCGTACATTCGACCAATGGAAGTGCCCGAAGCAACCGACTCCAGATGGCCGGAACGCCCGCAGGCGCAGGGAATGCCGGCGGCAGCCGAGCACTCGATGTGGCCCATATGGCCGGCAGCACCATGGAAACCCTGCATCACGCGGCCGTTCTCGACATATGCGCCGCCGATGCCCGTACCGATGCCAAGACACAAGACGGAGAACTTGCCCTTGCCGACGCCCCAGTGGGCCTCGCCCAGAGCATGAGCCTGCACGTCGCCTACAACGGCAACGGGAAGACCGAGGTCCTCGCGCAGGCGCGGCCCCAACTGAACGCCGGACCAGCCGGGCATGATCTCGTTGGCATACGCGATGGCGCCCGTCTTGGGATCGACGACGCCGGCGGCACCGATACCGACGCCAAGGACCTCGACATCGGGATTCGCCTCGAGAGCAGCCTTGATGGACGCCTCGATACGCTGGAAGACGGCCTCGCCGCCCTCCTGGGCCTCGGTAGGAACCTCGGCCTCAAAAACGGGATGGGGCACACTACCGTCAGCCGGGTACTCCATGATGGCAGTCGCGATCTTAGTTCCGCCGATATCGACAGAGCAGACGTACTTGTTCTCCATGTCGCTCTCCTTAGGAGATAAAAAACAACTACAGGAAATGCGCCGTCAGGCTAGCCGTCACAGCGCGGAAAAGGTTTTCCAGGTGCCCGAGATCGCCAAGAAACCGTGTGACCATTGATCTAATGGGTCATGGCCGCACGGTTGAACGGCGAGGTCGGGTGTCCGGGGAAGCTTTACAGGAGACCGTTGTCCTGGAGGACCTTCTTAATCGCCTCAACGTTCTCGCCGGTCATGGCCTTCACCGGGCGCGGCATGGTCGGGCTGTCGAAGATGCCCATAAGGTTCATAGCGGTCTTGAAGGCGCCGACGCCACCGGCATAGCCCTGGACGCCCGAGGTGACATCCCAGATGTGCGAAATCTCATTGAGGCGATCCTGCTCGGCCTTGACGGTAGCCCAGTCACCAGCCTGAGCGGCCTTCCACTGACGCACGTAGCCCTCGGGCTCAACGTTGGCGAGACCCGGGACGGAACCGTCGGCGCCACCGAGGTAGGCGCCGTCGACAACAACCTCGTGACCGGTGAGGATGCTCATCGGATGGCCGTTCTTCTCGTTCTCCTGAACGAGGTAGCGGAACGAGATGTCATCACCCGAGGAATCCTTGACGCCAGCAAGGACGCCCTCGGCGCCGAGCTTGGCAAGGAGCTTCCAGGGGAGCTTGGTGTGAACGCAGACGGGAATGTCATAGGCGAAGATGGGCAGGTCGAGCTCCTCGTGCAGGATACGGAAGTGCTCCTCGACCTCGGTCATGCCCTGCAGGGCATAGAACGGGCAGGTAGCGACAAGCGCATCGGCGCCCAGCTCCTGAGCGACCTTACCGTGCTCGATCATGCGCTCGGTTTCGGTGTCGATGATGCCGACCAGAACGGGAACGCGGTGGTC
>DBFNYT010000009.1:0-14097 GCA_048425625.1 Collinsella sp. | reverse complement strand
ACGGGTCAATCTGCAGTGCGGCCCGAACCCCGTGAGGGCCGGCGCCTTTAGACGCGTGCCGGAAATCCAAGGGTTATACCCTAAGAGCAAACCACCCCTTTTAGGGGTGGTTTTGATTTAAAATACCTGCTCAGTTGTGATTTGTGGTGCTGGGAGGCGCTTGTGAGCAAGGCTAAGGCTAAAGCGAAGAAAAAGACGACGGGGGCGCGGGCTAAGCGTGATCGTCGTCGGAAGCTCGCGACCGAGGCTCCCGTATCTGCTGAGGAGCTGCTGGCAAGCGTGCCGGGGCTTGACGCGCTGCAGGACGTTCCGGCGTTTGATGACCTGCCAGTCGATGAAACCCAGCAGACTGCCTTTGATGATTTCTGCGCACATGCTGAGGAGCCCGAGCAGATGCAGCTTGGCGCCGTGGTGCGCTTAGATCGCGGGTTTCCGCTGGTGGTGACGGCCGACGATACCTTTCGTGCCGAGCATGCCGTGGGGTTTGCCAAGTCGCGCGGCGAGGACGAGGTGCTGCTGCCTGCCGTGGGCGACCGTGTGGCGGTGCGCCGCGCTCCCGGGCACGATATGGGCGTGATTGAGTGCGTGCTGCCGCGCCGTACGAGCTTTGAGCGTTGGCGCGGCCGTGCCCGCGGAGAGCGTCAGGTGCTCTGCTCCAACGTGGATTGCGTGCTAATCGTGCAGGCGCTCGGTGCCGGTGAGGTGCTGCTCGACCGCGTGGCGCGCTCGCTGGTGTTGGCGCTCGACTGCGATGCCGAACCGGTGGTGGTGCTCACCAAAGCTGATCGCTGCGATGCCGAGGAGCTCGAGCGCGATCTGGACCGCGTGCGCCGCCTGGTGGGTCCGGACGTGCGCGTGATCGTGACGTCCTCTGCCGAGGGGCGCGGCCTGGACGAGGTTCGTTCCTGCGTGCCTGCCGGGAGCTGCGCCATGATTCTGGGCGAGTCGGGTGCCGGCAAGTCGACGCTGCTCAATGCGCTGCTGGGCCACGATACGTTGGCGACTGGCGGTGTGCGCGAACGCGACGACCAGGGCCGTCACACTACCGTCGCGCGCGTGATGGTGGCACTGCCGGGCGACGCCGGCGTGATCGCCGATGCCCCGGGCCTGCGCAGCTTACCGCTCGTGGGTCACGAGCGGGGTCTGGCGCGCGCCTTCCCCGAGATTGTCGAGGCATCGCGCGCGTGCCGGTTTGGCGATTGCACGCATACCCATGAGCCGGGTTGTGCCGTTCGCGAGGCCGAGGACGCCGGGCAGATCGACAGCCTGCGTTTGGAAACGTTCCAAAACTTGGCGTCATCCATGCGCGTGAGTGCTCAAATGCTCGATCCCGATGTCCATCTGTAATTGATTTTTCCTATGACAGCCGTCTCCCAACTGTTCGGGAGACGGCTTTTTTGCTGCGGAAAAGCCTCGAAACATGCAGTTTGCTGACGTACTGACCAAAACCTTGCCACGAGCTTGACGGGCTGGTCAGCTTTTGGTCAGCGATTGGTTTGACATCGAAAACCAAAATCGCAATTGCGCCGCTTTGCACTTTGACCGCCCAGACAATGGTGGTACGGGCATTCGCCCGGCACTGCCATGAGAGGAGCGGCCGTGAACAAGAGCAAGCGCATCGCCATCAGTCTGGTCGCGGGCGTGCTCGCTGCTCTGCTCTGCATGGTTTACGGCTCGTCGATCCGCTCGCAAGCCGAACGGGTCCAGGCTGAGACCTTGGCTAAGTACGGTGGCGATCGCGTCGAGGTATGCGTCGCGGCGCGCGATATCGATGTGGGCGAGACCCTCGATGAGACCAATGTCATAACCCAGGAATGGCTGACGAGTCTGCTGCCGCGTGACGCGGCGACCGAGCTGCGCCAGGTGCGCGGCGACGTGACGACTTCGCGTGTTCCCAAAAACGCCGTGATCTGCAATGTCTACACCAAGGCCGAGAGCCACAAGCTCGAGGTGCCTAAGGGCAAGGTCGCCGTTTCGGTGGCGGTCGATGCCGAGCACTCGGTCGGCGGCGCCACGGGCGTGGGCAGCTACGTGGATGTGTATGTGCAAAAAGACGGCGTAACCGATCGGCTGTGCGGCGCGTACGTGATCGATACCAGTGAGGATTCCGGTGCCACGCGCGAGGGCAAGATCGAATGGGTGACGCTGGCGGCTGACCCCGAAGACGTCAAGGAACTGCTGGGAGCCTCGGGCAAGGGAACGGTCAGCTTGACGATTCCTGCCACGGCGCGCGGCAAAAAGAGCGGAGGCGACGAGTGATGAAGGCGATCTGGCTTGCGTGCTGCGCGTGCGGCGATTACGGGCTGTTGCAGCGGGAAGTCGAGGGCCGTGATGCGGGTGCACAGGTGCTTCGCGTGGGTGACCTGGACGGGCTGATTTCCATGGCTCGGGCGTTTCCGTCGCGCCGCGGGGCTGCCATCATCGCGGCGTCTCTGTTTGATACCGAAGATGTGCGCAAGACTGTTGCGCGCCTGACGGCCGAAGGCCGCGTGAGTCGCGTGGTCGTGTTGATAGAAGCGCTCGATCCGTCGGATATCGAGGGGCTGTTTCGCGCGGGGGCGACCGAGGTCATCGCTGCGCACAGTATATGCGGCAACGGGCGCGCGGGCGAGGGAGCGGTTGATTCCGATCGGCACATGACGATTGAGCCCGATGCTTTTGTTGATAGGGAACCCGGGGCGCCTCGCGCTACAAGAGGCCCGCGTGTTGATGATTATGGAAAAGCGGAAGCCGAGCATGGTCGGCGCCCCCGGAACCCCCTTGTATACGATGACGCTGGAGGGCCGGCGCAGCATGCTGGCGACTCCCCGGCTGTAGATATGGGATACGTGCACGGCGTGAATCTGGCGGATGAACTCGACGAAGTTGAGGGCTTTGCCGGGTGCGGCGAGTTATCGCTGATGCAGCATGAGCAGATTGCGCAGAACGAACCTGCCTCGCAGACCGAACAAGCTGCCATGCCGGCTTGGACGCAGCGTGTGGTTGCGGCGGGGGAGACGGGGACGCTGCCACCGACGCCCGCCCCGCCGCCTCCGATGCCGCCGGCAGACGCTGCCGCTCCGCAGCATCGAGCTCCGGTCATCTGTGCCATTTCGGGTTCGGGCGGTTGCGGCAAGTCGACGATCGTTGCCACCATGGCACACACATCGTCGCTGTTGGGCTTGCGTGCCGCCGTGCTCGACCTGGACTTGATGTTTGGAAACCTTTACGACTTGTTAGGCGTCGATGCTCCGCGCGATATGGCGGCACTTATCGAGCCGTCGGCGGCGGGCGCGCTCACCGAACCGGATATCGTAGCCACATCGATACGCGTGGCGCCGGGCGTTACGCTCTGGGGTCCCGTCGCGGCGCCCGAGCAAGCCGAGCTCATGGCACGTCCGGTGGAGTTACTGCTTGATGTCCTGCGTCGCGAATCCGACGTGGTCTTTATCGATACCTCGGTCTTTTGGGGCGACGCCGTGGCGGCTGCGGTGGCGGCGAGCGACCGTTGCCTGGTCGTTGGCGATGCGGCGGTGTCGTCCGCGACATCGGCGTCGCGCGTCATTGAACTGGCAAGTCGAGTGGGTGTGCCGCGCACGCGCATGAGCGCCGTATTCAACCGGTTCGGTGCGCGCGGGGCAGACGAAGACGTCGCCATGCGCTTTGAGATTGCCTGTGCGTTGAGCTCCAAGATTCGTATCGCCGATGGCGGGCAGGATCTCGCCGCGCTCATGGCGTTTGGGCGCGCTGACGAGGCAGTGGGGCAGACCAGCGCTTTTGCGACCAGCGTGCGCGAGGCCACGCGCGAGATGCTCGTGGAACTGGGGTGCGCCGTCGGCCCTTGGAGCGATATGGTCGCCGACCGTGCAACGCGCACCGAACGCCCGCGTATCCGCCTTCCCTGGTCGCGCGAGGGTGATCAGCGATGAGCCTGCAAACGAGGATTAAGGCTGCCGGCGCTGCAGCGGGGGCAGCGCCTGTAGATGCGGGGCGTCGCCGCGCGGTGAAACGACGCACCAAGCGCGCCGTGATGGACCGCATGGGTTACGACGAAGTGGCGCGTATCAGCGCCTATATCGACCCGGCACTTGCCCGCTCGGAATTGCGTCCCGCGGTGGAGGCGGCGCTCAATGTTGAAGAGCCGACCGACCTCGCGACGCCCGAGCGCGAGACCATCATCGACGAGATTTTGGATGACGTGGTGGGCTTGGGGCCGTTGCAGCCGCTCATCGAGGACGACACCGTTACCGAGATCATGATCAACGGCTGCCGCTCGGCTTTCTTTGAACGCGGCGGCGTCTTGCACCCCATCGAGCATGCGTTTGAGGATGATGGGCAGATCCGTGTGCTTATCGACCGCATCATCTCGCCACTTGGCCGCCGTATCGACGAGCGCAGCCCCATCGTCAACGCCCGCCTCAAAACGGGCTATCGCGTCAACGCGGTGATTCCGCCTGTGGCGATTGACGGACCGATTCTCACCATCCGAAAGTTCTCGGACCGCATCTGCTCGCTGGACGAGCTTGTGGGGCTGGGGTCGCTGCCGCTTTGGTATGCGCAGCTGTTGTCGTGCGCGGTGTCGATGCGACAGGACCTGGCGGTTGCGGGAGGCACGGGATCTGGTAAGACCACCCTGCTCAACGCGTTGTCATGTGAGATTTCCACCGGCGAGCGCATCGTGACGATCGAGGACTCTGCCGAGCTCAAGTTTGCGCATCATCCGCACGTGGTGCGCCTAGAGGCGCGCGAGGCTTCAATTGAGGGCGAGGGCGCGGTGACGATCCGCGACCTGGTGACCAATGCCCTGCGCATGCGCCCCGACCGCATCGTGGTGGGCGAGGTGCGCGGTGCCGAGTGCTGCGACATGTTACAGGCCATGAACACGGGCCATGACGGGTCGCTCACCACACTTCATGCGGGTTCAGAACAGGAGACCGTGGTGCGTCTGACGCTGCTTGCGCGTTATGGCATCGATCTGCCGAGCGAGCTCATCGAGGAGCAGATTGCCATGGCGCTCGACGGCATCGTGATGTCCGAGCGCCACGCCGATGGCAGGCGCTTCGTCTCCTCGTATTCGGGGGTGCGTCGCGCCGCGTCGGGCGGCGTAGAGCTCGAGCGCTATGTGACTTTCGATGCCGCCGAGCGCACCTGGACGCTTGACCGCGAGCCGCCGTTTATCGCAGAAGGCCTGCGGTCGGGGACGCTCACACAAGAGGAGGTGGACGAATGGAGGTCGCTGTGCCCCTCGTCGTAGGGGGTTTGGCAGGGTTTTCTGTTGCGACGGCGTGCGGGGCGGAACCTCGTGTGCCGCAGGTGCCGCCGGCGGAGCTGGCGCGTCAGGCGCTCGAGACGGTGGCAGAGAGGCTGCCGCGTGAGCTGGTGGAAAACGATCTGCTGAAAAAGATCGCCCGTTCGTGGACATCGCTGGCTCCGGCGCATCGCCTTGGCCTCGTGATCGAAGATGCTTCGGGGCGTTTGGCGTTTCTACTGCTATCGAGCGGTGTCTGCTGCGTTTTACTAACGATGGTGTCGTTATCGCCCCTCGGGTTTGCCTTGGGACTTGTTGCTCCGATTGCCGCTGGCGCCGCTCGGGATGGCTTTGAGAGCCGGCGCGAGCAACACGATGCAGAAGAGGCCATGCCCGAGGCGTTTACCGCACTTTCCATGTCGCTTGCCTCGGGACATTCGCTGGCCCAGGGCATGCGCTTTGTGGGCGCTCATGCGCAAGAACCGGTGCATACCGAGTTTTTGCGGGTGGCGGCGGCGATCGATTGCGGTATCTCGGCGACCGACGCGCTCGATGACTTGCTCGTGCGCATCGACGCTCCCGGCCTTTCGCTTGTGACCTTGGCGCTTAAGGTGTCTCAGCGCACCGGTGCTCCGCTTGCCGACTTACTGTCCGAGGCGTCGAGCATGGTGGGGGAGCGCATTGAGCTCAAGCGCCGCCTGGATGTCAAGACGTCGCAGGCTCGCATGTCTGCGCATATGGTCGCGGCGATGCCGGCGGGCATGTGCGCGGTGTTGGCGCTGCTTTCGGCAGATTTTCGTCGCGGTCTTGCGACGCCTGCCGGCGTGGGCGCTGTGGTGCTGGGTCTTGCCCTCAATGCCGTTGCCCTGGTGGTTATCCGACGCATTATGCGGGTGGAGCTATGAGCGCCCCGGTTGCAGTTGTGGCTTGCCTGTGTGCCCTGAGTGTATTTGTCGCGACGGGTTTGGATCGGGCGGATGCACGCAAGATCGCAGGGGCCTGCAAGCGCGAGGCGGTGCTGGTCGCTGCCGCGGGTCGCTCAGTGGTCGATGCCCTGACCGCGCGAGTGAAGGGCGCGGTTGGAGTGGGCGGCCCGGCGCGAGTGCCGCTCGGCGAAGTGTCCGAGATGATCGATGTTGTGCGCTTGGGTCTTTCGGCCGGTCTTTCGTTTGATGCGGCGCTTGAGATTTTCTGCGCCAACCGCCGGTCAGTGCTGGCTCTTCGCCTTGAGCGGGCCTGCATGGCGTGGCAGGTGGGCGTGGGCACGCGTGAGGACGAGTTGTTGGCCGCCGCGCGCGACCTGGACGTGCGAGCGCTCGAGACCTTTGCCATCACGGTGGGGCAGGCGCTCGCCCTGGGTGCCCCACTTGCCGAGACGCTGGCCGCTCAAAGTCGCGAGATTCGTGCGGCTCATCGCGCTGCGGTCGAGCGCGAGATCGAGCGTGCGCCCGTCAAGCTGCTGATTCCCACCGGCACGCTCATCTTGCCGGCGTTGCTTCTGTCCATATTGGGCCCGCTGCTGGGAGCAGGCGGGATGATGTAGGGAGGAATACATGAACACGATGACTGACGTTGCCGGCAAGGTCCAGAGCTGGGCTTTTTGCTGGGCGATTCGCGCTCGCCAGCATGCCAAGGAGCTGTTGCGGGAGGAGAGCGCGCAGGGTACCACCGAGTACGCCATTTTGGTGGGTGTGCTTGTGGTGATCGCGATTATTGCCATCGTTGCATTTAAAGGCAAGGTCCAAGATCTATGGAACGCTATCAGCGAGGGCATCAACAGCCTGTAGAGGGCGAGCGCCCCATCGGGGTGCTGCTGGTGTTTGCTTGCCTGACCGTGGCGATAGCGGCGGTGCTTTGGGGGCTTAACGCCGCGCGGCAGCAGCGTCCTGGGGCCGCCTTCGATTCGGGCTCAGATTCGGCGGTGGCGTCTCAAAAAGATGAGATGCGAGATGCGGACGATTCGGATGTCGCTGTCACGGCGCAAACCTTTCTGCGGACGCTCGACAAGCGGTCTGGCACTGCGACGGATTTGCCTGAGGACAACGCGATTGCGGTCCGGCTTGCATGGTCCGAGGACCGACCGATGACCGAGGCAGCGGCGGATATGTTACGCGCCTACCGCGAGGTGCCAACGGCCCAGCTCGCCCTGAGCGGCTATCTCGATATTAAGGGCAACGTATGGGGCGCCATCGTGCGCGATGGGCGCGGCTGGGTCGATATGGTGACGGTTGCCGCGGATACCGGCGATGCTTCGTGTCGTCTGCGCGCGGTGCGCCTGGTCCCGCAAACAATAAGCTCAAAGGAGGGATCGTGAAATGCATGGCGTTCTGCGTGAAGAGGTTGCCCAAGCGACTGTGGAATACGCCATCGTCACGGTGGCGCTGCTATCGATCGTGCTGGCGATTGCGGGACTTTGGCGTGCTGGCACCGATGGACGCTTGGCGGCGCTGGTTGAGCGGGCGGCATCCCATGGCGTTGCCTCGACGTCGGTTATCGACGCCGCTGCGGGCGCTAAGGACATCGCGTTGTATTGATATCGCGCGCGAGGACCGGGCGCAGTCTACGGTCGAGGCTGCTTTTTTGCTGCCGACGTTTCTGACGCTCATCCTTCTCGCACTGCAACCGGTGTGCCTGCTTTATACGCGCGCGGTCATGGAGTCTGCCGCCGCCGAGACCGCGCGGCTCATGACCACGACGACGGCGGAGGACGACGATCTTAAGGAGTTCACCCGCCGCCGGCTTGCCGCAGTGCCCAACGTTTCGATCTTTCATGCCGGCGGGCCGTTGTCGTGGGATATCGAGCTTGGCCGGGCCGGTGCGGGTGGCGTCTCGTCCGTGTCCGTTTCCGGCGAGGTCAAGCCGTTGCCTGTGATCGGTGCGTTTGCGCAGGCTATGGGTGGTACCGCCGAGGGCGGCTACGTTGAGCTCAAGGTCGATGTCTCGTATCAATCGCGTCCCGAATGGCTGGAGGGAGATTATGATTCGTGGATTGTTGCATGGGATTAAGCGTTTCTGGTCTAGATGCGTTTTGACGCGCCGTCCGAGCTGCCATCGCAAACGAGGCGGCTTTATGGGCCGCGCCGGTGTCGATCTGTTTATCGAAGACGGTGCCTACACCACGCTTTCTTCTGCCGTGGTCATCCTAGTGGTGCTCACGTTGTTGTTTTCGTCGACCGCGGCGATATGGAGCATGTCGCGTGCCGGGGATACCCAGGTGGCGGCCGATAGCGGCGCGCTGGCGGGTGCCAACGTAGTGTCGTCCTATCACACGGCTGCCACGGTGGTTGATGCGAGCATCTTGAGTCTGGGGCTGGCGGGGTTTGCCACAATCGGGACGGGCCTGGTCGCCATCCTCATCCCAGGTGCCGAACCAGTTGCCGGCAATATGGTCGACACCGGGATTGAGATCATTAAAACGCGCAACAAGTTTGCCAAAAGCGCATCGGAAGGCTTACAGAAAATCGAGACGGCTCTGCCATATCTGATCGCCGCGCGTGCCACGCAGGCGGTGTCGGCGCAGGATACCGATAGTGTGGCCTATACCGGTACGGCGCTTGCCGTGCCCAGGACATCCGAATCGGACTTCGCTGCGCTCAAAGGGTCAGAGATCTCGACCGATACCATTAAAGACACATCAGATGATTTAGAGCGTGCGGCCGAGGAGCTGCGGAAGGCTTCTGAGGACACGGCGAAGGCTAAAGAGCGCGCTTGGCTGGCGGATTGTGGTGGGTCGGACGAGAGTTCGATTGGCAAGTACTCGTGTATGTGGGAGCGTGCGAAAAAACTAGCAGAACTATCTGACAGTCAGAACCGTCATGAAAAGTCGAGCATCACATGGGAGCCGCAAATAGCGCTCGATCGCGCGAAAATCTATTACCGGCAGCGCTTGGCGAATGAAAAACCTCAGGGATCGAGCGTCGAGATGAAAGCGCAGTCAGCCGCTCGAAAAGCGTTCTATGCCTATGCGATTGAAGAGGTCGATCGAGCATACATAAAAGATGATGGTGAACGGTTTTCTGCCTATATCCCACTATTGCCGCGTGTCCCAAACGAGGTGCGGCCGACCGAGCTTTACACCGATGCTGCATGGCCTGTAAGCAACAATGACGGCAGAACATACCTGCATTATGGAGCCGAATGCCCCGTCTATCAGAAAGGGACTCCGAGTGGGCTGGCATCTGTTGCTGATTATGATGGTCGTGATACATGCGAAGCGTGCGGCTTCGGCGTGGTTGCGCTTGGAAGCGCCCTTATGCCGCCTTCGTCCATCAGAAATGGCTTCGAATACCACTTCAATGAATTCAAAGAGGCTCTGGAAGACTACGTCGAATGCCGCAACAAAGAACTCGAACTTGAGCGTCAGACCGAGGATGAGGCCGACCGTGCGGGCAATGCGTTTGACCAGGCCATTAAAGCGCTTTCCGGCGAGCGCCCGCGTATCGCCCCACCTGGACGCAACGGCGTGGTCGCATTTGCAGTTTCGGGTGACATTACCAGCCCCGATCAACTTAACTCCTCGTTTAACACGGCAGTCAGGCTTGGCGATCGCGGTGCTATCTCTGCCGCGGTGCTGGCGCCCGATGAGGCGACGGCGCAAAACAACGTGCTTTCGCGATTTTTTTCGACATTGAAGGAACGCTCGGGCGGCGTTGCCGGCGTGCTCGACGGCGTCATGGATGTTTGGGGACGGCTGCTCGTGGGATACGGTGATATCCAAGGTTCGGCCGACGAACTTATGGACGAGATGATTAAAGACCTAGGAGGGGGCAGCGGTGCGTTGGGCTCCATTGCATCGTGGCTCGGCGATACCGTTTCGGCGTCCGTGGCGGCGCTGGGTTTGGAACCGTGCGACTTGCGCCTGCGAAAGCCGGTGCTGACCGATTCCGCCAACGTCATTAAGAGTCCGGGGTCTGACATTGCTGGTCTCTCTCAAGCGCAAGACAAACTGCGAAGTATTCCGTTGGGCGTGACCGATCCCAAGGCGCTTTGCGAGGCGTTGGAATATCAAGTCGAACGCACCATTAGCGGTACGGTGTTCACGCTTGCGGAGATTCCTCTGCCCGGCGGCGGCTCCATCCCACTCACCGTCGATGTCGCGACACTGGTTGGCGCTCTGGGCGGTGGGTCGTAATGAGTATTCGCATGCGTCTGCGTGAGGAGCGCGCCCAAGCGACGGTGGAGATGGCAGTGGTTACGCCCGTTTTGCTGGTGCTGGCACTCATCGTGTACAACGTCATGATCTTTGCCGGCGCTGTCGCGCGCTTCGACCGCGTGGTACCCGACATCGTGCTGGCGCACGCTGTGGCGCCGGGCGGGGAGGGCGACGAGAGCTCTGCCGATGCCTCGGCGACGGTTCAGACTCAAATTCTGAATGCCATGGAAGGCTATGACTTGCAGATCGAAGTGTCGAGCGAGCAAGGCGCGGAGGCATCGGATGGTGGCCTGCTCTCCCTATCCGGTACGTTTAGGACCTACACCTGCACCATGCACTATGAGCCGTGGCCGACTTCTCTCAGCATCGCTGGCGTTCCGCTGGGGGCGCCGACAACGTTGTCGCACGAGCGTGTGGTGACGGTCGATCCATGGCGTCCGGGGGTGGTCATGTGACCGCGGTCTCGTCCTACATCGCCTACGCGCGGGCACTCAATAGGCTGGGTTGGACGCCGGCCGAGTTTGTGGTGGCGGAGTCGTTTGTCGTGCGCCTGCGCGGCATGCTGGGACGGCGTCCGGTTGCCGCCAACGGCCTGCCGCTCGTCATGGCGTTTCCACGCTGCTCTTCGGTCCATACGTGTTTTATGGTCTATCCCATCGACATCGCCTTCATCGATGCACGCGGCAATATCCTCGCGCGCTACGAAAACGTATGTCCCTGGTGTATGTGCTCCTGCCCCGGCGCCTGGGCGGTATTGGAACGCCCTTCAATCCTCGCTACACCTCCCGCCCTCCAACAAGTGCCGGCGTAAGAGATTGGCGACAGCAGACTTTCGTCATACGAAATTGGGTAAGATGGAGGAGAAGATGCATGGATGTTGAGATCCATCCCAACGCTAAAAAGCACCTGACGGAAAAGCAGGTGCTTAGCGCTTGGCTTGCGGTTACTGAGTGCATTCGTCGCGAGTCGAAGGACGAGCCGCCGAGATGGCTTGCGATTGGATGGCTCCCAGACGGACGAAGCGTGGAGCTTGTCGCGGTCGAGCTTGTCCGTGGGTGGCTTATCATTCATGCCTTGTCTCCAGTCCAGAAGAAATTTTGGCAGGAGATTGAACAGGCTCGGCAAAGGGGTCGATGATGGGCAAGACGTATACGGCCGCTAATGGTCAGGTTGTAACGGATGAAATGATTGACGCGTGGTGCGAGTCGTACGAGCGCGGAGAGTTTCCGGATGGCGAACACACCGTTGGTGGGATCGTGCATGGACGGCCCCCGCTCTCAGGTGAGGGGACGGCAACGCTGTCGGTCAAGATTCCTCTGGGAATGAAGGAGGCCATTCGTCGACGGGCGGCTGCCGAGGGGATGACGCCAAGTGAGTTTGCCCGTGCGGCTCTGAGTGAAAAACTTCTCGCTGCCGGCTGATGCCTCTGACGTGCCGATTTATAGAACCGAGGCTGTGCTCAAAAACTTTTTTAAAATTCTCGGTTGACCGGAACGCGTCCTTGGTTATACTAATCAAGCCTTGAAACAAGGCACACCTCAAATGGCTGGGTAGCTCAGTTGGTAGAGCAGAGGACTGAAAATCCTCGTGTCAGGGGTTCGATTCCCTTCCCCGCCACCTTGAATTGACTAGGACCTCTGCAAAGGGGTCCTTTTCTTTTATGTGGACCCGCGGAAAATGCATCCCAGTCTTTTGCGAAAAACGGGATGCGCTTTCCGGCCGCCTACTTCCGGCGCATATGTACATCTCGGCGCACCATCTCGGGCCCGCCCAGACATTCCTCCCGCTTTTGCGCCACTTTACAGACCACTCGGTCGTCTGTCCGCACGCGCGGGTATACTCAAAACGATACTTTTCCTATGCAATACGATGCAGGCTCGGCCTGCACGATCCGAAGGGGGCAGTGATGGAGAGGATACTCGGCGTTAATCTCTCTGGCTGGTTTATTCCCGAGCCTTGGGTGACCCCGTCGCTATACGCGGCGACCGGTGCATCCAACGCGGCCGAGCTGCAGGAGGCCATGGGCACCGCCGCCTATAACGAGCGCATGCGCCGTCATTACGAGACGTTTGTGAGCGAGGACGATTTCCGTCGCATGGCGCAGATCGGTCTCAATGCCGTGCGTCTGCCGGTGCCCTGGTATGCCTTTGGCTCGCAGGAGTCCGATGCGTCCTACATCTCGGTTGTCGACTACATCGACCGTGCAATTGAGTGGGCTGCCAAGTACGACATCCGCGTGCTGCTTGATCTGGCAACTGTGCCCGGTGGCCAGGGCGATTCCAACGATTCGCCCGCCACGCCGGAGGCTGTCGCCGAGTGGCATTCGTCCACCAACGGCCGTCATGTCGCGCTCGACGTGCTCGAGCGCCTGGCCGATCGCTACGGCGAGGCCGAGAGCCTGCTGGGCATTGAGCTGCTGGACACGCCGCAGATGAGCGTCCGCAAGAGCCTCTTCACCATGACGGATGGCATTCCGGCGCACTACCTGCGCAACTTCTATCGCGACGCCTACGAGCTCGTCCGTTCGTATATGCCCGAGGATAAGATCGTCGTCTTCTCGTCGTCGGGGCATCCCAACGAGTGGAAGCATTTTATGCGCGGCGCCAAGTACAAGAACGTCTACATGGACCTTCACCTGTACCATTACCGTGACGAGTATGCGCTCGATATCACGAGCCCCCGCGGGCTGACGACGGCGATTTCCCGTAACAAGCGCGAGCTTAAAGAAGCGATTTCGACTGGGTTCCCCGTGCTGGTGGGCGAATGGTCGGGCGCGGCGATCTTTGCCAACTCGTCGGTTACGCCCGAGGGCCGCAATGCCTACGAGCGCGTGTTTATCGCCAACCAGCTGGCTTCGTTTGCGCCGGCTGCCGGTTGGTTCTTCCAAACGTGGAAGACCGAGAAGCGCATTGCAGCATGGGACGCCCGCGCGGCGCTCGGTACGCTCGAGCGTGGCATGATTGAATAGGTTGATATGACGCAAAACAGCGCCCATACGGGCAAACTCTATGTGGTCGGCACGCCCATCGGCAACCTGGGCGACCTGTCCCCGCGCGTTGGCGAGGCCTTTGCCGCTGCCGATGCCATTTGCTGCGAAGACACGCGTGTGACGTCAAAGCTGCTGATGCACCTGGGCATTTCCAAGCCGCTTGTCCGTTGCGACGAGAATGTGATCGCTAGCCGCGCCGCCGGCCTGGTCGACCGCCTGCTGGCGGGGGAGACCCTCGCCTTTGCCTCGGACGCCGGCATGCCGAGTGTGTCCGATCCCGGCCAGGCGCTGGTCGAGGCGGCGCGTGAGGCCGATGTGCCCGTCGAAGTTATTCCCGGGCCCTCTGCTTGCGTCACGGCGCTCGTTTCGTCCGGTATTCCCTGCGAGCATTTTTTCTTCGAGGGCTTTTTGGGCCGAAAGCACGGCGACCGCGTGCGCCGTTTGCAGCGCCTTGCCGTGGTGCCCGGCGCACTCATCTTCTACGAGTCTCCACATCGCATCGTGGCGACGCTCGAGGCCGTGGCGGAGGTCTTTCCCCAGCGTGAGGTTGCCGTCTGCCGCGAACTCACCAAGCTGCACGAGGAGGTCTTGCGCGGGCCCGCTGCCCAGCTTGCCGAGGAGCTGCGTGCTCGCGGCGAGGTAAAGGGCGAGATTGCGCTGGTCATCGCGCCGCCGAGCGAGGGTGAGGAGGCCGGTATCGTGCCGGTTGGCGCCGCGGCAGCGGATCCC
>DBFNYT010000008.1:0-11979 GCA_048425625.1 Collinsella sp. | reverse complement strand
AAGAGTGTCCCCAACGACTAGACAAAAAAGAACGTCCCCAATGACTACTTTACAGCTCCAGCGCCTCGGCGACTTCGGCTGCGCAGACCAGGGCATCGGCCATGGCGCTCACTACGAGCGAGCTGCCGTTGCGGGCGTCGCCGGCCACATACACCGGCGCGGCATCTGCGGCGACGCCGTCGACACGCGCCGCAAGATGCGAGCCCTCGGCGACCATCACAGGCAGCGGGCGGCCCGCCGTGGCAACAGGTACGCCGACAGCTTCGAACACGCTGCGCTCCGGACCCGTAAAGCCACAGGCGATGAGCACCAGCTGGGCCGGCACCTCGTGCTCGGAGCCCGCGATGCGCTCGGGCTTGCCAGCCGACCAATCCAGATCGACCACGCGCAGGCCCGCGGCCGCGCCCTTCTTGTCCAACAGTACCTCGAGCGTATCCACACCCCAGGCGCGCATCTCGCCGCCCATGGCAGCGATGGCCTCCTGCTGGCCGTAATCGGTCTTCTTAACGTTGGGCCACTGCGGCCAGGGGTTGCTCGCCGCGCGCGCATCAGGCGCCGCCGGCAAGAACTCAAACTGGCGCACGCTGCGCGCACCCTGACGTACTGCGGTGCCCACGCAGTCGTTGCCGGTATCGCCGCCGCCAATGACCACAACGTCCAGGCCGCACGCGTTCACCGCGGGCTCGCCGCCATCGAGCACCGAGATGGTCGAAGCCGTCAGGTAGTCCACGGCATACACCACGCCGGGCGCATCGATGTTCGCAGCCGAAAGCCCACGCGGGGCGCGGGCGCCGGCAGCCACCACGACGGCGTCAAAGTCGTCGAGCTTGGCGGTAACCTTGGGATCGCTCACGTCAGCACCCAGCTCGAACACAATGCCCAGCTCGCGCATAAGTGCCACGCGACGCTCGACAACGGACTTCTCGAGCTTCATGTTGGGAATGCCGTACATGAGCAGGCCGCCCGGGCGGTCGTCACGCTCAAACACCGTCACGCGGGCACCGCGACGCGCAAGCTCCCATGCTGCCACCAGACCAGCAGGACCGGAGCCCACCACGGCAACCGTGGGTGCGCCCTCCCCCGCCGGCTCAAAGCGGCGCGGACCGCCATTTGCCCACTCATGGTCGCTGATCGCGCGCTCGTTGTCGTGAATCGTCGTGGGCTGGCCGTCGACCGAGCCCAGGTTGCACGCGGCCTCGCACAGCGCCGGGCACACGCGGCTCGTGAACTCGGGCATGGACGAGGTGAGCGACAGGCGCTCGGCAGCCTCGTCCCAGCGGCCGCGGTACACCAGCTCATTCCACTCGGGAATCAGGTTGTGCAGCGGGCAGCCACTCGGGCGTGCCTTGCCAAAGCTCGCGCCCATCTGACAAAACGCCACACCGCACATCATGCAGCGACTCGCCTGGGCACGGCGCGCGTCGTCGTCGAGCTCCACGTACAGCGGATCGAAATCGCGGCTGCGCTCCTCCACGGGGCGCAGCTCATGGGTCACGCGATCGATATCAAGAAAAGCACCGGGCTTACCCATGGCACTTACGCCTCCTTCTTGGTCGAAGCAACAGAGCTGGCAGCCACGGACGCAGCACCCGCAGCACCGCCCGCAACATCGAAGCGAGCAACATCCTCGGCACTCGCGCGACCGGTCACAATGTCAAACGCCAGCTCCTCGGCCTGCGCATGCGTCTTGCCGACGGCCTCGGCGGCGGCGACAATCGCCAGCACGCGCTCGTACTCGGTCGGAATGACCTTCACAAAGTGTTTGCTCATCGTCTCAAAGCTGTAGAGCAGCTTAATGCCGCGCGGGCTCTGCGTCACGTCCACGTGCTCCTGGATGAGCTCGCGAATCTGCGCCAGCTCACCGGCCGTCGGGGCTTTAAGCTCAACGCTCTCGTGGTTCACACGGGCATCGAGCGTGCCGTATTGGTCAAAGACATAAGCCACGCCACCCGTCATACCGGCGGCGAAGTTCTGCCCGACCTCGCCCAGGATGAGCGCCAGACCGCCCGTCATGTACTCGCAGCCATGGTTGCCGCAGCCCTCGACCACCACGGTGGCACCGGAGTTGCGTACGCCAAAGCGCTGGCCGGCCAGACCGTTGATGAAGCCGCGGCCGCTCGTAGCGCCAAAGAACGCAACGTTGCCCACAATGATGTTCTCGTCGAACTTATAGGTCGCATGCGGGTTGGGGCGCACCGACACCTCGCCGCCCGAAAGGCCCTTGCCAAAGTAGTCGTTGGCGTCGCCGCACACGTTGAGCGTAATGCCACGCGGAAGGAACGCGCCAAAGCTCTGACCGGCTGAACCATCGCAATCGATGGTAATGGAGCCGGCGGGCAGGCCCTCGGGATGCGCCTTGGTCACCGCGTTGCCCAAAATGGTGCCCACGCAGCGGTTGACGTTGGCGATGTCGGCGCGGAAGCGAATCGGACGCAGGTGCGCACGGGCATCGGCCGTATAGGGCACAAACAACGTGGAGTCGAGCGTCTTGTCGAGCTCGCTGTCCGCAGCCATCTGGGGCAGGAAGTGACGGCCGTCGGCGCCCGGGATGTGGGCACCAAACTCACAGGTCGCGCTCGCCAGCACGGGCGACAGATCCAGCAGGTTAGCCTTGCGGTTGCCCGGGACCTCGATCTGGCGCAGGCACTCGGGATGGCCGACCATCTCGTCGACCGTGCGGAAGCCCAGGCTCGCCATGACCTCGCGCAACTGCTCGGCAACAAAGAGCATAAAGCGCTCGACGTGCTCGGGCTTGCCGCGGAAGCCACGACGCAGACGGCAGTTTTGCGTAGCGATGCCGGCCGGGCAGGTATCCTGCTGGCAGTCGCGCTGCATGAGGCAGCCCATAGAGATGAGCGGCATGGTCGCAAAGCCAAACTCCTCGGCGCCCAGCAGGCAGGCGACAGCAACATCGGTGCCGTCCATGAGCTTGCCGTCGGCCTCGAGCACCACGCGCGAGCGCAGGCCATTTTGCAGTAGCGTCTGCTGGGCCTCGGCAAGACCGAGCTCCAGCGGCAGACCCGCGTGCCAGATAGAGTCGCGCGCAGCGGCACCCGTGCCGCCATTGTGGCCGCTGATCAAGATCTTGTCGGCGGCACCCTTGGCCACACCGGTGGCGATGGTGCCGACACCGGCCTCGCTGACCAGCTTGACCGACACGCGCGCGCCGGGGTTGGCATTCTTAAGGTCAAAGATCAGCTCTGCCAGGTCCTCGATGGAGTAGATGTCGTGGTGCGGCGGAGGCGAGATCAGGCCGATACCGGGCGTGGACTGACGGACTTCGGCGATCCAGGGGTAGACCTTCTTGCCGGGCAGGTGGCCGCCCTCGCCTGGCTTGGCGCCCTGGGCCATCTTGATCTGAATCTCGAAGGCGCTGCACAGGTAGCGGCTCGTCACGCCAAAGCGCGCGCTTGCCACCTGCTTGATAGCGGAGTTCTTGGAGTCGCCGTTGGCCAGCGGGGTCTCGCGACGCGGGTCCTCGCCGCCCTCGCCCGAGTTGGAACGACCGTGCAGGTGATTCATGGCGATGGCCATGCACTCGTGCGCTTCCTTGCTGATGGAACCGTACGACATGGCGCCGGTGTTAAAGCGGCGGACGATGTTGAGCGCGGGCTCCACCTCGTCGAGCGAAACCGGCGTGCGACCGCTGGCATTAAAGTCCAGCAGGTCACGCAGGCGCACAGCACGGCCGGTGCGGTGCAGGCGGGCGCTGTACTCCTTAAAGGTGTCGTATCTGTCCTCGCGGCAGGCGGTCTGCAGCAGGTAGACGGTCTGCGGGTCGATAAGGTGATCCTCGCCGCCGAGCGGGCGCCACTTGGTCAGACCCAGCGTGGGCAGCTGATCGGGAGCCGGGCTCTTAAGGATAGCGAGCGCGGCGTCGTAGCGCTCATTCTGCTCGCGCTCGACGTCCTCGACACCCATACCGCCCACACGGCTCACCGTGCCGGCGAAGTACGCGTTGACGAACTCCGGAGTGAAGCCCACAGCCTCGAAGATCTGCGCGGAGTGGTAGCTCTGCACCGTGGAGATGCCCATCTTGGACATGATGGAGACGATGCCGGCGGTCGCAGCCTTGTTGTAGTTGGCGATGCCCTGCTCGGCTGTCACGTCCAGATCGCCGTGCGCCGCCAAGTCGCGAATGCACGCATGCACGTTGTACGGATAGATGCCGCTCGCGGAGTAGCCCACCAGCGCCGCAAAGTCGTGCGGGGACACGGCGTCGCCACACTCCACAACGATGTCGGCAAAGGTACGCACGCCGGCGCGGATCAGGTGGTTGTGCACGCAGCCCACGGCGAGCAGTGACGGCACGGGCACCTCGCCCGCAGCGGCACGATCGCTCAACACCACGATGTTCACGCCGTCGCGGACCGCAGCCTCAACGTCCTCGGCAAGCTGCTTGAGCGCAGCCTGTAGCGCGCCCTCGCCGGCATCGCGGCGGTAGACGGCACGGAAACGGCGGGTCTTAAAGCCCACGCGGTCGATGGCGCAGATGCGGTCAAACTCCTCCTCGCTCAGCAGCGGACGCTCCAGGCGCACCAGCTGACAGGCCGTACGGGAGTCCTCGAGCAGGTTGCCGTGGTTGCCCAGGTAGAGCGTGGTCGAGGTGACCATATGCTCGCGAAGAGCGTCGATGGGCGGATTCGTGACCTGAGCGAACAGCTGATAGAAGTAGTCGAAGAACGAGCGCGTCTTCTTGGACAGGCAGGCCAGCGGCGCATCGATGCCCATCGAAGCGAGCGGTGCCTTGCCCTGCTGGGCCATAGGACGCACGACCTCGTCGACGTCATCCCAGTGGTAGCCGAGCTTGGCCATACGCACGGCGGCGGGCACCTCGGCATCCTCGGCGGGCGCGGGCGCGGCAGGCTTGTCGAGGGCGTCGACGGTCAGCGTCTCCTCGGCAATCCAATCACGGTAGGGCTTTTCCTTGGCGTAACGGGCACGCAGCTCGTCGTTGTAGATGACGCGACCGCGGGCAAAGTCGACCTCGAGCATCTGGCCCGGCCCCAGACAGCCGCTCGTCAGGATGTTCTCGGGGCTCACCTCGATGGTGCCCACCTCGCTTGCCAGCATAAAGCGACCGTCGCGCGTCACATAGTAGCGGGCGGGACGCAGGCCGTTGCGGTCGAGGGCGGCGCCCAGGGTGCGGCCGTCGGTAAAGGCGATGGCGGCAGGACCATCCCAGGGCTCCATGAGCATGGACTGGTAGGCGTCGTAGGCGCGGCGCTCCTCGCTCAGGTTGTCGTTGTGGTCCCACGGCTCGGGCAGCAGCATGGATGCGGCGCGCGTGAGCGGACGACCGTTCATGACCAAAAACTCGAGCACGTTGTCCAAAATCGCGGAGTCGGAACCCTCGCGGTTGATGATGGGCATCACGCGCTCAAGATCGTGCTGCAGCACGGGGCTGTACAGGTTGGGTTCGCGGGCGCGAATCCAGTTGACGTTGCCCTTAAGGGTGTTGATCTCGCCGTTGTGGATGATAAAACGGTTGGGGTGCGCACGCTCCCAGCTGGGCGTGGTGTTGGTGGAGTAGCGCGAGTGGACGAGCGCCACGGCCGTTTTGACGGCGGCGTCGTTGAGGTCGATGAAGAAGCGGCGCATCTGCGTGGCGACCAGCATGCCCTTGTACACGATGGTGCGCGAGCTCATGGAGCAGACGTAGAAAATCTTGTCGCGCAGGGCAAACTCGGCGTCGGCCTTCTTCTCGATGGTGCGGCGGCACACGTACAGGCGGCGCTCGAATGCGTCGCCGGCCGGCGTGTCGTCGGGGCGGCCCAGAAAGGCCTGCAGGATGGTAGGCATGCAGGCGCGGGCCGTCTCGCCCAAATCGTGCGGGTCGACCGGCACCTCGCGCCAAAAGAGCAGCGGCACCCCAACCTCGGCGCAGCCCTCCTCAAACACGCGACGGGCATCCTCTACGCCCTTGTCGTCCTGCGGGAAGAACAGCATGGCCACACCATAGTCGCCCTCTGCCGGCAGAATCTGGCCGCACTTTTGGGCCTCTTTACGGAAAAAGTGATGCGGAACCTGGAACAGGATTCCGGCGCCGTCGCCGGTGTTCTTCTCGAGTCCGGTGCCGCCGCGGTGCTCCAAGTTGACCAGAATGGACAGTGCGTCGTCCAGAATCTGGTGATGGCGCTCGCCGTTGATATCGGCAAGCGCGCCGATGCCACATGCATCGTGGTCGAATTCGGGGCGATAAAGGCCCTGCTGCTGAGCGGAATCTGCCTGCATCGCGATCCTCCCCTTGGTGTTAGACAGTCAGTTGAATAGGCATACTAGAAGCATCACCGGCCCGTTGTGTTTCCCGCCCGTTTCGAAACAATCGCGTAACGCACGCCCTACGAGTGGACACCGCCGACCTCAAGGGCGACAACATAGGCCCCAAGTTCGGCCTGTAAGCTCACCGCTTCAAACATCTCAATCCGTAACAGTAAGACCCAATTTCCATCCCTAGTTGTTACAGATCAAGACATTTCGGCAATCCCCTTTCACCAGCCTATCCAAATACAACAATTCTGTTAGTCTTGGTTAACTTTTTACCCTAAAACAGGTATCCTTTGCGGCGTCAAACAAACGGCACGCAGGAGCTCACCATGCTCAACCATCTCAAACAACACTTTGGCTCCCGACGCACCGGTGGTCACGGAGGCCTTGACATTGCGCGGCACATCGGCCCCGGGCTGCTCGTGACCGTCGGCTTTATCGACCCGGGCAACTGGGCCTCCAATATGGCCGCGGGCTCGCAGTTTGGCTACGCGCTGCTGTGGATCGTCACACTGTCCACGATTATGCTCATTGTGCTGCAGCACAATGCGGCGCACCTGGGTATCGCCACGGGTGCCTGTCTTGCCGAGGCCACGACACGTTACCTCCCCCGCTTCGTTGGACGCACGGTGCTCGCCAGTGCCTATCTCGCGACCATCGCCACCGCCATGGCCGAAGTCCTGGGTGGCGCGATTGCCCTTCAAATGCTCTTTGGGCTGCCCGTGCGTGCGGGCTGCGTCATCGTGGCGGCAGTATCGATGGCGATGCTCATGACGAGTTCCTACAAGCGTGCCGAACGCTGGATCATCGCCTTCGTAGGCGTGGTAGGACTCTCGTTTTTGGCCGAGCTTGCACTAGTCAAGGTCGACTGGCCGCAAGCCGCCGCAAGCTGGATCACGCCCAGTATGCCCACTGGCTCTGCCGCGATTATCGTGAGTGTCCTGGGTGCGGTCGTTATGCCCCACAACCTCTTTCTACACTCCGAGGTCATCCAATCCATGCACTTCGAAGGCCAAGGCGAGCAGGTTATCGAAGAGCGTCTGCGCTATGAGCTCTTCGACACGCTCTTTTCGATGGGCGTGGGCTGGGCAATCAACTCGGCCATGGTCATCCTGGCCGCAACGACCTTCTTTGCGCACGGCATTGTCGTAGACGACCTCGCCGTCGCAGCGGACACGCTCTCCCCCATTCTGGGCCCAGCAAGCTCGACAATCTTTGCGGTGGCGCTGCTGTTTGCGGGCCTCTCGAGTAGTGTGACGGCAGGCATGGCGGCAGGCACCATCACCGCGGGCATGTTCGACGAGGAATACGACATCCACGACCGACATTCCTCGATCGGGGTGGCGGCCTGTTTCGCCGGCGCAGTGGCGGCGTGTCTGGTCGTCCCAAATCCTTTTGAAGGTCTCATCTGGAGTCAGGCACTGCTGTCGCTTCAGCTGCCGATCACGGTTTTCGTGCTTATACGGCTCACCAGCTCACGCCGCGTCATGGGCAAATACGCCAACTCGCGCCCGCTCAACGCGTTGCTCGTAGGGATCGGTGCCATCGTGACGATTCTCGACATCGTGCTGCTAACGGGGATGTAATTGGGATGGCGTGACTGTCCAGATATAACGTCTCAATCTGTAACACGTAAGGCCGTTTTAAACCGTCAGATAAATCAAAAGGGTCCCGGCCGAGAATTCGACCGGAACCCTTGGACAGAGCTATGTTCGGCTTTCGCCGTGTGCCTGCGAGTTACTCCTCGACGAGCTCAAACTGATCGGGACCGACGCCGCACACCGGGCACACGTAGTCCTCGGGCAGCTCGGGCGTGTCGACCTCAACCTCGTAACCGCAAACGGTGCACACAAACTTATACGTCTTCTTCTCCTCAGCCATGATGTTCTCCTCTCGAACGTGACTGCTGGTGTACTTACTTATTAGTATATATTCTCAATAAGATAATGCAAGTATTTTTAGAACATTTCTAGCCTTGATACGACGAGGCTTTGGGCGGCGTCTTGCCCTTTAGCACCTTGTGATAGTAGTCGTACGTCAGCGGCGTCTCGTCGCTCAGGCGCTCGGCATCCTCGACCTCGCCGATAAACAGCAGATGCGTGCCCACATCCACAGTGTCGATCAAACGGCAGCTAAACAGGGCCGCCGCATGCTCGGGCACATAGGGCATGCCCAGAGCCGTCTCGCGGGTCTCGTATTTGGCAAACTTGTCATAATCGCTGCTGGTGCGGAACCCAAAGTTACCGATGTAGAGCATGTCGGCGGTCTGATCGATCACGGTCAGCGCGAACGCTTTGGCCGATGCGATAACGCCCGAGGTGACATTGTCCTTGTTCACGGCAACCGAAATACGCGGCGGCATGGACGTCACCTGCACCGCAGTGTTGATGACGCAGCCGGCGCGCAGCCCGTCTGCCGCAGCACTCACCACGTACAGACCGCTCGGCATGGTAAAGAACGCAGTTTTGTCCATAACGATCACTCCCCTAGCTCGGGTTGGAACCTCATGAATGTATGTACCCACAAAAAAGGCGGCACCCATAACGGACGCCGCCTTTGAGACATATGTGTCAGAACAGTAAGAAAGATGAGACGCCCGCAGTTGCGGTGAAATAGGGACTGAATAGCCCCTCAAACAGGCAAAACAGTCCGTATTCCACCGCAACTTACAGAGTGCCTAGCGGTTGCGTTCCTTAAGGGCGCGGTCGATCTCGCGTTGGACATCACGCTTGGCCATGTCCTCGCGCTTGTCGTAGAGCTTCTTGCCGCGACCCAGACCCAGCAGCAGCTTTACGCGGCCGTCCGTATTAAAGTAGAGCTCCAACGGAACCAGCGCATAACCACGGTTGCGAAGTTTGCCGTCAAGAAAGTCGATCTCCTTGCGGTGCAGCAGCAGACGACGCCGACGGTCGGGATCGCGATTCCACACGCCACCATGGCTATAAGGGTGGATATGCAGTCCGACGAGCCAGCACTCGCCGCCACGAATCAGCGCAAAAGTGTCAGTGATCTGACAGGCGCGCTCGCGAATCGACTTGACCTCGGTGCCGCTCAGCTCAATACCGCACTCAAACGTCTCATCGATAAAGTACTCGTGATGTGCCGAGCGATTCTTGGAAATGAGTTTGCGCTCGCGCTTACTGGGCATCGCCGGCCTCCTTGGCGCCATCGGCGTTTGAGCCCGCAGCCTCGCGCTTTGCCTTGCGCTCGGCATTGAGCTCGGCATCGCTCTCGCGCACCAGTTTGATAATCGCCGCGCAGGCCTCCTCGCCCACCAAGTCGCGAGCACGTACCGTCAGGCGCGTCGCCTCCTGCTTGTCGCCGTCGCTTGCAGCATCGGTCGCGCACATAATCAGGCAGATGGCAATCTCGGCCGAAGGCGAGGTCGGAACGCCTTGCAGGGCCAGTTCACCCATCACGTGCTCGTCGCTCTCATCGGCGGCATCCGGATAGGTGGTATGGATCTTGTTGAGCAGGCGCGTCGTATGCGCATCGTTGGGCGCCAGGCGCAGCGCCAGACGCGCGCAGCCCACGGCAGCCGAAGCGTTCTCGGTCTCGGGCTCCAAGAAGTACTGACCCAGATTGGCGTAAGCGCGGGCGGCGCACTTGCCATCGCTTGCACGCTCCAGCACCGAGAACGAGAGCGATGCCCATTCCTGCTTGTCTTCGAGTGCGCGGAACAGCTCGGCCAAATCCAAGCGATAGTTGCAGTTCATGGGGTCCCAACGCACAGCCTGCATCAGGGCATTGCGAGCGCTCACATAATCCTGCTGGCGAATGTAGGCAAACGCCATATCAGAGTACAGGCGGTCAAACGGCACCTCGACCTGCACGAGCTCGCGCGGATCCTTCTCCACGCGGCGATAGGCCAAGCGCTCAAACTTGCTATCAAAGCTAAAGTATTGGCGCTTCTCCTCCGTCTTGCACTCGGCGTCGATATACTCCTCGGCGAGCTCCACCAGGCGCTCCAGCAGCGGCGTCGCCGTAGCCAGGTCGCCCTGCGCCAGATAGTTCTCGGCATACGTGATGTCTTGCAAGCTGATGGGCAGGTCCATGACAACTCCTCGGTCCAGGCGGCAGACTCAACGCGCCTTAAACATCGGTCAATACACAAAACCCGGGTCTCTTGCGAGGCCCGGGAGTTCAATTTTGGTAGCCCGTACCAGATTCGAACTGGTGATCTCCGCCTTGAGAGGGCGGCGTCCTAAACCGCTAGACGAACGGGCCATATGTAGCAAATGCAATGGCTGGGATGGAGGGAGTCGAACCCCCATTGACGGAACCAGAATCCGCTGTCCTGCCATTAGACGACATCCCAATGACTGCATCGCTGCGCTCGGCTGTGCCTTTGCGCAAGAAAGAAATATACGGGAAGTCTCGCCGTGACGCAAGCCCCAATTTTGACTTTTTTGAAATTCAGTCAAATTGGCCTAATTTAGTCCAACCCGTGAAGGACCTGTGAAGCCAACCGCTGTACACGAAGGGCAAAACGCCGCGAGCGGTAGCCGTCAACCGTTGGCAGATTCTACCGTGAAAACGATAGCACCAGGCAACACAATCGAAGTATCAATGATCACGTAGATATCGAGGCACCATGGACGAAGAGCTTGATTACCTATGGGAGACCCTGGGCCTCGAGATCACTGCTGACCTTTGGCCCGAACGGGACAAAATCCATCCCACACTGCGCCCCGCCATCACGGTGATGCAGGCAAAATACCGCCGTGCATCCTTTTTGATCATGCGGATGTCATGGCACGCGGGACTCCCCGACCTTAAACGAATCCAGGCAAGCCTCGTCGAGCTGTCCGGTATGCCGACCGTCATATCCGAGGCACACCTGGAGCAGCGCCAGCGTGAGCGACTGCAACAGCAGCGGATTCCCTTTATCTGCCCCGGTATTCAGGCATATCTGCCCTTTATGGACGAAGAGTACTGGAGCGGCAAGCCCAACAAGCACGTAAAGGTCTACGATCCGCACGAATGGGCGCGGCTGGCGGACTGACTGGGGCAGGCCCGCCGGCGGAAAGTGCGTCCCAGATTTCAAGCTCAAACTGGTCCCCACTTTCCCGTCGAGCCCTCAACCGGAAACCGTGTCCCACAATCGAAGCTCAGAATGGGACGTGCTTTCCGCAACCGGCCACTTTGGGAAAGTACATCCCATTCTGGAAGCGAATTCCGGGACGCACTTTCCGCAGCCGCTACAGCAACGCCTCGGCCCAAGCCGATTCCCTAAACCCAGGAATCGCAAAGTCGTCGCCCACCAGCAGCGGACGCTTGACCAGCATGCCGTTGGTCGCCAGCAGCTCGTAGCACTCCCGATCCGTCATGCCCGCATCCAAACGCGCCTTCAGGCCCAGCTCTCGATATTTCATGCCCGACGAATTAAAGAAGCGCCGCACCGGCAGCCCCGAACGAGCGATCCAGGTCGCAAGCTCATCAGCCGTGGGATTGTCCAAAACGATATCGCGATCGATATACTCTACCCCATGTTCGTCCAGCCATGCCTTGGCCTTCTTACAGGTCGAGCACTTGGGATATTCAACAAACAGTACGGTCATGGGAATCCTCCGAATATAGATCGGCCAACGCAGGCACACGCCACACGAGGCGCCTTCGTATGATGGGCCAATTGTAGCCCACGGGTCACACGCTAAACGAACCGTACCCCGAATCCGCGTTTGATGAACGGCAGCAGCTCCATTGCCTCGG
>DBFNYT010000007.1:0-10519 GCA_048425625.1 Collinsella sp. | reverse complement strand
CTAAAAACTATTTGCAATTGCATCTCTAAACTTTTGATTCAGAATTGCATAGCTAAATCGGTTTTATGTATATAAATGATGTTTGTTTACGTTTCCGCCTGCATTCAATGATATTCAGCTATCCATCATTCTTATTCACACTTACGTACCAGTTGAGTGAGGATATAGACCGCTTGCAGACGAGCAGGGCGTCAGTCCTATGACTTGTCAGCGTAAGAAGTAGGTAAAGATACCGTTCGCACAATACGTCCGTGCCACAAGTCGACTAAATTGAGACAATAGTGAATAGGGTTAGGCTACCGTCCCCTGCGGGGACTGAACGGACAGATGCATATGCCGAGCAAAATCGAAAAAAAGCAAGCCGCCGCAAAGCTGCGCAAACCGCCTCGCGACTTCTCGTACACGCAGAACCGAGAGCTCAGCTGGCTACGCTTTGACAACCGTGTGCTTGACGAAGCCTTCGATGAGACCGTTCCGCTGTTCGAGCGTCTAAAGTTCGTGTCGATTTTCGAGTCTAACCTCGACGAGTTTCTCATGGTGCGCGTGGGCGGCCTGTCCGATCTGGCAGAGCTCAAAAAGCAACCTGTCGACAACAAGAGCAATATGACCGCCTCCGAACAGGTCAATGCTGTCATGGCCGAAATGCCCGGGCTCCTTACCCGTTGGGAGTCCATCTTTAAGAGCATCGAGGGCAAGCTCGACACCTTGGGCGTTCACCGCGCCCGCATCGATTCGCTTACGCCCGAGGAGCGCACCTTTGTAACCCGCTACTTCCAGGCCTACGTGTCGCCGGTCATCTCGCCGCTGGTCATCGATCCTCGCCACCCCTTCCCCAACCTACGCAATGGCGCGCTCTATCTGGCCTGTGGTCTGGACGGCGCCACCGACGAGGAGAGCCTGCTGGGCCTTATCGAGATTCCCGCCTCGATGAACCGCGTGGTCGAGATCCCCTCGCCCACCGGCACCTACTCCTACATCTTGCTCGAGGACGTCATCCTCGCCTGCCTGGACAGCTGCTTTGGCTCCTATAAGCCGCTGGATCGTGCGCTGATCCGCGTCACCCGCAACGCCGACATCGATCCGGACGGCGAGGGCGTCGAAGAGGAAGAGGACTACCGCCAGCACATGAAGCGCATCCTCAAGAAGCGCCTGCGTCTGCAGCCGGTAGTGCTCGCGGTCTCGGGGTCGCTCGAGAAGGCAACGCTCAAGACCATCCGCAAGGCGCTCGAGCTTTCGCGCCGCTCTGTCTTTACCTGCGATATCCCGCTCGACCTGGGCTACGTCTTTGGCATTGAGGGCAAGATTCCCGAGCACCTGCGCAACGAGCTGCTCTTTACGCCGTTTAGGCCGCAGCCCAATCCCACCATCGACATGACCCGCTCCATCCGCGAGCAGGTGCTGCAGCACGACAAGCTGCTCTTTTATCCCTACGAGGCCATGAACCCCTTCCTGGATCTGGTGCACGAGGCCGCCTACGACCCCGAGTGCATCTCGCTGCGCATCACGCTCTACCGCGTGGCCAAGCAGAGCCGCCTGTGCGAGTCGCTGATCGATGCTGCCGAGAACGGCAAAGAGGTCACGGTGCTCATGGAACTTCGTGCCCGCTTTGACGAGCAGAACAACATCGAGTGGGCCGAGCGCCTGGAAGAGGCCGGCTGCACCGTCATCTATGGTTCCGAGGGCTTTAAATGCCACTCAAAGATCTGCCAGCTCACCTATCGCGAGGGCATGGCGCTAACGCGCCTCACGCTTTTGGGCACCGGCAACTTTAACGAGAAGACGGCCAAACTCTACAGCGACTTTATGCTCATGACAGCCCATCCCGGCATCGGCGAGGACGCCAACCTGTTCTTCCGCAATCTGTCGCTGGGCAACCTGCGCGGCGACTACCGCTTCCTGGGTGTGGCGCCCGTCGGACTGAAACCGCTCATCATGCGCGGGCTTGACCGCGAGATCCAGCGCGCCCTTGCCGGCGAGCCCGCCCGCGTGTTCTTTAAGCTCAACTCGCTGACCGACCGCGAGGTTATCGACAAGATCGCCGAGGCATCGTGTGCCGGCGTGCGCGTAGACATGATCATCCGCGGCATCTCGTGCCTCAAGCCCGGTGTTCCGGGCAAGACCGAGAACGTGCATGTCCGCTCCATCGTCGGACGCTTTTTGGAGCACGCGCGCGTCTATGCTTTCGGCGTGGACTCGGACATGATTTACCTGAGCTCGGCAGACATGATGACGCGCAACACCGAGCACCGCGTGGAGATTGCCTTCCCCGTGCTCGACCCCACCTGCCGCGCCCTAGTGCACGAGTACATGGGCATGCAGCTGCGCGACAACGTGAAGGCCCGCAGCCTCACGAGCGACGGCACCTGGGTCCCCGTGGAGCGTGCAGAGGGTGAGAAACCCTTCAACTCGCAGGAAGCCCTGCTGGAGCGTGCCTATCGCAACGCCGAGGCCGCCGCGCAGCAGCGCGCACAGGAGAAGGAACGTGTGGCCGAGGAGGCCATTCAGGCCGAGGTTGAACACGGGGCAGCTGCCAAACCGGAAGCGGTTGCAGCTCCCCCGGTGAATGAGCCCGAGGCTGCCGCAGAGCCCGCCGTGGAGAAAGCGCCCGAGCCCGCTACTGCGACTCCGGAGCCCGCCGCCGAGGCAAAGCCCGCCCCTGCTCCTGAGCCGCAGCCGGCCACACCCAAGGTCCAAGAGGTCCAGGCGACCGTCATTGAGCCCGAGCCTGCACCTGCACCTCAGCCCGATCCGCAGGTCATCAAGCCCGTACCCGAGACGAGCGCCCGTCGCGATAAGCCCGCCGGCAAGACCAAGGCCATCGAGCGCCATCGCCCCGGCCGCGTGCGCATGGGCCTGGGTCTGATCGGCCTGGGTCTTAAGACGCTCATTACCGGCAAGACGAAATAGTCGTTTGTAGAAGCAGTTTGTAGAAGCGCCCCGCATTTGAGGAAAGCCTCGGATGCGGGGCGCTTTTCCCTGCTACCATGGTGCGAACAACAACGCGAATGACAGGCAGGAATATGAAGCTCACTATAGAATCGATGACCTACGGCGCCGACGGGCTGGCGCACGCCGACAACGGCAAGGCCGTCTTTGTGCAGGGCGCCGTGGCAGGCGACACCGTCGAGGCCGAGGTCGTACAGGACGGCAAGTCGTTCATGCGTGCCCGCACCACCGAGATTCTGGAGCCAAGCCCCGATCGCATTCAGTCTCCCTGCCCCTTCGTGGGCATCTGCGGCGGCTGCTCGTGGGGCAATCTCTCACGCACGGCACAGCTCGCCGCCAAGGAGCAAAATCTGCGCTCCACGCTCGAGCGTATCGGCAAGTTCGCTCCCGAGCAGGTCGATGAGTTGGTGCAGCCCATCCGCCACACCAAGGACGACTGGGGCTACCGCAATAAAATCGAACTCGAACCGACCGTCGTCAACGGTCGCGTTCGCCTTGGCATGCACGGTGTCGACCCCAGCAAAATCGTGACCGTCGATTCCTGCCCGCTGTTCGATAAACGCTTCCCGAAGGCGCTCAAATCGGTCGTCGGCGCACTCAACTATCTAAGCGGCAGCCATGACTTGGGACTCGAACGCGTGGGCATTCGCGCATCGCGCCGCACCAAGGCACTCGAGGTCGCACTCTGGACGCCCACAGGCTCTTTTCCGCGCTCGCAGGTCTCCCGCGTGCTGGCGGACGCCGTTCATCCCACGAGCATCGTGCGTGTGATGAGCAAGGGCGAAAAGAAAGCCCGCCGTGTCTCCAAAGTCGAGATGCTCGCCGGCGAGGGCTCGTGGACCGAGAATATCGCCGAAGGCCAGATGCGCTTATCTGCCCCGTCGTTTTTCCAGGTCAATACCAAGGGCGCCGAAATTTTGATTGAGCTCGTTATGGACGCCCTCGACCCGCAGGAAGACGAGCTGGCCGTGGACCTGTACTGCGGCGCCGGCACCTTTACCCTACCGCTCGCCCGCCGCTGCGACTTTGTCGCCGCCGTCGAGGCCTACGGCCCCGCCGTGCGCGACCTGCGCCGTAACCTGGAGATCAACAAGCTTGATAACGTCGACGTCATTGGCGGAGACGCGGTGCGCGAGTTCCCCGACCAGGATGCCGACGTCTTGGTGGTCGACCCGCCGCGCGCAGGCCTCGCCCCCGAAGCGATCGACCTTATCGCCAGCACGAGTGCCCGTGATGTCGCCTACGTGAGCTGCGACCCGGCGACTCTGGCCCGCGACCTCAAGCGCTTTGTCGAGGAGGGCACCTTCTCCCCCGTCAAGATCACGCCGGTCGACCTATTCCCTCAAACCTTCCACTGCGAGACCGTCGTCCACCTTAGGCGCAACTAGCCACTTAATCATTGCTCAGAAAAATCATTGGGAAATCGAGCGTGGCAAGCGGAGGTCTTCGGGGTATAAGACGGCTAATTGTATGCCGCCTATGAAAGGAACCCTCATGCCCAGCGTTGCCGTTCTCGCCGCCGATGGCTTTGAAACTATTGAATGCTTGACCATGGTCGATGTCATGCGTCGCGGCGGCGTGCGTGCCACGCTCGTCTCGATCATGCCCACGCGTGAGGTCGTAAGCTCGCTGCAGATCCCCGTGACCTGCGATGCGCTCTTTGACGAGATCAACTTTGACGAGTACGACTGCGTCGTGCTGCCCGGCGGCCTGCCCGGTGCCACCAACCTGCGCGCCGATCAGCGCGTCTGCGACGTGGTCTGCGAGTTCGCCGCGACCAAGCACGTTGCCGCCATCTGCGCCGCCCCGTTTATCCTGGGCGAGCTCGACCTACTCGAGGGGCGCCACGCCACGTGCTTCCCTGGTTTTGAGAAAAGCTTCCCCGAAGGCGCCTATACCGGCGAGAAGGTTACGCAAGACGGCAACGTCATCACCGCCAGCGGCATGGCCCAGTCGCTCCCCTTTGCGCTTGAGCTGCTGCGCACGCTCGCCGGCGACAAGGCCGTCGAGAAGGTCGCCGAGGGCATCCAGCTATGATTTTGGCTTCGCAATCACCGCGCCGCATCGAGTTGATGCGCGAGGCGGGTCATGACATCCGCATCATCCCTGCCGATATCGATGAAACGCCGTTTGATGACGAAGCCCCGCTTACGCTTGTCGAGCGTCTGGCACGAGCCAAGGCAGCCGCCGTTGCCGCCGAGCAAGCCGAGCCCAACGAGCTGACCGTCGCAGCCGATACGATCGTCACCTTCGATGGCAAGATTTTAGGCAAACCGGCAAACGAGGACGAGGCCTGCACTATGCTCCGTGAGCTTTCGGGCCGCACGCACCAGGTCGCGACCGGCGTCTGCATCGTTAAGGCCGGCGACACTGCCGCCCCGCATGCCGCCGAGAGCCTATCCTTTGTCGATGTGACCGACGTGACGTTCTATGAGCTCACTGACGAGCAGATCGAACACTACGTCGCCTCGGGCGAGCCCATGGATAAGGCCGGCGCCTACGGTATTCAGGGTGTCGGCGGACGCATGCTCGTGCACGATATTTCGGGCGACTTCTACAACGTGGTGGGCCTGCCCATCGCACGCGTCGCACGCGCGATTCAAAAACTCTCGTAATTGCATCTGGCGCTGGGTATCCCCCAGCGCCTACAATTTTGCCGTACCGTACGGATCCCGACCGGGCATAAGGCCCGGCGGAAAACCGATAGGAGTAAAACATGGACACACTGCTTGAGGCCATTGACGTTTGCGATGTCGATGGCTTTTGCTTTGGCAACTATACGGACGAGGAGGCCGGCACCGGTTGCACCGTAATCGTGGCAGCAGAAGGCGCCACCGGCGGCGTTGACGTTCGCGGCGGTGCCCCGGCATCGCGCGAGACCGACCTGCTGCGTCCCGAGAACACCGTCGATAAGGTCCACGCTGTCTGCCTCTCGGGTGGATCGGCCTTTGGCCTCGAGGCAGCAAGCGGCGTTGCCCGCGAGCTCGAGAGCCGCGGCATCGGCCTGCCCGTCGGCCCAACGCAGGTACCCATCGTATGCTCCAGCTGCATCTTCGACCTCGCCTATGGCGACCCCACCGTGCGTCCCGACATCGATGCCGGCATCGCCGCCGTGCGCGAGGCGCTCGACCACACCCCCACCACGCTCGAGCAGGGCAACGTAGGCGCCGGCACGGGCGCCACGGTAGGCAAGCTCATGGGTCCTGCCACCTGCATGAAGGCAGGTCTTGGCGCCGCCGCCGTAGCACTCGGCCCCGTCAAGGTGGGCGCCGTGGTCTCGGTCAACGCATGCGGCAACGTCGTCGACCCCCTCACTGGCGAGTGGGTCGCCGGCATGCGCGCCGCAGCCGATAGCGACCAGATCGTCGACATGGAGCTCGCAGCTTTTGCCGCCGCCGGCTCCATGCAAATGCCGCTCGACCGCACCAACACCACCATCAGCTGCATCGTCACCAACGTGGAACTCACTAAGGCGCAAGCCACCAAGGTCTCCCAGATGGCCGCAGACGCCTACGCGCACGCCATCCGTCCCACGCACACCACCAACGACGGCGACACCATCTACACCCTCGCCAGCGGCAAACTGGGCGCCCAGGCAAGCGCCGCCATTCCCCTAGACCTGCTGGGCATGCTCGCAGTAAGGGCCCTGGAAACTGCCATCGTAAACGGAGCCAAAACCGCAAAAACCTCCCACGGCATCCCCGGCGCCGCGAAGTAGCCTAACCTGACCGGTTGCCCGGTGGGGCTTGGTTATGTTTGCTGCTCTACAGTCCTGGCTCGCACGAAGAACACATTAAGTGTTCTTCGGCTCGTGCGGAACTCGCGACAAACATAACCAAGCCCCACCGGGCAACCTACCAACCAGATTCTTTTCAGCCCAGGCCCCTGTGTACCGCGCGTCGAAGATCTTCAAATTCAGGCAGCCTGACAATCGATTCTTATAGCAGAGGCCCCTTGGCCTTTAGTTTGATACAAGTTCCGCACGAGCCGGAAAGCACTTAATGTGCTTTCCGTGCGAGCAGGACTGTTCGCAGTAGCAAACTAAAGGCCAAGGGGCCCAGTCAACCTATCAGCAGCGATTACTCAACAGTTAGTTGAATTTGAAGATCTTAGAGGCAAGACGGTATAGGCCGAGCGTGGTTTTGTCTCCGGCACGACCGCGGAGGTTAGTGAAGAAGCCGACCACACCGTAACGTGCACGACGATACATACGCTCGTCATAGGCCTTCAAATCATTCCACAGCGTCTTTAGGCGCTCGTCGGCACAATCCTCGTCGGAAAGCTTGGTGAGCACCGAGCAGATCGCCATCATCATGGTGAAGTAGCCCATCATGTACGAACGCAGACGCGACGACTCGACATCGCTGTACAGGTGGTACGACTCCATCATGATGCGCGTCACACGGAACTGCTGGTCCAGACGCTTGACCATCGTGGCCTCGTTGACACTCTGGCCCTCGCGACCGATAAAGTAGCGATAGAGGTCGATGTCGGCGTAGTACATGGTCTTGCAACGCGGCAGCGGCACGTAGGCGTAGATGTTGTCCACATAGAACGTGTGCGGCGGCATGGGAAGGTTGGACTCGCGCAGCACATCCGTGCGATAGCACAGGCTGTGCATGAGTAGGTTCTGGTCCAGGCGAAAATGACCGATCTGAGCCCAGGAAAAGATCTTTTTGCGCGGCAGGGCAAATTTGTAGCCAATAGCGGTATGCGTGCCCTCGTAAACCTTCTCGTACACGTAGTTCGAGATAAACAGGTCAACGCGCTGATCACGCTCTTCAAAGCCACGCAGAATCGACAGCATAGTCGAAAGAGCCGCAGCGTCGAGCCAGTCGTCCGAGTCGACGACCTTGTAGTAGGTGCCCTGCGCCTCGCGCAGACCCGAAAGGACGGCAATACCGTGGCCGCCGTTCTCCTGGTGTACCGCACGAATGATACCGGGATAACGTGCCTCCCACTCGTCGGCCTTGGCGGCCGTCTCGTCCTTGGAGCCGTCGTCCACCACAATAATCTCGATATCGGTGGCGTAATTGCTCCCCTCCAAGATGGAGGTGATGCAATGGTCCATGTCCTTGGCGGCGTTATACGAGGGAATACCGAATGTTATGACTTTATGCATGGCAGGCGATAATCTCATCCGAAAGATCGAGGGCGGAATTGGTCACGGCGTCCATATCGTAGTAACGATACTCGGCCAGACGACCCACCGGGTGGAAGTTCGTCAGGTTCTGGACGCGCTCAAGATAGCGCTCATAGAGCTCACGGTTCTCGGGCTCAAGAATGGCGTAGTACGGCGTCTCGCCCGAGCCGGGCGTATAGGCCTTGGAGTACTCCTTCATGATGGTGGTCTTGCCGGGCAGGACCTGACCGGTCATGTTCTTGAACTCGGTGATGCGCGTGTAGTCCTCGCTCGTGGTGTAGTTGACGGTGCCCACGGGCTGGAACTGGTCCATATCGAGCGTCTCGAACTTCATATCGAGCGTGCGGTACGGCAACGCACCCAAGTCGAGGTTGAACAGCTCGTCGAGCGGGCCGGTATAGACAATCTCGCCGCCGTAGACCTTGCCGTCGATCTTGACGGTGGTCTCATCGATCTCAAAAAGATCGCGGGCGTCCACGTCGCAGAACACGTCAATCAGGTCGTGGTCGAGCATGTGCTCAAAGAGCGCCGTGTAGCCCTCCTGCGGCATGCCCTGGAAGGGAGCTTGCGGGAAGTAGCGGTCATCATAGCCCACAAAGACGGGAACGCGGCCGGTGATCGAAGGGTCGATCTGATCGGGCGTCTGGCCCCACTGCTTCATGGTGTAATGCAAAAAGACGTTCTCGTAGACGTAATCGGCGACCTCGGCCAAGTCGGGGTCGTTCTTCTTACGCAGCTCCATAATGGGCACCTTGACATCCTTGCCAAAGGTCTCCACGAGCTTCTGATACAGCTCCTCGCCGCGCTCGTCACCAAAGGCGAGCTTGAGACTCGCATGGTTGAAGGGCACGGGCATAAGGGTACCGTTGATGTTGGCGAGCACCTTGTGCTGATAATCCGTCCACTTGGTAAAGCGCGACAGGAAATTGTGCACGCGCTCGTTAAAGGTGTGATAGATATGCGGACCGTACTCGTGAATCAGGATTCCGGCCTCGTCAGTGCAGTCGTAGGCATTGCCCGCTATGTGGCTACGGCGCTCCAAAACGGCAACACGATAGCCGATGGTCTCGGCAAGACGGCGGGCGCAAACGGCACCGGCATATCCAGCACCGACGACAATCATGTCGTACGCGCCGGCGTTAAAGCCTTCAGGCAGGCCTGAGGTAATCTGCATCGATACTCCTTGTCAAAAGCCACGGGCTCGTTAGCTGGGCTTTTCTCGAACATTCTTCGAGACATATTTATCAGAGCGATTATAGCGCTAATGCGTCCTATAATGAGCTTGCCACACAAGGAAAGCTCAAGCACCGCGGCGTACATAATTGAAAGGTAAACCCGCTAGCAGCGGGTTTATTCGTGAACAGCCGGGCGCCTGGAGCTTAGCGAAACGCTTGTAAGGAGTAACATGAGCGATTTCCTTAACCGTATGAAGTCTGCTGCCAAGGCCGACCTTAAGACGATCGTCCTGCCCGAGGGCGAAGATCCGCGCACCATCGTCGCGGCCACCAAGATCATCGAGGAGGGCCTGGCAAAGATCGTCATCCTGGGCAACCCCGACGAGATCAACGTTCCCGGCGCCACCGTCATCGACCCGCGCAATGCCGAGAAGCACGAGGAGTACGCGCAGAAGTTTGCCGAGCTCCGCGCCAAGAAGGGCGTTACCATCGAGCAGGCTCGCGCCCAGGTGATGGACGCCACCTACTTTGGCACCATGATGGTCAAGATGGGCGATGCCGACGGCCTGGTCTCCGGCGCCTGCCACTCCACCGCCGACACCCTGCGCCCCGCGCTTCAGATCCTCAAGACCGCCCCGGGCACCAAGCTGGTCTCGGCCTTCTTCGTGATGTGCACCGACACCCCGCAGTTCGGCACCGACGGCACGCTGATCTTCGCCGACTGCGGCCTCAACATCAACCCGTCCTCCGACGAACTCTCCGAGATCGCCATCGCCTCTGCTCACTCCTGGTCCACCTTCATGGGCAATGTTGAGCCGCACGTGGCCATGCTCTCCTACTCCACCATGGGCTCCGCCGGCGGCGAGGTCGCCAAGAAGGTCCAGGAGGCCGTGAAGTTCTGCAAGGAGAAGGCTCCCGAGCTCGCCATCGATGGCGACCTGCAGCTCGATGCCGCTATTGTCCCCACCGTCGCCCAGCTCAAGGCTCCCGGCTCCTCCGTCGCTGGTAAGGCCAACGTGCTCGTGTTCCCCGACCTCGAGGCCGGCAACATCGGCTACAAGCTGGTTCAGCGCTTCGCTGGCGCCGACGCTTACGGCCCCATCCTGCAGGGCATCGCCAAGCCGGTTAACGACCTGTCGCGCGGCTGCTCTGCCGACGACATCGTGGGTGTCGTAGCCATCACCGCCGTCCAGGCTCAGATGGCTGAGTAGCAGACATACCCCCTCGGGGCCCTACAGGGTAAAGCTCTGAAAAC
>DBFNYT010000006.1:0-4770 GCA_048425625.1 Collinsella sp. | reverse complement strand
AGCTCCTCGCGGGCGTCCTCGAGCTCACCGTACTCCTCGACCAGGGGCATGAGCTCGTTCACCCGCTCGACGATGCGGCGCTGCTCGGCGAGAGGCGGAATCGGAAGAAATAGCTCTTTTAGCACTGCTGCTTTGATTCCTTTTGCGGTCGTCCCCGTGGCATGATCCTTAACTTGAATTTGGAACAGTGGAGATAGAATTATTTGGCAGAACAGGGCATTGTCTGGACCAACTGTGCCGTAATTCTGAAGGGTAATGACACGCTGTCCACAGCTGCAACGTTTCATTTCGCATATCGCGCAATACCCCATCGGGGCTTCGGTTGTAAACAGCAAATCGCCACGGTGGGTCTCTCCGCGAGACAAGCGTGTTGCATATTCGTCTTCTGAAATATACTCCTCGCGTGTGTAATCAATATAGCCTTGGCGAATGTTGCTCGCAGTCATTAGTCGAACACCTGAAGGTGATTTGTGAGGTGTTTTACCCCTGTAATCAATGAAGTTATATACGGTTTCCAGCCTTGCCCAAGCCCACCCCTCGGGCAGCTCCTCAAACGGCACTTCGTTCGCGATGCACTTATCGCTAGTCACGCGACCCTTGGCATCCACCTTCTTCTCATAGGGGGAGCCATCGGAACCGGATTGGCTTTCAACTGTATTCGCGACAAGCGTTGTAAAATCTAGTGAGACGAGCATCCCGGTTGCTCCAGCGCTTCGATGCTCTGGTCTTTAGCGTCTTTCGTTCAGTGGGGGACTGACCGCAAGCGGCGTAAACAAGAAAGGGGACAAGCGTAAATGAAAGCAACCGAGGCGAATCTGCTCGACCTTATGGGCGTGGCGAAGATGCAGTTTGTCATTCCCGTGTACCAGCGAGTTTACTCGTGGAGTGTAAAAGAGTGCGAGGTGCTTTGGGATGACGTCATGCGAGCGGGTCGTGATGGCGTATCGCACTTCGTGGGGTCAATGCTTTATATCCCCGAGTCCGAGAGCTCTGCCACGAGCATTTCGCGCGTGCTTCTGATTGACGGACAGCAGCGCATGACGACGTTTTCGTTGATGATTGCAGCTTTGGCTGACTATTTGGAGAGCAACCCCGACAAGGCTGGCTTCCTTGGCGACCTCAAAATCTCGGCGCTGAGGAAAAATTACCTCTTTAACGATGACGACTACAACGGTCTGGCACGCTACAAGCTGGTGCTCTCGCAGGACGATAAAGAGACGCTGTTCTCCATCGTGTCTGGGGCTCCCGTGCCAGATGAAAAATCGGATCGGATTGTCGAGAACCATGCGTTCTTCCGCGAGAAGATGCGTGGTAAATCATTTGACCCGGCAAGGCTTTGGGCGGGGCTAAACCGCGTGCAGGTCATCGACACTAAGCTCACCGCTGGCGTTGATAATGCCCAGCTCATATTTGAGTCCATGAACTCCAAGGGCAAGCCGCTCACGCCCATTGACCTCATCCGTAACTACGTTCTAATGTCGCTTCCCAACGACGAACAGACCAATCTTTATGAGGGTTATTGGCATCCACTCGAGTGCTTGTTCGGAAAAGGCGGCGAGGACGAGTTCAATGCATTTATCTGGTACTGGCTGTGGCTTAAAGTTCCCAATAGGATGCCGAAGGAGAACGAGGCCTACTACGAGTTTAAGCGCTATTTCGCCGACGACTACGATGGTGACACCGAGGGCCTGCTTAAGGAGCTGCGAGGGTATGCACATAGATACGCCAGTCTGTTCCTTGGTAAGGAGAAGGACGACGGACTGCGCCGAGTGTTCGGCAGAATCGTAAGCCTCGATGTGAAGCAGATAAGGCCCCTCTTAATGTTGCTTTATTCGGTTTACGAGGGGAATGGACTAGATCGCAATGCGTTTTTACGTATCTGCGAGACTATCGAGTCGTTTCTGTTCAGGCGAGCGGTTTGCGGCAGACTTACCACGGGCCTAAATAATTTCTTTGCCGGCATGTATCGCAATCTCGAGCAGCAGGACGATATCGAGGAGTACGTTACGGCGATGCTCCTTATCCACAGCAGCGGTATGACCGCATACTTTCCGACAGACGAGCATTTTGTCGAGGAGTTTAAGACGCGTGACTGCTACAACCGCTTCTCTAAAAAGCGCTATTACCTGGAACGCATGGAGAACTGGCACCACCCGAAGGAGTCCATCTCAGCCGACGATTACCAGATCGAGCACATCATGCCCCAGACGATCGATGATGAGCACGGCTGGAAGGAATCGCTTGGTGAGAACTGGGAAGACGTCCACGACAGGCTGTGCAACAACTTGGGAAATCTTACGCTGACGGGCTACAACCAGGAGTACTCAAACCGGTCGTTCTCGGACAAGCTCAATCTGCCTGACGTCGGATTTAAGTGCAGTCCGCTCTACCTGAACAAGTCGATCGCCTCGCGTGAAAAATGGGGTGAGGAAGAGATTGGACAGCGCGCGGACGAGCTGGCGAAAGAGGCGTGTGAGATATGGAAATATCCCGACCTTCCGGCAGACGTCGTCGACAAGTACCGTCCTTCTCGCGGGGAGTCTGATGAGGCTCCTATCTGGACTCTGCAGGAGAATCACCCCACCTTTGCCGAAGGTGGGCTCAACCAGAAGCTTTTCGATGAGGTGCGCGAGTCCGTTCTGAGTGGTAACCCTTCGTGGGAGTCCTACATAGCTAAGTACTATGTAGGCTTCAGGTCGGGCAAGCGAAAACTGCATGCCGTGTTAGAAGGCAGGACCAGCAACGGTGGTTGGATTGCCGTTGGCTTGGCAAAGAGTGTGGATGATCTAACGGATCCAGAGGACATGTGCCAGGACAAGCGTACGCAGGGTGGATTTGGCCCGGGCTTACCCACTTACGTTGCGCTTCGGAATGCCGATGACATTCCTGCGGTGCTCGATCTCATAAAGCAGTGCTAGGTTGAAGGCTGGGAATCTAGTTCCCGGCCCTTGCCAGCTCAAAATCGTCGATGGCTCGTCCGCCCGTCTACACCCTTACGATCCTGCGGGCCGCACTCAACAGCTCGTACTCCCTCTGGCTCCACTGGTACAGCTCGGTCGCGCGTACGGCGTCGCGGCACAGGTCTAGAAACACCTCGGCGCCCTCGCAGAAGCACTCGCGGGCAAAGGCGCCGGATCCGTCCGCAACGCACGCGCCGTCGGCAAAGAGCTTCCAGCTGGACGGCTCGCGCGAGCCGTCTCCGAGCAGCTTGATCTGCAGAACATGTGGGCCGCCAGCGGCACATGGCCCTTCTTCCAACGCCTGCACCGTAAAGCGCATCTGGAGGGACAGAGTATAAAATCCGGAAAAGAGTCGAAATAGGCACCTTAAAACTTCGGAAAAGTGTAGCTGGATGACAAAACAGCACTTAGAAGCCGGTGCTGGATGCGGGATCCTGTGGTCGCCTTCGGCCCTCGCTACTCGTCGTCCTCGTCGTTGGGGTCGCCCTTGAGGGTGTTGATGTCCAGGTACTGGTTGTCGTCCTCTTTTTGCTGGGTCTCCGACTCCGCTTGGGTGGGGCCGCGGAACAGCTGGAACCCCTCAAACGCAATGACACCGAGCAGGGCAATGATAATGGCGATAAAGGCAACCTTGACTGCCTGCGGAAATTCCGAGAGACGCAGCGCCTTTTCCTCGGCGTAATAATCGGCGAAGCGCTCTTCGCCCGTGCTTTTGGTATACGCCGGTGCGGACGCGGCCTCCGGGTCATATTCCGGTGCAGGCGTGGCAGCGTACGGATCGTTGAGATAATCGCTCGATGCGGTGCCATAATCCTCTGTCTCGATGCGACCGTTGCCAGCATAGCCATCGGAATAATCGGAATATGCCGCACCGCCCTCATAGTCCGCGGCGCTCGTGTTGGCGGCAAAAAGCGGGTTAACTGGAACGTCGAGCGCCGGCATGCCGGTAGAGGTCTCATCCAGATCGGCTGCAGCCCAGGAATCGTAGGCAACCTGATGGGCAACGGGCTCATCGAGCCTTGCGACCGGAGGCTTGCGTGCCGCAGGAACAGGCAACTGCTGGGCGCTGTACATAACAGTGCTGTCGGCCGATTTGCCCTGCGTCGCTGCAGCGAGAAATGCCGCCGTCTCGGACGGGTCGCTTGCGGGGCGGGGAGCGGGCGTGGGCGCCGAAGTGGGTGCGGGCGTCGAAACAGGCGACTGCGCAGGAGTCGGCGCAGGTGCGGACTTAGGCGCAAGTGCGGGATTGGGGTTTGACGGGCGAGCCCCGCCGCCCATGAGTTCGTCGGCGGTCCACGGGCGATCATCCATCACATCGTCAAGGCTCAGCGAAAACAGGTCGTCTTCACCCTCATCGAACATGCGGTGCACATGTCCACCAATTGCCGGAATCAATCCGCGACCGGTGCATGATGCCTTGCTCAACGCCATTCTGTCCCATCCTTTCGAAATACTAATGACATCGATTATATGGAACTTCCCAAGCTGCTCGGTCTTGGATTCGCGCTTTCCAGAACTCGCGCCCAAAAGGGGAGGGGCAATCCAGGCGAGTGCCTACTTGTCGCCGGCCGCCGCCTTGGCCTCATTGAGGTAGCTATAGAAGCTGTACTTGGAGATGCCAAAGAACTCGCAGGCGCGCTCGCTCGACTTGGAAATGAGGAAGGCGCCGCGACGGTCGAGGTAGCCAATGGCACGAATGCGCTCGTCTTTGGTCATGAGTGCCGCGGGCTTGCCCACAAACTGCTCGCACTCGTGCAGCAGGTCCTCGAGCAGGTCGCCGATGTTCTTGGTAATGGGCTCGGGCTCGGTA
>DBFNYT010000005.1:0-12943 GCA_048425625.1 Collinsella sp. | reverse complement strand
CGAAACCGGCGCCCAAGCCGTGCGACCCCTACATTCGTGCCGAGAACGAGGACGATGACGGTTACGACCCCTACAGCGACCGACGCCCCGAGCGTGAGCCGATGTTCGAAGCTGACCCGTGGCGCTAATTGCATCAAGTAGCTAATTTGGCGATGATTTTCTGGGACGGGGTAGTCAAAAAAGTCCCGTCCCAAATCGACTGTCCAGGGAGTCGCATTCGAGCTTGGTTGTCCTCTCAGCCACTCGGCATCCTTCGAGCAGTAATAGTGAAAAAACTTGCTTAAGTGTTAATCAAGTCAGATATAATCTTGCTCTCTAATTAATCAAGAATCACTATAATTTTGATTAGCTAGAGAGCAAGATTGGAGAATAATGGCATTCAACGACTTGATCGCCCAGAAAATAAAGGACTTTGAACAGCAGGGGGTTCCGCAGGTCTTTGAGCGAGACCTTGATCTAGGAAACCCACAGGAGCCAAAGCGCGACAACATCGTAAATGTGATTGTGGGGGCCCGCCGTTGTGGAAAGACGTATCGCCTGTATCAGGAGATGTGGCGGCTTCAGAACCGGGGCGTCGAGCTTGACCGGATGCTTTACTTCAATTTTGAGGATGAGCGCTTGCGCCCGTATGAGCCATCGCTGCTGGCGGACGTGCTCGACACGTTCTATGCGCTGTATCCTGTTGCTCGAACCGAGGGTGCTTACATTTTCTTTGACGAGATCCAGGAAATTCCCGAATGGGGTGCGTTTCTGCGGCGTGTAGTCGATACGGAGAAAGCGACCGTCTATGTGACGGGATCTTCTTCTAAGATGCTGTCCTCAGAACTTAAGAGCGAGTTCAGGGGTCGTTCTCTTGTGCGAGAGCTTTTTCCGTTGAGTTTTTCGGAATACGTTCGATATAAGACGGGGAGCGTTCTCGAGTCAGATGCGACCTTTTCCCCGAGCGATGCAGCGCTGCTTCGACATCATCTGATCGGGTATCTTGAACGAGGGGGATTCATCGCGACACTTGAGCAGACGCCTGCAGACGCGATTCAGCTGCTACAGGAATATGCTTCGCGAACGGTCGCCATGGACGTCGTTGAACGTTACGACGTCAAGAACCCTCGCCTGGCATCGCTGTTCTTGACGCGGTGTATGGCATCTTCGGGACGAGAGCTGTCAGTGAACAAAGTGTACAACGAGTTCAAGAGCAGACAGATACCCGTCAGTCGTAATTCGCTCAGCGACTTACTTGAGTATTATGAGGACGCCTACCTGTTATTTTCTGTGCCGGAGTTCACGCGTTCACTGGCAAATAACATGCGGTCTGCGTCTAAGGTCTACGCTGTCGACCCTGCGATGTTTGGAGCATTCTCTCCCGCATCGGCATTGGACCAGGGCCAGAGGCTCGAGACCGCAGTGTTCAATGCGCTAAGAAGAAGGACTCCCGCGGTGAGGACCGGCTCGGTCTGCCGCCTGCTAATCAAAGAGAAGAGCAAAAGCCATGAGGTGGACTTTGTGGCTGGGGATGCGCTTCTCATGCGGGCTTATAGCCTGATTCAGGTGAGTGCGGATATGGCACGTGAGAAAACGCGCGAGCGCGAAATCGCCGCGCTTGATGCCTCGATGGCCCAGTTTGATCTTGGCGAGTCGGCAATCGTTACCATGGATGAACAGACCGATATTCCATGCGAGCACGGTGTGGTACACGTTATGCCCGCATGGAAGTGGCTCCTTGCCTAATCATCTATGGACCTGTGGGGTCAGGACCTCCTGGCTCCTTCATCACGGTTGGGGAGCACCTTGCTGCGCCAGGCTAGTCCTGGGCTTTGATACTCGGCAGCAGGATCTGCGCGAGGTAGTCGGTCTCGAGTTTGGTGGCGGCGTCGGCCTTGCCGTCTTTGCCGACCAGCACGTTCTTGATCTGGCTATAGGTATAGCGGTTGCCGGTCGTAAGCTCGACAAGCTCAATGGCCGTGTCCATGGGGTAGGTCGACACGGGGTCTTGCGTGCGCCCGTTGATGGTCTGGGGCACCACATACGGATAGACGGGGCCGCTGGCGTAGACGGTGTAGCCGTTGCCAAGGTTTGCCGCACCCAAAACCGTATCGCCCTCATCGGGCGTAAAGCTCTCGCCCTCGCGCACCGCGACGAGCGTCACGATCGGCGTATCGCTGTCGCCGGCAAGATAGATGCATAGTGTGCTGCCGTTTTGCCAAGTCGCGACTTTGCCGTACCACTCAACGGGAATATCGAGCTGATACAGGTCCGTTGCCTTATGTCGAGCATCGGCGTCGCGGGCCGCCTGCGCCTTGCGGGAGCTCACGGCATTGACGGCGGCGTCGCGCCGTGCGGTTGCTGCCTGCTGGAGCACTTTGGCAGCCGCGGCGGAGCTCGCACCGCCCTCCTCGGCATACTTGGCGGCGGCATCGATCTGGTCGTCGGTTACCGTGTCGGCCGAAGGCACCTTGAGCTTAAAGGTGGCCTGGGCACTTAAATCCTGTTCATCGCTCTTAACGGTGACCTGCGTCTTGGTGGTCGGGACGGTATAGATGGTGCCGTCGGCCGCGATGGGGGAGGCAGCGATGGAGAGCGTGTAATCGCCAGGCAGCAGTTTGATGCCGCGGCCGTGCTCGTCAACATAGAGCGTTTCGCTCACGGAGGAGCCATCAGCGTCCTGACCACTCACCTGTACGGGAATCTTGGAGCCGGTAGAACAGTCGAGGCCCGCGGCATGCACGCCAATCTGCACTGACATCATCGTGTGGGCATTGGCGGCGACAGCGGCAGCCTGCTCTTGCTGATATCCGTTCCAGGCGGCATAGCCTGCGCCGCCGGCGACGAGCGCGACGGCCACGACACCGGCGACCATCAGATTGCGGCGCTTGGGCGACATCTTGCGATGGCGAACCTCGGCCTCGCGTGCCGAGGGAACGGACGGCAGGGGAATATCGCCCATGGCGATGGTTTCGTCCACGGCTGGTGCGGAACCCAAGCCAGGAAGCTCGCGGGTCAGCGAATCCTCGGCCGGCAAGCTGTCGAGCAAGATGGTTTCCTCGCTCGTGTCGGATTCGGGCTGGTCGTCGGCCTCGCATTCGGTGTCTTCATGATCTGCCTCATCTTCGGCAGGCTCAACGTCGTCTGCGTCCTGATCATCGGACTGCGCCTCGGCTTCCGACTCATCCTGCACATCAACGCCCGAATCGTCAAACGCAATCTCATCGAGTGAAATCCGGTCTAAGCTCTCCAAGGCCTCAGCGCAAGCTTCTGCATCTTGGGCCGCATCCTCTTGGCCCATCGTCTCATCTTTCATATATCCCCCAAGCTCAATATCGGGACAACACTGTACCCAAAAATGGAGCCATATAAAGCGCATACGAAATATAAGATCCGATTTAACCTGAGCGCATCGTTCGGCCGCATCCTCGCAACAACAAAAAGCCCCCGGAAAGCGGACAAATCGCTTTCCGGGGGCATGCAATACGTTGCATAGCGCGGAGTCGGCCAGGCGGCTTCACATTCAAGCGGTGCTTGCGTCAGGCGCGTTACTCGGCGTGCGCGTAATCAACCTTGGCGCGGCGAGCGGTGGCCTTCTCCCAATCGCTGGTGCCCTCAAAGACATCCTGCTTGTAGGGATTGCGGCCGAGCTTCTTGGCGCGGTAGGCGATGTAGATGATCGCGGCGACGTTGGCGACCAGTGCGGCGATCGAGACCGCGGTAGCGGCGCCGGGGTCGAGCGTGGAGTGGGTCACAAAGATGGACTCCTCCTGGAAGTACGGGAACACCTGGGCAAACATGCACCAAATGGCCAGCGTAAAGGCGCGGTTCTGGATCCAGCCGCCCTTGTTCCAGATAAAGGCGGCGACGGTGGGCGCCAGAAGCAGCGCAAAGCCGCAGAACCAGGAGTGGGTGGGCAGGCAGTTGTAGGTGTAGCAGAAGTTCCAGATATCGTAGGCGATGATGTAGACCCAGGTCATATCGGGCCACAGCATGTCGGTCTGATCCTCGGAGGCGTAGACGCTCCACCAACCGGTCATGCAGAAGATGTTGATAATACCGGCGATGCCGTTGAACACGTTGTTCCAGCCGGCCAGCTGCGTAGCACCTTCGGAGGTGACCCAGGTGGACTCGCCCAGGACAAAGAAGTGATAGGCGCTCTCAAAGTCGGACACGACGGCGATCATGATGTTGATGGCGACGATCACAAACGGCCATGCGCGGAACCAATGCGCCTTGCCAATCTTGCCCCACTGGTACTTAATGGCAATGAAGCCCCAGCAACCGGCCAGCGCCGCGTATACCTTGGCGTAGTGGAACCAGCTGTTCTGGTACACATGGGTGGGGTTGGTGAGCGCCCACTCGGCACCCTGCGAGACGCCGATGGCGATGGCGACGCAGTAGATGGTCATGGCCAGCGGAGCCACGCCAAAGATGATTGCCGCGCCCAGCTTGGTGCGGCGGCCGACCTCGTTGAGCACGATCAGGCCAATAAAGACCATGGCCCAGCCGGCCCAGTGGATAAGGGTATCGCTACCCCAAACATCGAACAGCATGCTGCTCTCCTTTCACACGCCCGCGGCCCCTCTTCTGATCGCGGGCAGTTTGGCCAAATGTCGTCAGTTCTGGGGCTTGCGCTCCGGATACTTGGCGGTATAGCCCTCGATGTGGAGTGTCGAGGCGATGATTTCCTTGACCGTCTCGTCGGGCACATCGGGGTGCGTGCGGATATACATCAACAACCCCATGATGAGGGTGTAGAACGTCTCGTAGACATGGTCGATGCGTAGCTCATGATGGGCGGCAAAATCCACCACGGTGGTGTCGCAGATATACTGCGCCACACGCTGGACCACGTTGTGCAAAAAGCCGCCGTAGAGCGCGCCGCTGCTTGAGGTGAGCGTACTCGGCAGCTCGTGGCCGCTGACGACCAGGCGCTTAAAGAGCGGGGCGACGGTGTCGAGTGCGCCCTCGATATCACCGACGGTGCGGTTGGCATTCCACTGCTCGAGCTCGGAGATAAAACCGTCGATCGCCTCGTCCATGACGGCGGTGACAGCGGCGTCCATGTCGGCAAAGTAGTGGTAGAACAATGAGCGCGTGCAGCCGGCTCGCTTGGTCACGGCCGAGACGGATAGATGCGACACGCCTAGCTCAGAGCTCACGGTGCGCACGGCGGCGAGGATCTCGCGACGGCGTTCGTCGCCCGTCAAGCGCTTTGCCGCGCTATCGGATGCGGGGACGGCATCGACCACAGAGGTATCTGCTGTGTTGTTGCTCATGTTTTGCCGCCTTTCATCCTCTTTTGCCTGACCGTTCGCCTAACAGTCTTGAATATTGTTGACGGTTCGTCAATACTATTTTTGACACAATGTCAACTAATGGCGGGTGAACGGCATGGGGGCATGCCCGGCCTGCAAAAAAGAGGGGTGCCGCGGTCTCGCCGGGCTGTGGCAAGAGAAGGGACAACCATGATTCTCAACGGACCGGGGATTAGCTACACCGAGCCCGACATCGGTTCGGAGTTCGTGCCGCCGCTGCCGGAGCATCCGCGCGAGGCCATCGTCAAGCTGTGCGAGCACTGCACCAACCGTCTGCTGCATCGCGATGAGCTGCTGGGCTACGAGTACTGGTCGTTTGCCGAGGCCGCGACTGACGAGCAGGCCGAAGTGCTCTGCAAGATGAAGATGCGCCGTCCCTATACGCTGCCCGAGATGGTCAAGCTCACCGGCATGCCCGAAGCCGATATCGAGAAGATGCTCGACGATATGAGCTACACGGGCCTGCTCGAGTACAACTGGGAAAACCCCGAGCGCGCCAAGCAGTGGGTGCTGCCCATGCTGGTGCCGGGTTCCGCTGAGTTTCTCAACATGCGCGTGAGCCAGCTCGAGGAGCACCCGGTCTATGCCAAGTTCTTTGAGCAGGCGTCCAAGGGACCGCTGTCCAAGGCCACGCCGATGGTGCCGCCCGGTGGTGCCGGCATCGGCATGCATGTCATTCCGGTCGAGAAGGCTATCGATGCCGCGAGCACGTCGGTGCCGATCGAGCATATCGAGCATTGGCTCGACAAATACGATGGCAAATATGCCGCTAGCACCTGCAGCTGCCGCGCGAGCCGTCGCGTGATGGGTGAGGGCTGCGCCGACGACCCGGCCGATTGGTGCATCGCCGTGGGCGATATGGCCGACTACGTGGTCGAGACCGACCGCGGCCATTACGTGACGCGCGACGAGGTTTACGACATCCTGCGCCAGGCCGAGGACAACGGCTTTGTGCACCAGATCACCAACATCGACGGCGAGAACAAGATCTTCGCCATCTGCAACTGCAACGTCAACGTGTGCTATGCCCTGCGCACCTCGCAGCTGTTCAACACGCCCAACCTGTCGCGCTCGGCCTATGTCGCCAAGGTCGAGAAGGACAAGTGCGTGGCCTGCGGTCGCTGCGTTGAGGTGTGCCCGGCCGGTGCCGCCAAGCTCGGCCAGAAGCTCTGCAGCAAAAAGGCCGGCGGACAGGTGCCCGAGTATCCGCGCCAGGAGCTGCCCGATGCCACCAAGTGGGACCACACCAAGTGGTCGCCCAACTACCGCAACGATAACCGTATCGAGACGCACGAGTCCGGCACCGCGCCCTGCAAGACGGCTTGCCCCGCGCACGTTGCCGTCCAGGGCTACTTAAAGCTCGCGGCGCAGGGCCGCTATGACGAGGCGCTGGCGCTCATCAAGCGCGAGAACCCGCTGCCCGCTATCTGCGGCCGTGTGTGCAACCGCCGCTGTGAGGATGCCTGCACCCGTGGCCGTGTGGACGCCGCCGTGGCTATCGACGAGGTCAAGAAGTTTATCGCCCAGCGCGATCTTGATGCCGCGACCCGCTATGTCCCACCCGTGGTGACGCCGACGCGCGCCGGCGGCTTCGATCAGAAGATCGCCATCATCGGTGCCGGCCCGGCCGGTCTGTCCTGTGCCTTCTATCTGGCCGAGAAGGGCTACAAGCCCGTCGTGTTCGAGAAGAACGAGCGCCCGGGCGGCATGCTCACCTATGGCATTCCTAGCTTTAAGCTGGAGAAGGACGTTATCGAGGCCGAGGTCGAAGTTATTCGCCTGATGGGTGCCGAGTTCCGCTATGGCGTGGAGGTCGGTCGCGATGTGACGCTCGACGAGCTGCGCGCGCAGGGCTTTAAGGCCTTCTACGTTGCCATTGGCTGCCAGGGCGGCCGCCTTGCGGGCATTCCGGGCGAGGGTGCCGAGGACGTGACCGTGGCCGTCGACTTCCTTCGCGAGGTTAACAGCGGCAAGATCGATTCCCTGTCCGGCCGCACCATTGTGGTGGGCGGCGGCAACGTGGCTATCGATGTCGCGCGCAACGCCTGCCGTCTGGGTTCCGAGCACGTTGAGATGTTCTGCCTGGAGAGCGATGCCCAGATGCCTGCCAGCGAGGAGGAGCGTCGCGAGGCCATTGAGGATGGCGCGCACATCAGCTGCGGATGGGGCCCCAAGGAGATTCACCTGGACGAGGCCGGTCGCGTGTGCGGCATCACCTTCAAGCGCTGCACGCGTGTCTTTGACGACGAGGGCCGTTTTGCGCCCGAGTACGACGAGAACGATCTGCGCCGTGTCGATGCCGACCGTGTCGTCATGTCGATTGGCCAGTCCATTGTGTGGGGCGACCTGCTGGCTGGCTCCAAGGTGGAGCTCGGCCGCGGCCAGGGCGCCCTGGCCGATCCCCAGACTTACCAGACCGCCGAACCCGACATCTTTGTGGGCGGCGACGTCTACACCGGCCCCAGCTTTGCCATCGATGCCATTGCCGCCGGCCACGAGGCTGCCGTGTCCATCCATCGCTTTGTGCAGCCGGGCTCCACGCTCACCATCGGCCGCAACCAGCGCCGCTACACCGCGCTCGACCGCGACGATGTCGTGATCGAGAGCTACGACAACGCGAGCCGCGAGGTTGCGCATGTGGACCGCGAACGCGAGAAGGCTGCGCCGTTTAGCGAGTATGTTGAGACCTTTACCGAGGAGCAGGTGCGCGCCGAGACCGCCCGCTGCCTGGGCTGCGGCGCCTCGATCATCGATCCCAACAAGTGCATCGGCTGCGGCCTGTGCACCACCAAGTGCGCGTTTGACGCCATCCATCTGGATCGCGACCGCCCCGAGTGCTCAACGATGGTCAAATACGAGCAAAAGCTCCCGAGCCTCGGCAAGTACGCTTTGAAGCGCGCCATCAAGATTAAGTTCGGTCGCAAGTAATGAGGTTCCGCCGTTCTAACGAACGGCGGCACTGCCGACGCTGCGCGGCGCCCAAGCACCCCATCTTGCCCCTCAACTTCGGCGCCGCGGGCAAAAGCCCAGCGGACGCCTTGTTTCGGGGCAACCTGGGGCACCTGGATCGCCGCTCGCTGACGTTTGGCTGACATCGCATCAACCGTTGTTGAAAGGTTTCTACCTTGCATGAATTGGGAATCGTTTACCACATCATTCGCGATGTCGAGAATGTGGCGCGCGCTCATGGCGTGCGTCGCGTTTCGAGCGTGACGTTGCTACTGGGCGAGGTCTCGGGCGTCGTTCCCGACTTGCTGCTCGACGCTTGGCGCTGGGCAGCAGATAAAAAGCCTATCGCGCAGGGCGCGGAGCTTATCGTGGAGCCCGTCGAGGCCGTGACACATTGCGAGGCGTGCGGCTGCGACTACGCGACGGTCGAGCACGGCAAGACCTGTCCCCAGTGCGGTAGCGGCGAGACCTATTTGCTGCAGGGTCAAGAGGTCATGATCAAACAGATCGAGACCCCCGACGAGGACCCGGCAGACGCTGCTCCTGACGGCCTCTCCGACGCCCCCGATGCCGTCGACGCCGCCAACCCTCTCCATATCGCCTAACATCCAATGACTACATGGGCTAGAGTTCTAAACATATTTGCTTCGGTTAGTCAAGTCATGTCTGTTTAAACAAAATGGTGGCACGCAGACGCATTGGGATCCACCTAAAAGCGGTCTTAACGAACAGTGCACCTTTATATGTCTTTGAAAGCAATCAGCAAATCACGTTTTAGCAGGCAATAAGCTGTAAACCGGCAACGTAATCAATTTGTAACAAATTTAGACGTTTAAACAAATAATGCAACCTTTTACGAATTTAGCTATAATTCCACAAACCAAACAGGTATACTTCCTTCATGTCATGTAGGAAATACGTAGACAAAAAGGAGGTTATGTGATGGTAAGTATTGTTCTTGCTAGCCACGGGGACTTGGCAGCTGGAATCAAGCAGACGGGCTCGATGGTCTTTGGCGATCAGCCGTCTGTTGCCGTGGTCTCGCTCGAGCCGAGCATGGGCCCCGACGACTTCCGTGCCAAGGTCGAGGAAGCAATCGCTTCCTTCGAAGACCAGGAGCAGGTGCTCTTCCTCGTTGATCTGTGGGGCGGCACGCCGTTCAACCAGATCAGCGGGCTCATCGAGGGCCACGATTCCTGGGCTATCGTCACCGGTGTCAACCTGCCTATGCTCATCGAGGCATATTCGCAGCGCTTTGACGCAAAGAACACTGCACATGCGATCGCAAAACATCTCGTGACTGAGGCTAAGGCTGGCGTGCGCGTCAAGCCCGAGTCTCTGGAGCCCGAGGAGAAGAAGCCGGCTGTGGCCGCCGCTGCTCCTGCAGGCGCCATCCCTCCGGGAACGGTCATCGGCGACGGGCACATCAAGATTGCCCACGTCCGTATCGACACCCGTCTGCTGCATGGTCAGGTGGCCACCACGTGGACCAAGCAGATCAACCCCAACCGCATCATCGTGGTTTCCGACGGCGTTGCTCACGACGAGCTCCGCAAGACCATGATCGAGCAGGCTGCCCCTCCGGGAGTCCATGCCAACGTCGTGCCCATCAAGAAGATGGCCGAGGTCGTCAAGGACACGCGCTTTGGTGACACCAAGGCCATGCTGCTCTTCGAGAACCCGCAGGATCTGCTCAGGGCCATCGAGGCCGGCGTCGACATCAAGGAAGTCAACATCGGTTCCATGGCTCACTCCAAGGGCAAGGTCGTCGTCACCAACGCCGTCGCTATGGGCGATGACGACGTTAAGACCCTCGAGGCCCTCAAGGCCAAGGGCGTCAAGTTCGAGGTCCGCAAGGTTCCTTCGGATGCCTCCGAGGATCTCGACGCCATGTTGAAGAAAGCTAAGGCCGAACTGGCCGCTCAAGCATAGTAAAGGAGGGTCCGATACATGTCTGCAATCACTATTCTGCTTGTTGCGATTGTCGCGTTGCTTGCCGGTATGGAAGGCATTCTGGATGAGTTCCAGTTCCATCAGCCGCTCGTGGCATGCACGCTTATCGGTCTCGTAACCGGTCACCTTCAGGAGGGCATCCTCCTGGGCGGTTCGCTCCAGATGATGGCCCTTGGCTGGGCTAACGTCGGCGCCGCCGTCGCGCCTGACGCCGCTCTGGCCTCGGTCGCTTCTTCGATCATCATGGTGCTCGCCCTCAACGGTGGCGCCACTGATTCGGCCAAGGCCGTTACCGCGGCCATCGCCGTCGCCGTCCCGCTGTCGGTCGCTGGTCTGTTCCTGACCATGATCTGCCGTACCATTGCTACCGCTATCGCTCACGCCATGGACGGTTGCGCCGAGAAGGGCGACTTCTCCGGCATCGAGCGCTGGCAGTACGCTGCCATCCTCATGCAGGGCCTTCGTATCGCCATCCCGGCAGTACTTCTGTGCGTTATCCCGGCCGAGGCTGTTACCAACGCGCTTAACGCTATGCCCGACTGGCTGTCCGGCGGCATGGCCGTCGGCGGCGGCATGGTCGCTTCCGTCGGTTACGCCATGGTCATCAACATGATGGCCACCAAGGAGACCTGGCCGTTCTTCATCCTCGGCTTTGTCCTTGCTGCCATCCCTCAGCTCACGCTGATCGCCCTTGGCCTCATCGGCATCTCCCTTGCCCTCATCTACCTTGGCCTTAAGGATCTGGCCAAGCAGGGTGGCGGCACGGGCGGTGGCTCCGGCGACCCGCTCGGCGACATTCTGAACGATTACGAGTAGGAGGGGAGTGATACATATGGCAGAGAACAAGATTCAGCTCACCAAGGCTGACCGTAAGAAGGTTTGCTTCCGTCATCAGTTCCTTCAGGGCTCGTGGAACTACGAGCGTATGCAGAACGGCGGCTGGTGCTTCGCAATGATCCCTGCGATCAAGAAGCTCTACACCAGCAAGGATGACCAGATTGCCGCGCTTAAGCGCCACCTGGAGTTCTATAACACCCACCCCTATGTTTCCGCCCCCGTCATTGGCGTTACCCTCGCCCTCGAGGAGGAGCGCGCCAACGGTGCTCCGATCGATGACGTCGCCATCCAGGGCGTCAAGGTCGGTATGATGGGTCCGCTCGCCGGCGTCGGTGACCCCGTCTTCTGGTTCACCCTTCGCCCGATTCTGGGCGCTCTGGGCGCTTCCCTGGCCATGTCCGGCAGCATCGTCGGTCCGCTGCTGTTCTTCTTCGCGTGGAACATCATCCGTTACGCTTTCCTGTGGTACACGCAGGAGTTTGGCTACAAGGTCGGCTCCTCTATCGCCAAGGACCTCTCCGGCGGTCTGATGGGCAAGGTCACCGAGGGCGCTTCCATCCTGGGTATGTTCATCATCGGCGCCCTGGTCGAGCGCTGGGTGTCCATTTCCTTCACCCCGATCGTCTCCACGGTCAAGCAGTCTGCTGGCGCCTTTATCGACTGGGCTAGCCTGCCTTCCGGTTCCGAGGGTATCAAGGAAGCGCTGACGATGTACAACTCCGTCGGTGCTACCGCCCTTGATCAGATGAAGGTCACCACGCTCCAGGGTAATCTCGATCAGCTCATCCCCGGCCTTGCCGCCGTGTGCCTGACCCTGCTGGTCTGCAAGCTCCTCAAGAAGAAGGTTAGCCCGATCGTCATCATCCTGGCTCTCTTCGCCGTCGGCATCATCGGTCGCTTCTGCGGCTTCATGTAAGCACGCTTCGGCTTAAGACCGAGAGTTGCTAGGTAAGGGCTTTTGAGCCATTGAAACGGACCGCACCCGGTGGGTACACTGGATGCGGTCCGATTGTTTTAATTGGAGGGCGAGGCGCGTATGGCGCAATCTCAGAACAGCACGGTCGATCTGGCAACGCCGGCAACCTGCCTGATGGGGCTTACCAGCCACGGTAACGTGATGGTGGGCAATAAGGCGTTCGAGTACTATAACGAGCGCAATCCCGAGGATTATATTCAAATCCCGTGGGACGAGGTCGACTATATTGCCGCCGAGGTTTTGCGCGGCACCAAGAAGATCACGCGTTTTGCCATCTTTACCAAGGATAACGGCCACTTTACGTTTACGACGCGCGATGACAAAGAGACGCTTCGTGCGGTCCGTAAGTACGTCGATGAGGATAAGCTCGTGCGTTCGCCCGATTTTATCGACGTAACGACCAAGGGCGCCAAGAGCATCCCCTCCGTTATCAAAAATCTCTTCCACAAAGGTAACTAGCTCCTCACAAGTTGCGGTGAAATAGTTCCTAAATACGGCTTTAATGCTTTAGGCAGGAACTATTCCACCGCAATTTCGAAGTCTAGTCATGCGACGTATGGCGATGCAGTAAATCTGCTACACTAGTACAACATGCCTCCGTAGCTCAGGGGATAGAGCACCGCTCTCCTAAAGCGGGTGTCGACGGTTCGAATCCGCCCGGGGGCACCAGAGATTTGCCGAGCCCGGTACCACCACGGTGCCGGGCTCTTCTGGTCTAAGGGCAGGATTCGGACCGTCGACACCCGCGTCACCAATTTCCCCGCGGGGGGAGTTTTCGAATCCGCCCGGGGGCACCAGAGGAATATCGAGCCCGGTACCGTTACGGTGCCGGGCTCTTTTGGTTTAAGGCATGCCGTAGTATTCGCTGCTTCAGATAAAGAAAGCGCCCGCTTGCTGGGGGAGCAAGCGGGCGCCTGTGAGCGAATAT
>DBFNYT010000004.1:0-9116 GCA_048425625.1 Collinsella sp. | reverse complement strand
GGGGACAGGCACCTTTGTGGCGGTTCTGCCGCGGATATCAGGTTTTAGAAAGGCTTTTTTGGACTATGAAGGAATCCGACGTCTCCACAACAGCTGCGCGCGATGCCGCTCGCATCGTTTGGTTTAAGCGCTATCCCGCCAAGCAGACGTTCATCGCATTTTTGCTTGCCCTGTTTGCGACCACGGCGTTTTCCATCGACCCCGCCCCGGTATCGAGCAACGCGGTCCTAGCGATCGACCCGCAGGCCTCGGGCATGCTGTATGTGTGCTACGAGGTGCTCCTCTCGTTTGCCGGACACACCGACGCGGTCATGCTGCTGGCGCTTGCCTGCCTGCTCACGCTGCCGTTTCGCTACGTGTTCTTTGGCCGCGGCGACGCCTGGCGACCGTCGGTCATACTGCCGTCACTGTTCTTTGCCATTTGCATGGTGTTCGGCCGTAGCTATGACCTCACCGATTCGGCCGAGATTGTGCTCGGCGACAAAGCCCGCATTATCTGCGCCTGGATTGGCGGCGCAGGCTGGATGCTCCTGGCAATCGTGGCGTTCTACCTGGCGTTTGAGTGCTTGGACTGGCTGAGCGCCCGGCGCATTCCGTTTTCGGAAGCGCACTTTGGCCGCCTGTGGCGCGCGGCCCACGCTGCGCTTTCAAAACACCCCTTTGCCGGCCCCTTCTTGGTACTCGTGGTTGCCTGGGCGCCCACGCTCATTGCCTCGCTGCCCGGCCTTTTTATGGGGGACACGGGCGCGCAGATTCGCCAGTGGTTTAACTATCCCAACGGTACGAGCGACTACCTGCGCCTGCTCAATCCCAACGTACTGCTCAACGGGCATCACCCGGTTGTGCACACGGCCATTATCGGCGCGTGTGTGCAGCTGGGCCTCTCGGTCTTTAACAGCGCAAACGCGGGCCTCATCATCTACACCTGTGCCCAATTTATTATCACGGCTGCCTGTATGGCATATTCCATCTCGTCGCTGCGTAAATTTGGCGTCGGCATGCCTGTTTGCGGCGTGGCACTGCTGTTCTTTGCGCTTATGCCGATGTTCTCAAACTACGCGGCGCTGCTCACCAAAGACGTACTCTTTGCCGATGCGTTTTTGGTTTTGCTGGTGCAGACCGTCAAGCTTGTGGCCTGTGGCCTGCCCCGTCGCGATGCGAATGTCGAGCGTGTGGGCGAGTCCGAGCCCACGCTTTTTGCGCGTCACGACTGGCTGTTGCTTGTCCTGGGCGCCATGGGGTCGACGTTTTTGCGTAACGGCGGGCTGGTGTTTGTGCTGGCGGCATGCGTGATCGCGGCGGCGTTTTGCGCTTGGGACGTGCATGCGGATCTCCGTGCGGCCAAGCAGACGGGTACTGCACCCTCGATTCGCGTGCCGCGCTTGCGCTGGGTTGGCATCCTGGCGGTGCTTGCGCTCTGTCTTGTTTCCAACATGTACTTCACCAAGGTCTTTATGCCGGCGCACGACATTACGCCTAGCTCCAAGCGCGAGGTACTCTCGATTCCGTTCCAGCAGACGGCGCGCTTCGTCCAAAAGCACGACGGCCTTAATTCAGGCGTCAATCCTACGGTTAAAGAGGACGGCACCATCGTGGAAGCTCCCTGCGACGGTTTGGTGACCGAAGAGGAGCGTGCCGTGATCGATCGTGTACTCAAGTACGAAAACCTGGGCCGCCGGTACAACCCCGACAAGTCCGATGCCGTCAAGAACTGCTTTAACGAATATGCCTCGCAGGAGGACATCGCCGCCTATTTTGAGGTTTGGGCCCAGATGTTCAAAAAGGACCCCGAGTGCTATATCTCGGCGCTTATCAATAACTACTATGGCTACTTTTATCCGAGCGCCCGTGACGTATGGGTCTACAGCACGGCGCGCAGTGCCGAGATCATGGCTCGCCCCGACAATCTCAAGTACTTCGATTTCCATCCTCTCGATAGCAAGGTCGTGCGGTGGTGTGACCATCTGATCAACCTGTATCGCGTGGCGGTTCAACGCATCCCGTTTATCTCGCTTACCATGAGCAGTGCAACCTACGTGTGGATCATGATTGCCGTGGTGGTCTACCTGTTGCGTCGTCATTCGTGGAGGGCGCTTGCCATTTGGGTGCCGCTTTTGGGCGTGCTCGCCGTGTGCCTGATCGGTCCTTGCAACGGCTCCACCTACATGCGCTACCTGTACCCGGTTATCGCCTGCATGCCCTTTGCGATCGGCGCCACCATAGCCCGCAGCGAGCTTCTGTGGAACTAGCCAAACTGGTGCAAAGGGGACAGGTTGCTTTGCGTAGAAGGGTTGCGTCATCACGACGCCTTCATTTTGGGGTTTATCTCGCAGGCCAGTAGGTATATCATAACGACGTTTGTTTATATTGCCCGAGCATCTGCGCTGGGCTTTAGGTCGAAACCGATAGGAGACACGTATGTCCGGACACTCTAAGTGGGCCACAACCAAGCATCGTAAGGGCGCGCAGGACGCCAAGCGTTCCGCCCTCTTCTCCAAGCTCAGCCGCAACATCACCGTTGCTGCCCGTCTCGGCGGTGACCCGCTGCCCGAGAACAACGCCAGCCTCGCCGCTGCCGTTGCCAAGGCCAAGGCTCAGTCCATGCCTAAGGACAAGATCAAGTCCGCTATCGACAAGGCTTTTGGTTCGGGTGCTGACGCCGCCGTCTACGAGAACATCGTGTACGAGGGCTACGGTCCCGCCGGTGTCGCCGTCTACGTCGACTGCCTGACCGACAACCGCAACCGTACCGCCGCTGATGTCCGTTCCGCCTTCTCCCACGCTGGTGGCAACCTGGGCACCTCCGGCTCCGTCGCCTTCCAGTTTGAGCGCAAGGGCCAGATCGTCGTCGCCAAGGAGATCCTGGACGAGAACGCCAAGAAGGAGACCATGATCGCCAACGGTGCTGCCGGTGACGAGGATGAGTTCATGATGGCCATCGCCGAGGCCGGTGGCGAGGACTACGAGGACGCCGGCGAGGAGTGGATCGTCTGGACTACTGCCAACGAGGTCATGGCTGTCTCCAAGGCGCTCGAGGAGCAGGGCGTCCAGGTCAAGGGCTCCGAGACCACCATGGTCCCGACCACCCCGACCGAGGTCTCCGGCGCCGACGCCAAGAAGGTTCAGCGCCTCATCGACCGTCTTGAGGAGCTCGACGACGTCCAGGATGTTTACAGCACCATGGACATGACCGACGAGGTCATCGCTGCCCTCGAGGAGGAGTAGCGCCCGCACGGGTTAAGCCGTGTATATCTGGGCATAATGAAGCGAGCATGCAAGCCTCGTGGAATAGATGAGCCGGATCCGCGTGCGTAGAGCACCGGACCCGGCTCTTTTATAATGATGCGAACCGTTTTGCATTTCGAGAGCCGAGATTTGAAGGGAGCGCCACGTGCGCGTACTCAAACGAGCCCTAGCGATCGTGTATCTTGCCGCCGCCATCGTGGCGCTGGGTACGCTTGTCTGCCAGTTTTGGGGGCCGTATACGTATCGCTTTATGCTGCTGATGCGCGACCCCATGCCGCGCATTGTCGTGACGGCATGCGGCGGAGTTGTGGCGATCGGCGTGCTGGTAAGCTTCTTCCGCCTGATGTTTGCTCGTCGCGAGCCGTCCTGCGTGCATCCGGCGGGGGAGCGCAATATCGAGGTCACCCTTGCGGCGCTTTCTTCGTGTGCCAGGGCTGCTGCCGAGCGCGACGACCGCGTGATGGTCGAGCATGTCGAGGCCCGCGTCCAAGGCCCCGACGATTCGCACGTCCGTTTTAAGGTCGAGGCTATCGCGCTTGACGATAAGGACGTGGCATCTCTGGCTACCGCGATGCAGCAGCGCATCGAGGAAGCTTGCGACACCATGCTCGGCACGCCGGGTACGACCACGCGCGTCCGTTTTTTGCCGTCCAAGACTACCGTCCAGACCGTGGAGGTTTCCGGTGAGTGATACCAATCAAGACAAGACCGTCCGCACCCCGCGCCTGACTATCGATCAGAGCGCCGCGCCGGCAGGCGAGGTCGTCGATCCTAAGGTGGAGGGTACCGAGTCACATGACGCGGTCGCCGATGATTTTGATGAGGCCATGGGTCTCATCAAGGGTACGGGGGCAGCCATCTGGAGCTATGCCGTCCGTCATCCCAACACCACGCTTGGAGCCGTCGCTGGTTTTGTGCTCGCCGTGCTGGTGCTCACGCTCGGCCTGTGGGATACGCTCGTCATCGCTTTCTTTGTGCTGATCGGCGCCGTGATTGGCCAGATCCGCGACGGCGAGAACGGGATCGTCAACTTCTTCGGCCGTCTGTTTAGCGGCCGCTAATATGTATTCGACTGTCGCATCCGCGGCAGGCATAAGGAGGAACCATGGCTTTTAATACGAAGGTCGATGTGGCCGATACCGAGCTTGAGGCAGACGAGACCGTCACCGCCGAGGCCGAGGACGTAACGCTCGAGGATGAGGCGCTCGTCGAGGCCGAGTCCGATGTGGATGAGGATGACGAGGAAGCGGACGAGTCCGAGGACTCGCTGACCTATTCCAACGGTGTGATCGAGAAGATCGTTGCCATGGCCACCCGCGAGGTTCCGCACGTTCTTGGCATGAAGGGTAACCTCATGCACTTTGTGCAGGAGCAGTTTGGTGCCGAGAATCTGACCAAGGGCGTGACGGTCGAGGTCACCGATGACAATCGCGTGGTCGTCAACATCTCCGTCATTATCGAGTACGGCGCCTATGCGCCCGCGATCTTCGACGATGTCAAGGCGCGTGTCACCGAGCGCCTTGCCGCGATGACCGGCCTTGAGGTGGCGGGCGTCAACCTGCGCATCGAGGACGTCATCACCCCCGAGGAGTACGAGCACCGCACCAGCCAGCACGAGTAACCTTCCAAAAAGGGACAGGTTTGTTTTGGCAGGTTTTATCTGCGAAAACGTTAAACGGCCGACCGCGCAAGCAAAAGCGTGGCCGGCCGTTATTTGTATGCCCCCCGATGTGGGCATACCGCTCGTCTAACTAGGGGTTGCAATCGTCGCGTTCCGCGTTACCCTAATGGGCGCATTGTTTCCAAATTGTTAACGAGGGGTTGCCGTAATGGCTGACGAGCACGAAACAGAAAGCAAGGCATGGGCGATTGAGGCCGCCGCGGCAGAGGCGGCATCGCGTGCTGCCGAGGAGGTGCATCGTCCTCCCGTGGTGCCGATGGAGCGCGTGGTTGATCGCACCGATATCGAACGCGGTGAGCGTGCCGGTCAAAAGCGCAGCCAGGAGCCGGGCTTCCCGCGCTTTTTTGCCGAGCTCAATCTGGGCCTGATTCTTACGGCCTTCGCCATCGTTGCGTTTAAAACCCCTAATCACTTTGCTTTTGGCGGCACCTCGGGCGTGTCGGTCATTCTGTCCACGCTGTTCCCGACCCTGCCCGTCGGCGTCTTTATGTGGATTATTAACGCGGTTCTCGTCGTTTTGGGCTTTATCTTTTTGGAGCGCAAGGCAATCCTGTGGAGCGTCTTCGCCTCGTTTGCGCTGTCCGCCTATGTTTCGCTGTTTGAGCTCTTTATTCCGACCGATGTCTCTCTGACGGGTGATATGTGGCTCGACCTGTGCTTTGCCGTCATCTTGCCGGCGCTTGGCAGCGCTATTGTCTTTGACATCGGCGCCTCGACGGGTGGCACGGACATTCTTGCCATGATCCTCAAGCGCCGCACGACGCTCGAGATTGGCCGTGCCCTGCTGCTGGTCGATATCGGCATCGTGACCATCGCGGCCTTTTTGTATGGCCCGCGTGTCGGTCTGTATTGCGCGCTCGGCCTGTTTGCCAAGACACTCGTGGTCGACAAAGCCATTGAGAGCATTCACCTGCGCAAAGTCTGCACGGTCATTTGTTCCGAGCCCCTTAAGGTCGAGGAGTTTATCGTCAAGCATCTCAACCGCACGGCGACCATTAGCCGCGGCTACGGTGCCTTCTCGGGCAAGTGCGTGACGGTGATCATGAGCGTACTGAGCCGTCGCGAGGCCGTGCAACTACGCCGCTATGCGCGCGAAGTCGATCCGGGCGCCTTTATCACGATTGTCGACAGCTCCGAGATCGTCGGCAAGGGTTTCCGCGGCACGAACTAGCGCGGACGTATTCAACGAACCGCCTGCTGGCGCCGTGTACCTTGCAAATCGGTCGTCTTTGAGTATTTGACCCCACATTGGGCAATAATGATGCCAAAGACATCGTTTGCGATCCAGGTGATTCGCTTAAGATACGAAGGGATGATTTCGATGTTCTGCTCGCAGTGTGGCGCCCCCATGGGCGATAACGACAAGTTCTGCGGCGTGTGTGGCGCTCCTAATGCCGGTGCCGCTGGCCCCGCTTCCCAGGGACAGCCTCAGCCCCAGCAGTTTGTTCCGCAACCGCCCGTGGCGAATGCGCCAAAGGGCTGTGTGGCTCAGGCGTTCCAAGATATGACTAAGACTCCGGGCGTGCTTCAGCGTGTATGCCAAATCGCGTTTTTGCCGGCGCTGATTTGCGTTGTGTCGGTGCTCGTGCTGTTTATTCCCGTTATTGGCGGCATTGCGGCTGCCATCGGCTTTTTGGCAGCTTGCATTGCGAGTGTGTGCGGTTCCGGCTTTGGTATCGAGTGGGGCCGTGATCTGTCGCTCAAGGTCGATGACGGCATGGACCGTCCGCTGATGCGTTCCACGTCGTTTGGTCTCGGAGTCTTTTCGAGCGTTATTTCGGTCGTGCTCGAGGTTATCGCTGCCATTCCCGTTATCGGTGTAGTGCTTTCGCTGGCGGAGGGCGCGGTAATTGGCGCCGCAGGCTCGTATTCGTATTACGGCTCTTATGCGCTCGAAGCTGCGCTGTTTGGCTCGCTTGGCCTGCTTGTCCTGGCGCTAATTGCCTCGGCGATTCTGGGTGTCTTCTTTAAGATGTTCGCCGACATTGCCGTGATGCACTTTGCGGTGACCGGGCGCGTCGAGAGCGCGTTTTCGCTCGATAAGGTCTGGGCGGCCTTTAAGCACAACAAGACCAAGCTGTTCTGTGCTTCGTTCCTTCCCGAGTTTTTGACGGGCCTGGTTTCCAACGCCATTACGTGGATCTTGACAGCTGTCTTTGGTGCCATCGCCGGAATTGGCGCGTACGGCTATTACTATCGCCCCACGGGTATCGAGGCGATTGTTACCGCCGGTGGTGTCACGCTCGTATTGTTCCTGGTGCTGATTGCATTCGTCACGGTGTTCCTTACGGTCTTTGGCAAGATGCTCAAGCACCGTGCCGTTGGCTATTGGGCTGCACGTTATGCAAGCGAATGGGCCGATGAGGACAAGGACGACGTTTTGACTTTTGTGCTCCCGGGTGAGAAGAAGCCTGCTCCTGCGGGATTCAATCCCACGGCAGCCACTGGTGCTGCGCCTGCCCCGGCGCCCGCGCCTGCACCTGCCCCGGCACCTGCTCCTGTCCCCGCACCGGCGTCCGAGGCGACGCCTGCGGAGCCCGATTGGGATGCCGTTGCCACGCCGGCGGATGAGCCGGGCGATAATCCTGCTGCCGAAAACAATCAAACCGAATAGCCGGTCGAGGCGCCCTGGGCAACTGAGCCCGGGGTGCCTTTTTCTACCGCGAAAGCAAGAAAATGCCTGGGAAAACGGTTGCAGCAAAATTTCTCGGAAATTGGTCAATGTTGCGCAACAACGTCGCGGCTATTGTTGAGAACGTAGACGTGTAAGGTTTGAAGGCGTGCGACGCCTTAGGAAAAGGAGAGGCTCATGTTCTGTCCCACTTGTGGTTCTCCCATTTCGGATGATGCCAAATTCTGCCCTGTTTGCGGATCCGCCGTTGGTGCCGCTTCTGCCGCTGCGGCCCCGCAGCCCCAGCCCGCTCCGGCCCAGGCTATTCAGCCCGCTCCGGCCCAGGCTATTCAGCCCGCGCCCCAGCCTCAGCAGCAGTACACCGGTCAATACGCCCAACAGTCCGCATCCGCTCCGATGGGCTATGACCCCATTAAGGCTGACCGCAGCCTGATCGGCTGGCTGCTGCTCTCTCTTGTGACCTGCGGTATCTATTCGTTCTACTTCCTGTATTGCTTGGCACGCGACGTCAACACGTTGTGTCAGGATGACGGCGATTACACGCCGGGTCTGGCGGAATTCATCCTTCTATCGTTTGTGACCTGCGGCTTCTACGCGTACTACTGGTATTACAAGATTGGCAACCGCCTGCAGGCCAACGCTCCTCGCTACGGCCTGGTGTTCCAGGAAAACGGCACCACCGTTCTTCTGTGGCAGATCTTCGGCGCGCTCCTGTGCGGCCTTGGTCCCATCTTCGCTATGAACATCGTCATCAATAATACCAATGCCATGGCAACGGCTTACAACACTCGCCTTGGCGCTCGTGCCTAACAATAAGGGCGGCGTGAACAGCTTCCAGGGACATAGGGGCACGGCAGAGCTCCTTCGCCGCGCCCTTTTTTGCACCGGCGCGCTCTTTGTCGCCTGGCTCGCGCTCTACCTGCTCGACATTGGCTGCATTTTTCGATTGATGACGGGCATTCCTTGTCCGGGATGCGGCATGACGAGGGCGTGGCTGGCGGCGCTGCGCCTCGATTATGCGGCTGCCTTTGCCTACCATCCGCTGTTTTGGGTGGTGCCGATTGCGTTTGTGCTCGCGTTCGTGCGCGAGGAGGTGGCATCGAGCAAGCTAAAGCGTGGTATCGACATTGCGGTCACCGTGTTGTGCGTGCTGGTCGTCGTCGTATGGATCGTGCGCCTCATCAATCCGGCAGATGCCGGTCTGCTCTTTGGCGGCTATGCGCCCGCCGGAGTTCCCGACGATATCATCCACCTCGAACCCCCACGCTGGCTCACCATCCTTCGCTCTTACCTGGCGTGACGGAGGACGCGCTAGAAAAACGGTCGACGCATAAGCGGGGGCGAACGTTGAGATAACGTCCGCCCCCGCTTTGCTTTAGCCAGGCTGTTATGGATGGGCGTGACGGCTACTCGTCGCGCTTTTCCTCGTGGCGAGCGGCAGCCCGCGCATCGTGGATGCCCTTGATTGCAGCATGGCGGGCGGTGCGAGCATCGTGCATGGCGTCGCGCGCCTCAGCGGCCGTGGCCTTGGCAGAGCGCAGCTTGGCGGCCAAGTCG
>DBFNYT010000003.1:0-9080 GCA_048425625.1 Collinsella sp. | reverse complement strand
CGGTGCGGGCGCGGGCCGCAACCGCGCGCGCAAGGGCGGCGACCTGTCGCTGACTGTCGACGTAACGGCCGAGGACGCGTTCCGCGGCGTGACGCACAAGGTCACCTACCGCATTCCCTCGACGGGCGAGCAGCAGACCATCACGGTCTCGGTGCCTGCGGGTGCGGTCGACGGCGGCAAGCTGCGTTACAAGCGCCGTGGCGAGTACGGCGTTGCCGGAGGCGAGCGCGGCGACCTGGTCGTGACCACGCATGTGGAGGAGCATCCGCTGTTTAAGCGCAAAGGCGCCGACGTGACCATGGAGGTACCGGTCTCGGTCTACGAGGCGGCGCTCGGCTGCACGGTGGACGTGCCGACGCCCGGCGGTGCAACAGTTCGTCTGAAGGTGCCCGCGGGTACCCAGACGGGCAAGAAGTTCCGCTTTAAGGAAATGGGGGCGCCTGACGTTAAGCATCGCGGGCGCACCGGTGCACTGCTTGTCGAGATCAAGGTACAGGTTCCCACGAGCCTGTCCGATGACGAGCGCGATGCCATGACCAAGCTGCGCGAGGCCGACACGCGCGACTATCGCGAGAAGGTCAACCGTTACAAGGCGACGTACTAGGGCGGTCGTGGCGCACGCGCCTGTCCACAGGCTTATGATGGACGATAACGAGACGGAAAGGGGTCAGGTAGCATGGCCGAGGACAATAGGAACAAACCGCTGTACATGATCAGCGTGGCGGCCGAGCTGACCGGCATGCATCCGCAGACTCTGCGCGTCTACGAGTCCAAGGGCCTGGTGAACCCCCAGCGCTCGGGCGGCAATACGCGCCTGTATTCGCGTGCCGATATCGAGCGCCTGGAGCTCATCAACCAGCTCACCGACGAGGGTATCAACCTTGCCGGCGTGGTGCGCATCCTCGATATGAAGGAGCGTGCCGAGGAGCGCGAGCGCGAGAACGAAAAACTCCGTGCCCGCGTGCGCCAGCTCGAGGACGAGCTGCACGAGTACAAGATGCAGAAGAAGATCACCGCCCTGGCCCCGCGCGATGGCTCGGTTAACCCCGAGCAAGTCATGCGCAAACTGCTGGGCGCCGGAGGGGATTTGTAGTTACGCGGTTTTTCCAAACCGCGTAACCAGTTGACGCTGCAAGCCCGCCAGAGCGGCAATCTGCCTTTCAACTTCGGCGGCATGATCAGAAGATCAATGCCGCCTTGTTTCAAGGCACCTTGCTCGCTCTGGCGGGCTTTCGCTGTCCGCGCCAAAACATCGACGTTGTTATGGGTAGTCATTGGGGACGTTCTAAAATGACTAGTCGAAAGGGACACCCTTGCGCCAAATCTGCCGGCCCCACACTGGGCTCGTCCTTTACTTTACCTAGATAAAGTGAACGTGCAGATTCGTAACCCACTTGCAACCGTTCTATGGCACGATATTGAACGAATGTATGCTATGCGCTCAAATTTTTGGGCAGAGTGGGAGACAGTATGGTCAAGCTGTACGAGGACGGCATCTACCTGCGCGGCGGCAGCGAGGTTGTGCCTGCAGCCGAGGCTGCCGAGCGTGGTATTACGCAGACGCCCGAGGACGCCAAGCGTGGCACCATCGCGTATTCGATCCTCCAGGCACACAATACGTCCGGAGATCCCGAGGCGCTCAAGATTCGCTTCGATGCCATGGCGAGCCACGACATCACCTTTATCGGCATCATCCAGACGGCGCGCGCCTCGGGCATGGAGCAGTTCCCGCTGCCTTACGTGCTCACCAACTGCCACAACTCGCTGTGCGCCGTGGGCGGCACCATCAACGAGGACGACCATGTCTTTGGCCTTTCCGCGGCCAAAAAATACGGCGGCATTTTCGTCCCGCCGCACATCGCCGTCATCCACTCCTTTATGCGTGAGAACTTCGCCGGCTGCGGCAAGATGATCCTGGGCTCCGACTCGCACACCCGCTATGGCGCCCTGGGCACCATGGCCGTGGGCGAGGGCGGTGGCGAGCTGGCAAAGCAGCTGCTGCGCGACACCTACGATGTCGCCTATCCCGGCGTCGTTGCCATCTACCTCACGGGCGCCCCGCGCCCCGGCGTCGGCCCGCACGATGTAGCACTCGCCATCATCCGCGCCGTCTTTGCCAAGGGCTACGTCAAGAACAAGGTCATGGAGTTCGTGGGCCCCGGCATCGCGAGCATGACGACCGACTACCGCAACGGCGTCGACGTCATGACCACCGAGACCACCTGCCTGTCGAGCATCTGGGCCACCGACGAGGACACGCACGCGTTTTTGGCCATGCATGGCCGCGGCGACGACTACCGCGAGCTCAAGCCCGCCGATGTCGCCTACTACGACGGCTGCGTCGAGGTCGATCTGTCGAGCATCAAGCCCATGATCGCCCTGCCGTTCCATCCTTCCAACGGCTTTGAGATCGACGAACTCAACGAGAATCTCGAGGACATCCTGCACGAGGTGGAGCTCGAGGCCGCCAAGATCGGCGAGGGCAAGACGCACTTTAGCCTGCTCGACAAGATCGTCGACGGCAAGCTGCACGTGCAGCAGGGCGTTATCGCCGGCTGCTCGGGCGGCAACTACGACTCCGTGGTCCAGGCCGCCCGCGTGCTCAAGGGCGCCAACACCGGCTGCGGCGAGTTTTCGCTGTCGGTCTATCCCACGAGCCAGCCCGTGGCACTCGAGCTTACACGCCGCGGCTATATCTATGACCTTATGGAGGCCGGCGCAATCGTGCGTACGGCATTCTGCGGTCCGTGCTTTGGCGCCGGCGACACGCCCGCCAACAACGGCCTTTCGATCCGCCACACTACGCGCAACTTCCCCAACCGCGAGGGCTCCAAGCCGGGTAATGGCCAGCTGAGCGCCGTGGCCCTGATGGATGCCCGCTCCATTGCGGCGACGGCTGCCAACGGCGGCGTCCTGACGCCGGCGACCGACCTGCCCGAGGAGACTTGGGACGAGGCCTGCGAGTACACCTTTGACGACGCACCGTACAAAAAGCGCGTGTACTGGGGCTTTGGCAAGGCGGAGCCTGCCGACGAGCTGGTCGAAGGCCCCAACATCAAGCCGTGGCCCGCGATGGAGCCCCTCGGCGACGATATTCTGCTCAAGGTGTGCTCCAAGATCATGGACCCGGTCACCACGACCGACGAGCTCATTCCTTCGGGCGAGACGAGCTCCTTCCGCTCCAACCCGCTGGGTCTGGCCGAGTTTACGCTGAGCCGCCGCGACCCGGCCTACGTGGGTCGTTCCAAGGAGGTCGATGCCGTGGAGAAGCGTCGCGTTGCCGGCGAGGCCGCGGGCGACCTGGCGGCGCTCGATGCCGAGCTTGCCGGTGTGTTTGAGGCGCTGGCCGGCGCGGGTGTCGCGGCCGACGCCAAGGCGACCGAGTACGGCTCGATGCTCTATGCCAAGAAGCCCGGTGACGGTTCTGCCCGCGAGCAGGCCGCGAGCTGCCAGCGCGTAATTGGTGGCCTGGCCAACATCGTCCACGAGTACGCCACCAAGCGCTATCGCTCCAACGTGATGAACTGGGGCATGGTGCCCTTCCAGATGGAGGCCGAGCCCAACTTCGAGGTGGGCGACTATGTCTTCGTGCCGGGGATTCGCGCTGCGCTCGATGACGACCTAAAGGACATCGCCGCCTACGTGGTGCGTGCCGACGGTGCGGTTGAGCAGATCGAGCTCTACATTGCCGATATGACGGCAGAGGAGCGTGCCATCGTCAAGGCTGGCTGCCTGATCAACTACAACAAGTTCAAGGCCGCTGCCGAGTAACGTTGCTGTACGCCCCGGACACACCTTTCCCTCGTGCTCACGCGCTTCGCGAGGGTCGCCCGAGGGAAAGGTGTGTCCGGGGCTACCGCGACGTTCTCGTTGGGTCTTGAGGGACGCTAAAAATAGACTTGCTTGAAGCCGCCCCTGTTATCGGGCGGCTTCTTTTGTCGAAAACCACCACAAAGGGGACAGGCACCTTTGTGGTGGTCGCGGTTTGTCTCGTTCTGTAATAGGTAGACCCTTATTTGCCGAGTAGTTGTTACAGATCTAGATAAACGGGCACTGCTGAACAATTCATCTCGATCCGTAACATCTGGACCCAAAAACGGCCGCTAGATGTTACAGATTGAGATGGTGAACGCCGGGGCCGAAGATCACCACAAAGGCTCCTGTCCCCTTTGTGGTGGTGGGGGGCGAGTTCGATGTTGCCGTGCTCGTTGAACGACATTCTAATGAGCGTCCCTACAGGATTTCATCCGGGCTGGCGGGTTTGGTTGTTTTGGGGATGCCGAGTTTGGATGACGCGAAATCGTCAACATTGTCCTTAATTCCGTCTTTGGTGTAGACAGTGACCATATAGGTGCTGTGTCCGAATTCGCCCTTGTCGCGTGTTGCCCAAGCATCCCAGTAGGCGGCCCCGTTTCGCCCTTTGATTTTTCCGACACGGCGGAGTTCTGTTCGCTTTAATTTCCGGTTGCTATAGATGGTTCGACCGGCTTCCGCGGTGAGCCCGCACTGTCCAAGCAGCTTGTCGAGGACTTGGTTCATGTGGCGCTCATCGGTGTTTGGTGCGTAGTCGTAGGCGAGGGTGATGGAGTCGAGTGGCTGGTCGTCGATCAGATAGTTTAGCGCCTGAGGTTCAAGGCAGAAATAGGGGGAGCATCCGTCGACCTTGCCGAGCAACGGTAACTTAGACTGCCAACTTCCGGTGGGAATTGCATATTCGTAGAACACGCCACGGCAGACAAAGGAGAGCGAGGTGGCACGCGAGCCGGCGTCGATCATCCCGCAAAGATCGAAGGGCGAGGCGATACCAAAAGAAAAGGGCGTGATGACGATAAGGAAGAGCATCACGATGGGTATGGCGAGAATGGCGATGACGTTGCGACCGGTGGAATGAGACGGCTTCATATGCGCTCCTCGAGACAAAGATCTGTTGAGGATAGGCAGAAATGGATATGTTCAGAGAACAATTCAAGTTTAATCTCATGGCGCGAGATGGTCGACCGTTAGCGTCGAAAACCACCACAAAGGTGCCTGTCCCCTTTGTGGTGGTGAGGAGCGCGCGGCTTCTTTTGGTAATAGTGTTAGCTGGCGGTATCATTAGTGCAGGTGGCGAAGGTTTGCATTGTGGGGTGTTTTGCCGTGAGCCGTTCTGCCCGTATTGGATTGATTGTCTTGGCGCTTGCGATCGCTGTGGTTGGCGCGGGCGCTGTCGGTATGGCATTTCTACCTGCTGCGGTGACGGAGCCGTTGGTCAAGCCTGTGGCTCAATCTGTCGAACTTCTGACCGGCGACGACAAGCCCGAGACCATTACCGTTGATTTTGATGAGCAGCCGGCTGTGCTGGGTATTAGCAATTATCCGAGTATTCAGCTTGGGGCCATGCGCTATACCACGGATACAAGCCTGATCGATAGGGCGTCCGAGCTACTCAAGGGCAAAACATTTAAGCGTTGGTACGGATATGCGTCCTATCGGGCAAAAGCGAACGACATGGTTGGCGGATGCCACTCTTCCATCGAGCTGGACACTGCAAACGGCGCAAAGTTATGTGATGTCTCGTACGATCCGGGTTACGAGGGCAATGAGGGTCCGGGTATTTACATCATGGCCGGCGATGCAGCCTATGTCATGGAGGGCGACCAGGCCGAGCTCAACGATTTTATGGGTCAGTGTATCCAAGATGCCTATGAACAGACCTGCTTGCCCGACCCGCAGACTGCACGCGATAGTGGGTCTGCCCGTATATGGCTCTTCGAGGATGAGATGCCCTGGAGCGGCGAATCGGGAAGCACGGGTTCGGCAAGTAAATAGAGACTGCAACCACCACAAAGGTACCCGTCCCCTTTGTAGTAGTTCTCGGTTTGTCTCGATCTGTAACATCTTGGCCGCTAAAAGTGGGCCTGGTGTTACAGATTTAGGTTTTCGATTCGGGTGTCTTCTGTTCGTCTCGATTTGTAACAGATAGAGCTCTATTTGCCGAGTAGATGTTACAGATTGAGACAAACGGGTGCCGCTGAACAATTCGTCTCGATTTGTAACATCTGGAGCCAGAAACGGTCGATAGATGTTACAGATTGAGACGGTAGCGCACCTGTGCGGCGGCGGGCCGACATCTTTACCCCTATCTTTCAATCACTCAGAAAATCTTATATATAGAGACTTAGATTTGTGTATAAGATCGCGCAAAGCTGGCAACAATACTTCTCGAACAACGTGAAGCCGCCCCGTAGGGCGGCCGCCCCAAGAGAGGTGATTCCATGAGAATCGATAAGCTAGCAATGACGTCGCGCGAGGCGTTGCAGACCGCCATGAGCACGGCTGCCGACGCGCAGGCCGGCGCGGTGGAGCCGATTCACTTGCTGTCCGCCCTGCTCGGTGCCGGTGAGCGCAATATCTCCGTGATTATCGAGCGTATCGGTGCCGACCCGGCCCAGCTCGCACGCTCCACACAAGATGCCATCGACCACGCGCCCAAGGTTTCGGGCGAGGGCCAGCAGATGGGCCTGTCCAACGAGCTCGTCCGCGTCATCGAAAAGGCCGAGAAGAAGGCCACCAAGATGGGCGACAGCTTTGTGGTGACTGAGCATCTGCTGATGGCGCTTGCCGAGGACAAGGGCGAGGCGGGCCGCGTACTGCGCGACGCCGGCGTCACCAAGGAGCGCATCGAGCAAGTCTACGAGGAGCTGCGTGGCGATGACCGCGTGACGTCTGCCGAGGACAAGACTCAGTTTGAGGCACTGGAGCAGTACGGTCGCAACATCTGCGATCTGGCCCGCGCCGGCAAGCTCGACCCGGTCATCGGCCGTACCGATGAGATTCGCCGCACCATCCAGGTCCTGTCCCGTCGCACCAAGAACAACCCCGTGCTCATCGGTGAGCCGGGCGTCGGCAAGACGGCCATCGTCGAGGGCATCGCCCAGCGTATCGTGGCCGGCGACGTGCCGAGCACCCTGCGCGACCGCGACCTTATCGAGCTCGATATGAGCGCGCTGGTCGCCGGCGCCAAATACCGCGGCGAGTTCGAGGACCGCTTGAAGGCTGTGCTCAAGGAAGTGCAAAAGTCCGAGGGCAAGGTCATCCTGTTCATCGATGAGCTCCACACCATCGTGGGCGCGGGTGCCACCGAGGGCTCCATGGACGCCGGCAACATTCTCAAGCCGGCGCTTGCCCGTGGCGACTTGCACGCGATCGGCGCGACCACGCTCGACGAATACCGCAAGTACATCGAAAAGGATGCGGCGCTCGCGCGTCGTTTCCAGACCGTGATGGTGAGCGAGCCTACCGTCGAGGACACCATCTCGATCCTGCGTGGCCTCAAAGAGAAATACGAGATCTTCCACGGTGTGCATATCACCGATAGCGCGCTCGTGGCAGCTGCCGACCTCTCCGATCGCTACATCGCCGACCGCTTCCTGCCCGACAAGGCCATCGATTTGGTCGATGAGGCGGCAAGCCGCCTGCGCATGGAACTCGACAGCATGCCGGTCGAGATCGACGCCACCACGCGTCAGCTCACTCAGCTGCAGATCGAGGAACAGGCGCTCATGAAAGAGACCGATGACGCCTCCAAGGAGCGTCTGGAGGCCCTGCGCCAGGAGATTGCCGAGGTCCAGGAAAAACTCAACGTGCAAAAGGCCGGCTGGCTCAACCAGAAGAACGCCATTGACCACGTGCAGGAGCTTAAGAGCCAGCTTGACGAGGCCAAGAGCGAAGAGGAGCGCGCGACGCGTAACGGCGACCTGGGCCGTGCGTCCGAGCTGCGCTATTCCGTGATCCCGGGTCTGCAGCAACAGATTCAGGATTCCGAGGCTGCGCTCGAGGCACAAAAGCAGCAGGACGGCGAGGGCCTCAACGAACAGGTGACCTCCGATGAGATCGCCGAGGTCGTGAGTGCCTGGACCGGCGTGCCCGTGTCCAAGATGATGCAGGGCGAGCTCGACAAGCTGAAGGGCCTGGAGGGCGAGCTGCATAAGCGCGTCATCGGTCAGGACGAGGCCGTCTCCGCCGTCGCCGCGGCTGTGCGTCGCAGCCGTGCGGGCCTCTCCGATCCGGACAAGCCCATCGGCAGCTTCTTCTTCCTGGGCCCCACTGGCGTAGGCAAGACCGAGCTCGCCAAGGCGCTTGCCGAGTGCCTGTTCGATGACGAGCGCGCGCTCGTGCGTATCGACATGTCCGAGTACATGGAGAAGTTCAGCGTCCAGCGTCTGATCGGTGCGCCCCCGGGATACGTGGGCTACGACGAGGGCGGCCAGCTCACCGAGGCCGTGCGCCGTCGTCCGTACTCCGTAATCTTGCTCGACGAGATGGAGAAGGCCCATCCGGATGTCTTTAACGTGCTGCTGCAGGTGCTCGACGACGGCCGCCTGACCGATGGCCAGGGTCGCCAGGTGTCCTTCAAGAACACGATTATCATCATGACGTCCAACGTGGGCTCCAAGGCCATCGCCGATCTGTCCGGTAAGGACGAGGAGGAGATGCGCCATCAGGTCGACGCCGCCATGGCTCAGACCTTCCGCCCCGAGTTCCTCAACCGTATCGACGATATCGTGGTGTTCCATCCGCTTGGCATGGCGCAGATCGAGAAGATTGTCGACATCCAGCTTGCCGACGTTCGCGCACGCCTGGCCAAGGAGCGCATGACGCTTGCCATCACCCCGGCGGCCAAGCAGATGCTCGCCGTGGGTGGCCTGGACCCCGTGTTCGGTGCCCGTCCGCTCAAACGCCTGGTCCAGCGCGAGGTCGTGGACGCCATCGCCGCCGCCATCATCGACGGCACGGTGCGCGAGGGCGATCAGGTGACGGTCGATGCCGGCAGGGACGGCGGCTTTACCGTCGTGTGCGACAACACGCCGGCGGCCACCTACGAGGTCCCCGACGCTGAGTAGATTTTTGGGGCCGGCTTTAAAACCGCCCCTCATCGCAAAACGCCAAGGGCGGCGGATCCAATTGGGCCCGCCGCCCTTTTTCGTGCGACAATCGATGATGCTGAGCATGAGTACATGGCAAGGAGATATGCAGATGAACGTCGAGATCAAGACGAACACGCCGGCGACTAACGCCGCGTCCGCCGCACCAAAGCCCGC
>DBFNYT010000002.1:0-3978 GCA_048425625.1 Collinsella sp. | reverse complement strand
GCATGTCGGCGCACCGTTTGTGATCCGCGTCAAAGTGGAGGATTGATATGATTACGCGCATTGAGGGCATGGCTGATAACCATGCCCTTGTGTTTGCCCGTAGTGAGGATGGCTACTGGGCGGCGCAAGTGCCTCCTGACTTGGAGGATGGCACGTACTACGTCACCCTTACAGCCTGGGATATGGCGGGCAACAGCACCTATTATGCCACGGTATTAATGACAGTGGATGTAACCGGTATCCGGTTTGCGTGGCAGGATGGGGATTATCTGCTGGACTGGATGCCGGGATACAACGCGGCGTGGGACGCGGGATATTGTGCAGATTGGGAGGGATGTTAGATGGATGGGCCAACAATCCGGCTGATGCCGGGCGAGCGTAGGCAGCAGCGCGTGCGTATCTACGGATGTGATCCGGCTGCACGGGTAATGGTGCAGTCGGCTACGTGGGAGCTGCATGATTTTTATGGAGAGGTTGTCGGGCAGGGGTCTTGCGTGGTGTCAGAGGGTAATTTACTTACGTTTATGCTGACCGTAGACAATCCGGGACGGCACCACCTGCTGCTAACCTGCTCGATCGGGCCGGAGATTTACAAGACAACTGCGGGGGTGATCGTGTGTGATTGTCATTGAGGATGTGCAATTAACCCCTAAGCGGGTGCCCGTAGGTGGTAATTATCTGCTGCGCGTAAGAGCACGAGATAATGCGGATGTTTCCTATGCGGATACCGAGATGCTGGAGATGGCCATCGGCATGGTGGATCAATATAATCCGTCTGACTACAGCAATTTTGGCGCGGTCGCTACCGCACGGGATGCTGGTCAGGCGCTACTTGCGTCCAATCCCACCATTGATCGGCAGGCGGAGGTGGATGAGGCGGCGCAGGCGATCTTCGACGCGATCGGCGCGCTCGAATGGGCAGAGGGGCACCGTAATAACCCAATCCCATACCGGCACCTGATGTCGGTGACCGAGGGGCTGTACTACAGCTACAACGGCCACATCTATCGATGCCTGCAATCTGCATCCAGCAGTATGATGATCCCGGGCACAGCCCCGCGTTACTGGGAGGAAGTTGCATGATCTATAGCCAGGCAGCAGCCGCAGCGGCGCATCTATACCTTGCGGCAGCAATCACCATATCGATACTGGCCGTGGCGCTGGCCGCCACGGCTATTATCATAGCTCTATCAATTCACAATGAGAGGAGGTGCAACCAATATGGCAGGAGTATCTCAGGCAATCCTCGTGATCATCGTGTGCGCGGCCATCGTGCAGTTTATCGTCGACCGCATCAAGGACATCATGCCAGCTAAGGTGATGCAGTACGTTAAGCCCCCGGTATGGGCACTTGTCGTCGGCGTCGTCGTGGCACTGCTGTTTGGCCTTGATATTTTCAGCGCGTTGGGCCTTGCGGCTCGTTGGCCAATCGTCTCACAGATCATGACGGGCCTTATGATCTCAGCCGGGGCAGTCCCGGTACATGAGCTGATCGCCAAGCTGCGCGAGTTGCGTAGCGACACCAACATGGCCGCTTGATCATTACATTATTAGGAGGACATCATTATGGCAAGCAAGACTAATACCGGGCTCGTGGCTTACGCTAAGGCGCAGGTCGGCAACCCCTACTGGTACGGCACGTTTGGTCAGGTCGCAACCGAGGCGCTCCTTAAGTCCAAGATGGCGCAGTACCCCGGCCAATTTGAGGGCAGCCGACCGGCGACGGCACGGGCTAAGCACATTGGCAAGCGCGTGCATGACTGCTGTGGCTTGATCAAGGGCTATCTCTGGTGCAGCACGCCCACGAGTGCGCCCAAGTATGTCGCCGCGCAGGACGTCAACGTCGGCGGACTCAAGCAGCGCTGTAAGACCAAAGGCGGCATCAAGACAATCCCAGACATCATCGGCTTGCTGCTGTTTCGAGGCACATCCCATGTTGGTATCTATATCGGCGACGGCTGGGTGATCGAGGCCAAGGGATTTGACCATGGTGTCGTGCGCAGCCGCCTTGAGGATGGCAATTGGGATACATGGGGTAAGCTGGATTGGATCACGTATGAGGCTGCCAAGCCCGTGCAGCCGGACAAGCCCGTCACCAGCAGCATCGTCAAGGGCAGCCGCGTCAAGGTCAGGGATGGGGCCAAGACCTACGACGGCAAGGGCGTCGCGTCGTTTGTCTACGGTAACACGTACACCGTAGACGAGCTCAAGGGTGACCGCGCTGTCCTTGACCGCAAGGGCATTTGCACGGCCTTTAGGGTTGGCGACCTGACGTTGGTATCCGGCGGGAGTGCGCCCGCAAAGACGGTCACCAAGGGCTGCCGTGTTAAGGTTAAGACGGGGGCCAAGACCTACGATGGCAAGGGCGTTGCGTCGTTTGTCTACGGTAACACGTACACCGTAGACGAGCTCAAGGGTGACCGCGCTGTCCTTGACCGCAAGGGCATTTGCACGGCCTTTAGGGTCGTAGACCTGGTCGTGCAGTGATCCTATTTTGGGTTGACATTGCCGCTCATTTGCCGTAAGATATGAGCATGAGATGATTCTCATGCCGCCGTCCATTTCGGGCGGCGTGGATTGAAATGGTATCGTATCATAATGTTGTACGAGCCTATCGCTTCGACGGCAGACTGGCCCATTTGGGCCAGTCTGTTATTTTGTGCCTATCCGAGGATGCCCCCTTACAATTATGATTGAGAGGATAGATCACAATTAACAGTTTTATTGGTTGGATCGGCGGCAAGAGGGCGTTGCGCAAGGAGATTATATCGCGCTTTCCTGCCGGTCAGATCAGCAGGTATATCGAGGTGTTTGGCGGGGCCGGTTGGGTGCTGTTTGGTAAGCCTCAGCAGCCCGGCCAGCTGGAGGTATATAACGACATCGACGGCGATCTCGTCAATCTCTATCGCTGTGTCAAGTATCACTGCGAGGAGTTGCAACGCGAGCTCTCCGGCCTGCCCGATGCCCGCGAGTGTTTCTTCGACATCCGGCATCAGCTTGAGGTTGGGGGGCTTACGGACATCCAGCGGGCCGCGCGGTATTATTATATTATCCGAGAGAGCTATGGATGCGATAAGCAGACGTATAAGACCAGCGAGGTCGTGCTTGATCGCGGTATCAACTACCTCCCGCAGGTGCAGGAGCGCCTGCGCAAGGTCAAGATCGAGCATCGGGACTTTGCACCATTGATCCGTACCTATGACCGGCCAGACGCATTGATCTACTGCGACCCGCCTTATGTTGACACAGAGCATTACTACGACGCGCCTTTTACGCGCGCTGACCATGAGCGTTTAGCCGCCGTTTTGGGTGCAATTAAGGGGCGGTTTATTTTGTCGTATAACGATGATCCATATATCAGGCAGTTATATGATGGATGTACCATCGAGGGCCTCGTCAGGGGCAATCATCTGGCATCTCAGGGTAATACGATCCCTTATAGGGAGATAATCATCCGTAATTATTAGTATGATTCCCCGGTAGTCTTATAGATTACCGGGGATTATTGCAGGTATAGATGTAATGGTATATCACATATCCCATGTGCCCTTACATGTATATCCGCAAATAACGTAATGTGTAAATATTTCACAATTTTACGTCATTTTTGTCGATTTACGCTATAATATCCCCGTAAGGGGTGATAAGGATGATTATCAATCACTTGTCACGCATCCTCGGGGAGCGCAGATGGACTCAACTGCGCCTGTCACAGGAGACTGGTATCCGCCCCACGACTATCTCTAATCTATATAACGACGTCGCGGAGCGGATCGGGTTTGACCAGCTGGACAGGATATGCGAGGCCCTTAACTGCACTCTTTATGATCTGCTCGAGTACACTCCCAACGAGCACCCGCGCACCGGCGAGCAGCTCATCCGCGAGCAGCATGGCAACAGGCGCATGTAGCAGCATGATCCCGGTACTACGACATCATGTTCAGACATAACGAGTCCCCGGTCATGATTTGACCGGGG
>DBFNYT010000001.1:0-3228 GCA_048425625.1 Collinsella sp. | reverse complement strand
GTTGTAGATAATGTGGTAGCTGCCGACCAGACCCGCCAGGTTAAACGTCTTGCTCGGCGCATAGAGGGCAACCGTGCGCATGCGGGCATCCTCGCTCACCGACTGCGTCGGGATATGCTTGTGTCCCGGCAGGATGATATCGGACCAAATCTCGTCCGAGATCACCACGCAATCGTGCTGGCGATAGATGTCCATGGCGCGCTCTATCTCGTCGCGCTCCCATACGCGCCCGCAGGGATTGTGCGGCGAGCAGAACACCGCGGCATGGATGTGGTTTTGGGCGAGTTTGCACTCCATGTCCTCAAAGTCCATACGCCACACGCCCTGGTTGTCGAGTTTAAGCGGGCTGTGGACAATGCGATAGCCCGCGGCCTCGATGGACTTGGTAAAGCCGATGTAGGTGGGGCTGTGAACCAGCACCGCATCGCCCGGCTGGACATACGCGCGCAGCGTCGACACGACACCGCCCAGCACGCCGTTTTCGTAGCCGATATGCTCCGGCGCCAAGCCCTCAACGCCGTTGCGGCGGCTCTGCCATTCGATGATGCGGTCGAAATACTCGGGGCGCGGATTGAAATAGCCGAACATGGGGTGCTGGGCACGCTGAATGATGTGCTCCTGGACCGTGGGCACCGTGGCAAAATTCATGTCGGCCACCCACATGGGAATGCGGTCGAAACCCTCGTCGGGTGCGTTCGGAGCCATACCGGGGATCTCGCCCCAAGAGTCAACGGCGATGGCATCCATGCCGTGGCGGTCGATAAGCGAGCTAAAGTCGTATTTCATGCTGAGCTCCCATGCAAAGTTGATTGTTTTGGTAGGCGTTATTGTCCGCCAGCGTGGGCGGTTTTGGCATGAGGTTTGCTGTTGATTTTGACGGATACGGATAGATGGCCGGCTAGTCCCGCGCGTCGTTGATGGCGGTTACCGTCAACCTGGCTCCGTCGACCGTAAACGACATGTCAAGCCCGGCGTAAGCCAAATGGTAAATGCGGTTTGGCTCGTGCTTGCTGCCCGCGCGGCGCGGATCTTGACGAAGAACCTCGACCAAGCCAGGAAGCTTTGCAGGCGGGACCATATCCTGCAGCGTCTGCGGAAACTCGACGTCGAGCTCTTCCCACGGAGCATCCTCAATCCAGCCGCCGGTCGCATCCGGGTGACAGTCGGCAAACGGAATATAGGGCTTTATATCGTAGATGGGCGTGCCGTCGCGCAGATCGGCCCCCAGCACATGGATGATCGGGCCATCGTCGGTGAACTCGACACGATCAAGCTTGACGCAGGTAAGACCGATGGGATTAGGGCGAAACGGACTGCGTGTGGCAAAGACGCCCACGCGCTCGGCTCCGCCCAGACGCGGCGGGCGCACGGTCTTCGACCATTTTGCGTTGGTGCCGGACCTGTCCTGCGTCTTGGCATCGGTAGCTATGTCCTTAGCCGTGCCGCCGGGCGTTCCGTTTTCGAAGCGCCACAGCAGCCACAGGTGAGAGAAGGAGTCCAGACCCTCAACCGCCGCACTGGAGGCAAATTCCGGCTCAAAAATGATGCGTCCCTGCAGATGGGGCGCCAAAAAGCTGTTGCGCGGAATGCCGAACTTCTGCGGCAGGTCGGTATGTATGTGTGCAATAGGTTCCATGCCGGTCATTGTACGGCATGGAGGTATGGGGCGTTGCGCGCAATTCTTAGCCGCGGTCTCCCGTCGTGCAACCAACGGTTGCTTGGAAGGGTGCCTGCCGCCGCGTATGCTTAAGCCATCAACCAACAGAAAGGAGCCGCTATGGCCTTTGCAGAAAAGCTCATTGCCATCCGTCGCGCCCATCACCTTACCCAAGAGCAGCTCGCCGACAAGCTCTTCATCACACGCCAAGCCGTCAGCCGTTGGGAACGCGGCGAGGTCACACCGGGCATCGACATGATGAAGCTCATTGCCGCCGTAACCGGCGAGCCCCTGTTTCACCTGCTCGAAATGCCCGAGCACTATTGTCAGAGCTGCGGCATGATACTCACGCCCGACGACTGCGGCACCGATGCCGCGGGCACCGCGAACGACCATTACTGCAAGTGGTGCTACGACCACGGCGAGTACACTTACGAAACCACGATGGAGGCAATGATCGAGGACTGCGCCCCGCGGCTGGCGCAAAGCACCGGTATGTCGCTCGACGAAGCCGTCTCGCTCATGGGCGCCGTCCTGCCGCAACTGGAGCGCTGGCGCACCGTGCAGGAAAACGAGGAGCGCTACGGCGCCGAGGCGCGGGCGCGCTATGGCGACGAGGCGATCGGCGCAGCAAACGAAGCACTGCTGGACATGGACCCCGAGACATGGAACGACATGAAGGAACTTGAACGCGCTATTCTAGGTCAGCTCTCGATTGCCATGGGCGACGGCGACCCAGAGAGCAACGAAGCCCGCAAGCTCGTCGCAATGCACCGTCGATGGATTGGCCTTAACTGGGGACACCAGCCCCAAGACGAAGCATACCTGGGCCTCGCTCATGGATATCTGGCCGACCAGCGCTTTATCGACTACTACGACAAGCCCTGTGGCACAGGCGCTACGGCGTTTTTGGTTCAGGCCATCGAGTCATCGCTAACTCGCGCATAGACCGCGGCGGCTTTGGGTATCTCAATCGAAACCTCAACCGATTGGAGAGCCATGGCTACTAATCACGAACTCGAGCTATACGTTATGACCGGCTGCCCGTATTGCATGAAGGTCAAGCGCTTCCTGGCCGATAACGGCGTGACCATCCCCGAGCGCAATATCTCGACCGATGCCGAAGCCGAGCAGACACTCATCGCCGTCGGCGGAAAGCGCCAGGTTCCCTGCCTGTTCATCGACGGCAAGCCGCTCTACGAGTCGAGCGACATCATCGCGTGGGTACAGGAGAACCTGCTCTAGTACGCGTATCCCGTCCGTCCAAGGCCCCACCCCATACGGCCTAAACATGTACACCAGCATCCAAAGTCGACATTTTTCGACATCTTTGGATGCTGGTATACAACTTTTTATAGCTAGTCATTGGGGGTGCTCATTGGGGACGCACTTAAATGAGTAATTGTTTGAGGCGGCCTTTGGATTATGGCTGTTTGAGGCCGTCTGACGTCTCTGGAAAGGTCTCCTTAGAGGACCGTGTTCAAAAAATGGCAAATATGAGTACTGCTACTTATTTACTAACAGCGATTTTAATCATTTCAGGGTTCATTCAACGCCCCGAGCGTCCGCAG